>CAZPOY010000103.1:0-5851 GCA_964588345.1 uncultured Thermoplasmata archaeon
TCCTTGCGTTTCACACATGCTTATCCTAGTCATCGTATAATTGAATTGCCACATGATGGTTCCATTCATTTGGGAAAATCTCTATCTATCATGTCCCCCACATGCTGACCCGAAAGAACTACCATGCATGTTCCTCCGCCGGGGTTCACGCTTCCGCCCACAAAGTAGAGATTTTCGTAAATTTTACTCTTTTTCGGGGCCTTTAGCCCCAGATTGAGATTGCGATTGGAAACGACACCGTAGATGGCCCCTTTGTTGGAATAATACATGCGTTCTAAATCTTCGGGAACAAGGACATCTTCGACTACCGTGTTCTCCCTCAGGCCCTCCAACCCCATCCTTTCGAGTTTGTCATAAACGCGTTCCTTCAGAGCATCATAATCCGCTTGGCTGAAAGGCGGGTTCTGGACATGGGGGATGTGCGGCAATATCTTGATTATTTCGTGCCCTTTGGGGGCCAGGGCTTCATTGGTTCTCGTGGGGCAAACGAGGTATATTGTCGGGTCATCGGGAAGTTCCTTCTTATGATGTATCTGGTCCAGAAAATGCTCTTGGTCCTTTGAGAAAAAGAAGTTGTGATGATGCAACTGAGGATACCGCTTTTTCAAGCCCAGGTGAACGACCAATCCCGAGGCCGCTGGTTCAAACTTTTTGTCGTATCGATTCATCAACTTCCCCCGTTTTTCACGCAGGAGCTTTTTGTAAGCAGGAATAACTTCCATGTTGGAAACGACTATGTCCGCACTTACCGAGCTACCGTCTGCCAGGCGTATCCCGGAAACCCTGTCCCCATCTTTGTCTATCCCCTTGACCTCTTTTCCCAAGTGAATTGCAACCCCAAGTTCTTCCATACACTTCTGGTAGGCCTTGGCAAGGTTGTACATGCCTCCTTTGACATAATAAAGGCCAAATCCCATCTGGCAGTACTGAAGGCAATTCAGGGAAGCGGGAGCGTCATAAGGTGACGAACCAACATACTTGATGAAGAAATCCAAGACCAGTTGCATGTGTTTCTCTTTTACATGATTGGCAACGCGGTCATGCATCAACCTAAAAAAATCCGCCCCCTTAACCACCTTAATTATCCCGTGGCTGCGAATTATTTGCATTGCGGTATCCGCACCGTCCTCGAAATATGCTTGCTCTGCAAAATTGAATAGACGTTTTGAGTAATTCATGAATTCATAGTAGGATTTGCCTTCAATGCCCAGATTGTTTAGTTCCTCATTCATTACTTCCTCATCTGGATGGAGGTCCAATACGACGTCATCCTCGAAGAAGTTCCTCCAGTGAGGTTTCAGCTCAAGGAATTCTACATAATCCTCCATCTTCTTACCAGCCCTTGTGAAAAGCCGACGAAAATACTGAGGAAGGATGATTATCGACGGGCCCAAATCGAAGCTAAAACCATCCATCTCTTTGACGTTGAGCTTGCCACCGATTTTCTCGTTCTTTTCGTATAGTTCCACTTGAAAACCCTTGGTGGCACATGTGATTGCTGCTGCAATGCCCCCAAGACCCCCACCTATTATGACAACCTTCCCACGTTTTCTCTTCCCATGCATTAATCCAAGAAGACGGCTCGAACTTATAAGTTTATGCGAAAATTTTTATAATTCACTCAATCCCTAAGGAAATTCGTCATAGCAGGAATGTCATAATTATTAATTGCAAAATGAAAAATCATCGTATCCAAAAAAACAACAGGAAGCGTAAAGACACATGCTAGAATATCTTTAACAACATTTATTAGAAAATGATTCAATATGCCCCATGGGAGTAAAATGACCGACACCATGATTACAGAACTTATGGACGTTGAAGCGTACACGAAAAAGGGAGTCTTTCTCGGACACATCAAGAACCTGATCATCGACGTGGAGGAATGCAAAGTCGAGAGTCTCTTCATCGAGGAAACGAATCCGACCTTGGTGGAGGATTCAATGAGCGTTGCCGTGCCGTATCGCTGGGTTCAATCCGTAGGCGACGTCGTAATACTGAAATATTTTCCAGAAGGCGTGACCGTTTCCGAAAAGAAAGATGAATCCGAAGACCAGTGACCAGGGACCGCTAAAAAAGATACCTTCCGGGGTATTCGGCTTCAATCCCCTCATGGACGGAGGGATAAACCAGTTTTCCACTACGGTCGTCATAGGGGCTTCCGGGGCTGGCAAGACCACCTTCGCCTGGCAGTTCTTGCGTCGGGGAATCGAACAAGGGCAGGATGCCATATTCATCACCCTTGACGAAACGCCCGAGCAAATCATCAAAGAAACTAAACAGATGGGCTGGACCAACATTGAGAACGTAATCGACAACGGTGAGATGGTATTCGTTGATGCGGGTGGCAAGCAGTTTTCCGATTTCATAAGGAACGAATTGTCTGATTTCGTACGTTCATGGGAAGGACACGACGCCCGAATCGTCATCGACCCTCTCACTCCCGTCATGTGGTCCGTCAAGGAAAAATACCAGCAGCGGGAACTAATCTCGTATCTGCTCAGGCAAACGAGAAAAATCGGAACGGTGCTTTGCACGCTGGAGGAACATGGAACCGCAGGGGACCTTTCAAGCCCTGAAATCGCCATACCCATGTATCTGGGCGACAACGTAATCCATCTTCGATACAACTCCCAGGAATCGCCTGAAACCAGAAACCTCAAAATAATCAAGTGCCGTTCTTCCAAGCACAGCAAGTTCGCTCATCCCTACACGATAATCCGGGGGGCCGGAATCATCATCCATCCACTGGAGAACCGGCGCGGTGAAAAAGAAACGTTCCATGAACTTCAGGAGAAGTTGAAGAAGAGAATCTCCAACGTCGAGAAAAAGAAAATCAAGAATGTCCCAGGCCGGGTGCTCAAAGACCTTGTCTCAACGGTGCGGGAGATGGAAGGCGAGGAAATGATTGAAGGGATGAACGTCGACCAGGTGCTGGACCTTCTGTTGCAGGAATACGGCCTGGAGTGAGTTGATGGAAAAAGAAAGTCTTGGAGAATCGCTCAGAGCCAAGGTATCGGATAGGGACATCATTCACACTCTCCCAAAAAGCGTTGATGAACTTGTATTTTACAATGAAAAGAGGGTTGATATAACTCAATCCCTCATTTTGAACCCTGCATTCACACACGGAGAGATATCAAGATACCTGGATGTCAATTCGTCTTCCATTCAGTGGCATCTGGAGAAGCTGGCAAAAAGAGGGATATGCGACTATTTGGAAGAAGGGGACGACCGCTTGTATTTTCCTCTGGGTCTCTATCCAGACCTTTCGGTCATTCACGATGTCAGACTTCTTGTGAAGTTCAAGAATCGCCAGGTCATCCGGATTTTGATTGAAGAACCCGGTTCCATCACCGGAAACATCGTCACTGACCTTGGCATCAGCAGGAACACATTGAGAAATCGGCTTGAAGAACTTCAAAAAGGGGAGATGGTCACCGTCAAGAAGGACGGAAGGAATAAAAGGGTCTTCCCCTCTGAAAGAATCTCTCTAATTCTGGAAGCATCTCGGGATTGGTACCGCAATTACCGCTCGTTTCTCGTAGAACAGCTCCGCGTCGAGCAATTCGAGGTTGAAACAGACCTGTCCGAAGAAAGGGACCTTCTGGTCAAATTCGAAAAGGGCGAAGTGACCGGCACCATAAGGGTTCCTAAAAGACTTAGACTTTAATTTTTTGTTATAATCCTCGTCAAATTAGTGGCGTTGATTGTTATTCATCAAGTATAACATTCTTATACCCTCATATTGTAATAGTTGCTGGTCATTCATAGATGTCGCAAAAAGAAGACAAGGAGAGAAGATTCACCGAGGAGTTCATGGCCTCTTGGGAGAGGAGCTCCAAGGATGACGACATTCCTCCTGAAAAAAGGAAAATTCTGAAGAAGCAGGAAGAGCTTCTCAAAAAGAGTCCCGACAACGAGAGGATATGGTTTGCACGGGGCGTCCTTTTTTCGGACCTTGGCAAATACGAAGAAGCCGTAAAATGCTTCAACAAGGTCATCGACATCGACCCTACCAACAATGACGTTTACAACGCGCTGGGAGAGGCATACCGTGGCTTGGGGTTACACAAAAAAGCCGCTGAATCATTCATGAAAAGTCTCGAAACCATGGAACCTGAATACGGGACCGACGAAGCAGAATTTCTCGAGGAAGCCGACCAAGCCGGGGAAATGGTGGCTTGCCCTTTTTGCAACAAACAGGTGCCTTCTGATGCAAACGCGTGCCCTTCCTGTGGACTGGAATTCATCGAAGACATGGAAGCCGATGATGAGATTTTTGACGAACTTGAGGGAATAATCACCGATGAAGACAAATGGAGAAGCGAACAGCAGAAGGTCCAGCAGGAAGTCATGGGACTAGCGGGCAAGAGGAATGTGAAAAAACCCGCCATGGACATCACGCCCGATGAGCAGAAATTGCTTGATTCGACCCTTGAGAAGAAGAAGGTCAGAAGGAAGCGGAGCGTGGACGTTTCTGAAGAAGAAGAACGGATTGCTCAGGGAATAACATACGACCCTTCAAAAGGAAGGCCCCAAAAGGCAAAGCTGGATACGACGGAAGTATCTCCAAAAGAAGCAGAAGCCATTGAAGGAGTCACCAAAGACCTCACCAAGGTCAAAAAGCAACCCCGCAAGCCCAAGGAAGTCCCCATTTCCGACTCGGAAAGGTCGGCCATCGACAATACCGTCAGAAAGAGCAGGGAGATATCCGGAAGGAAAGGAATGACAAACGGCCTTTCCCAAAAGAGAGAGGTTTCGCCACCCGAAAAAAGGGGCAGGACTAATGGAGTTTCAAGGAAAAGAAAAATCCCCCCTCCTCCCCCCAAGAAAACGGGCAGGACCAACGGTCTGACCAATGGAGTCGGCCGGACCAATGGATTAACAAACGGCGTAGGCAGGACCAACGGTCTTACCAACGGGGTCGGCAGGACCAATGGACTAACAAACGGCGTAGGCAGGACCAACGGTCTTACCAATGGGGTCGGCAGGACCAATGGACTCACGAACGGTCAAGGCAGGACCAATGGCATGGGGGGAAATAATTGGTCGGGACCGGGAAAAACCAACGGAATTTCAACTCAATTCGGAGAGATACGGTCGGGAATGACAAACGGACTCACCAACGGCATCGGATTGACCAACGGCATCGGAACGGTGAGGCACATGTCAAGGGCCAGAGAAGGCCGATGGAAACTTTTCATAATACCATTGCTTCTGGCCATATTGCTGGCCATCCCTCTATCAAATGTTTATGTATTCATACCTGAAGGGCCTCCACAGCCCGCCATTGAAGGGCAATTCTGGGAATGGGACAACGTCAACGGCATTCAAGGAACCCGGGACGTGTCCGACGTCAACAGCAACATCGCCGTCATTGAGGTCAAGACGATAGAAGAAGCCGACCAATTGAAATTGATGACCGAGGTAAAAGGCACGATGCTTCAGGGCGGGGCTTTGCTAAATGATTCCAGGATGGACCGCTTCTTCGTGTATTTCGACCTTGACAACGATGCATTCACGGGCTTTCCGGCGGAGAATCTCGGAGTGGATGCCATATTGACCGTGGACGGCTGGGGCGGCAAAGTAAGTTCATACAAATTCGAAATGAATCCCACCACGGGAAGGATATACGACCTCAACGACATGGCCACCCAGACCGGCGTTTCCCTGGCCGTAAAGGAATCCCGGATGGAAGTGGGGTTCCCATGGAAGGACATGGGCATCGAGAAGGGGGACGAATTTTACTTTGGCATCGGAGCCAGGGATTACGCCGGTGACACCTATTTCCTGCCTTATTCCATAGGAACCGGCGGGGCGTCACTTGAAATCGAAAATCTGCACAACT
>CAZPOY010000104.1:0-5814 GCA_964588345.1 uncultured Thermoplasmata archaeon
GCATATTTGCCATTGGAGCGGCCCTTCTTGGAGCAAATAACGCTTTCGGGTTCGACCTGGACCAAAAAGCATTGGAGGAGGCCAAGGGATGGGCAAAGAAACTTTCTCTCTCCAACGTTGAGTTTTTCGTCAAGGACGTCGCTGAGGTTGAAGGTCGTTTCGATACGATTTTCATGAACCCCCCTTTTGGAGCCCAGAACAAGCATGCGGACCGGGCATTTCTTAGCAAGGCCATGGAGATGTCCGAAGTCGTTTATTCCATTCACAATGAGAATTCCGCTTCTTTTCTTGAAAAGTTCGTCGAAGAACATGGGGCAAAAGTTGCATGGTGTGAGGATGCGGAAGTGCTGATACCCCGCATTTACGATTTCCATCGCAAGGAACGGGTCGTTCAAAAGGTCATGTTGGTAAAGATAGAAAGATGAATTTTAATACACATGAGAAGATTGTGATTTTGATGGACCGAAAGGACCGGACGTACCCTGGAGACATACTAGGCACCACAGAAGAATTTCTGCCGGGCAAGGGAACGTACGTGGAAGGCAATCACATTCGTTCGAAAATACTGGGAAGCGCACGCTTTGACAGGACTGAGATGATGGTATCCGTGGAACCGATGAACGGGCCGGCTGAATTGGCCGATGGAGACATCGTCATTGCTGAAGTGATAGAACTGCGGAATTCGATGGTGAACGTGAGGGTCGAAAGAACGGAGAAGACCCCCCGTCAGATATCGGGGGACAGCATCGGTACGCTGCACATCTCCAACATCTCAAAGGATTTCGTGGACAATGTGGGTTACCAGTACCGACTCGGGGACATAATCCGGGCCAGGGTGATAAAGTCCAAGCCATCGCTCCAGCTTACCACAGAGGGTGAAGACCTTGGAGTGGTGCTTGCAAGATGCTTGAAATGCCGCGGTGACCTGGAAGTGAGGAGCGAAGAACTGTACTGTTCTCGATGCGAAAGGGTTGAGGAGAGGAAAACCGCCAGTGATTACGGATATCAAAAGCGGGCGGACGTTCTTTTCGGGCAAAAGAAATAAGAACCTGTAAAATTCTATGCATGCAATATCAGGAGAATAATGATGAACAAGAGAGAGCAGGAGCTTCTTGAAGAGATCGAAAAGCTGAGATACGAGATACGCCAGATAAAGGACGTACTCAACATGATACTTGGGCTCATTACCGATGATGAAATCGATGATGAGGAACCGTTGGCACTGTTGGAAGGGACGACGGATTTTGATTTACAAATGCTTAATTAAGCATTCGCAAACTATTAATATAATGGAAATCTGTTTAATTTGGAGGAATTCAAATGAAAAAAAGGAATCTGTTGCTTGCAGTATTTGCTGTGTCGCTGGTCTTTTTGATGGTAATCATACCCAGTGCAAATGCCGTAACCACCAAACGGTTGGAGATAGATAGCAATCAAGATGGTGAAACAGATAGGGTTGTGACACTGATAGATTACGATGACGACGGCGTTTTTGACGAAACCATCGAAGGTGATGTTGTCAAGGAAGAATCAACGGAGGGCCCCACCTGGTCTCAGGAAGCGGGTCTTGTTATCGAAGGCGTTTTTTCTAGCTTTCTGGATAGCTTGGACGGAATTTTCGCTTTTGTGGTCATATTAATTCTTGGAATAATACTGGCGTGGATACTGAAGTTCATCGCCGTGAAATTGCTTCGAAACATCCGGTTTGACATTGCCATGGAAAGGGTTGGCATAAACCGCTACCTTCGTTCTTTCAAGGGTTCAAGCGGCTTTGTAGGATTCTTCATTTTCTGGTACGTGATAGCCATTTCATTGCAATTTGCATTGGGTTATCTGGGCATAAGCAGCGCAGAAATAATCATCGCGCCCATTGCCATGTACATTCAGAAGATACTGCTTGCCATTGTCGTATTCATGGTGGGCCTCTGGGTTGGTTCAATCACGGGAGATTACATCGTACGAGGACTTCGCCGGCTTGGCGTAGACCGATGGCTCAGACCCGTTGACAGGCAACTTAAGATGAAGCAATTCAGGATACTCAAAATCACGAAGATATTCATTCAGCTTTTCGTGGCTCTCGTATTCCTCCAAATTGCCGTCAGCATAATTGACCTTCCTTACATCTCCAATCTCATCAACACGCTCATACTTTTCCTTCCCAACGTAGTCATCGGTGTGGCCATAGCCATCGTCGGCATATACCTTGGAGAATGGGTCAAGGGCTTCGTCGAAAAACAGGTTCTTGATAGGTCCTTCCCCATGAAGGGCGTTCTTGGAAACGGAGCCAAGGCATTGATAATATTCATAGCCATCGTAATGGCCCTTTCCCAGTTTGGCATTGAAACGATGATACTCTACATTGCATTCTTCGTGGGAACGGGAAGCATGCTTCTTGGACTTGCTTTCATACTCGCCTATGGGCTTAAGGATACGTCCCTCAATCTTGGTGCCTATTACCAGATTGTAGCAACGGCAAAAGAGGGCGACACCGTAGTCATCAATGGACAGCCCCGGGGAACGGTCAAGAAGATAACGGCTTACCATACCCTAATCAATACGCCTGAAGGCAAGACCGTGGGCGTACCCAATGCGAAGATGGTTGATGCGGAGATCGAGAAGAACGCGTGAACCTGAAATCTGCAATGGATTCAAGAATTGAAAGTCACTCATTCTTCCAGTGTGGTGACTATCTTTTCCTTTTTTAGGAATCTGGTAAGGTAACCTGTAAGTGCCAGCAACCCGAAGGCCACAATTCCGCTGACAAGTATGGTGAGCCAGTGTACGAAATTCGATTGGGTGGAGATGGAGGTCATTCCTCCAAGGCCGGCGAAGAGGGCCACCATCAAGAGCATCGATACTATTCGGTTCTCTTTCATACCGAATAGGAATTGGAAAAATCCCAGAAGGCCTATTGCCGAAAGAAGTATTACAGGTACCAAAAAGACAAGGTATATTGCCAGTTCCGGCTCCGGAAACGTCACATCTCCTTTGATTATGGAAATGCTGATAAATAGGATTGCTGAAGAAATCCAGCTGGCTGTCACCGCGGGAATCGTAGCGGCGATGGTTTTGCTGAGCCAGATTTCCTTCAGCGTGATAGGAGAACACAACAGGGTCTCTACGGTCTTTTCTCTCTTTTCATTTAGAAATATGGCTCCAGAATACATTAGGCAGATAAAGATGCCAACTGCTGTTGCCATGAAGAAAACGGAATTGGAAATGAAACCGTCCATACCACCTATTTCTTCATTCATGTAACCAGGAACGAGGATGAGCGTCCAGAAGAGGACGATTACGATGCTTATGACGAGGTTCTTCTTGTTGTGGAGGATTTTTTTCAGCTCAAGAAATGCAAGAGCCAATATCTTCATTTTTTCCGCCTCCTGACCACATCCAGATAGACCTCTTCCAGAGAATCGGTGCCATATTTTACCAAGACATCTTTCATTTCTCCCGATAAAGCGATTTTCTTGTCGTGCAATATTGCAATATGCGTGCAGACCTTCTGAGCCTCGTCCAGATTGTGTGTGTTCATGAAAATGGTGATACCCTCTTTGCAGGAGAGGTTGAGGAATAAGTCCCTGAAGTCAATCAGCGCCTCAGGGTCGAGTCCAGCGGTCGGTTCATCGAGGAGGAGCAGGTCTGGTTCATGAAGAAGGGCCCTTGAAAGCCCCATCTTCTTTTTCATTCCTGTAGAAAACCTTCCAACTTTCATGTCCCGCTTACTCTCCAGATTTGCCAGGTTGAGGACTCTTTCTATCCTTTTCTCTTTGTCCGGGATTTCGTATATTCTGGCGTAATAATCCAGGTTTTGGACAGCGGTCATAAGATCGTAGGTGCCTGCTTCCTCAAGCAAAACGCCGGTCCTTTTTCGTATTTCCCGGTTTTCAGAATATCGTTTGCCAAAAATTCTTGCGTCTCCACCATCTGCTTCTAAAAGTCCGAGCATAATACGTAGTGTAGTGGTTTTTCCAGCGCCGTTTCTTCCGAAAAAACCGAAAATCGAGCCTTTTCCAATCGTGAAGGACACGTCATCTAGAATTTTGTTATTCCCAAAGCTTTTCGAGATATCTGCAACGTCGATTACCTTCATTGCAAAGAAGATATCTCCGTCATTGATAATTTTTTCCAAAAAATTTTAGGATTTACCTAGAGAAAAATCCATGGTCGTTATCCGGTAAAAATAATATGGTAAACAGCCAATAACCCATCATGAACGAATCCGAAGTCCAACTTGAAGTCCTGGAGGAACATTCAGACATATACGGCCATCTCAACAACGCCTTTCACGCCCAATATTTTGAGAAGGGTCGGTCAGCCCTCCAGGAGCTTTACGGCATTGGAGATGCATTTTTGACGGAACGGGGGTACGGTTTGTGGGTCCAGGACACCTATATTCATCGTATGAAGCAGGCAAAAGGCGGTGAAGCCGTAGTCATACACTCACATTTCCTCGGTTGCCTAGGTCTATTCGTTTACATGCATCATCGAATGGTCCGGGAAGAAACGGAAATAGCTTTTTGCATTTCGGAACATTACTTTGTGAGGCACGATAAAAATCCCACGCCCATTGAGATACCTGATTTTTTTGAGGGTCAGATAGAGCCCATTCCCATTGAAAAAGGCCACCTTCCAGGGATGTTCGCCGCCCTGGAGTATCTTGAGAACAAGAAGAAGGAAGATAGGATTGCCAAGCTCAAGGAAATGAAATCCAAAAGTTGAATTGATTAATTTTTTCAGCAATTCTGCTATTATCCGTTATTTTTTCAATTTTTAAAAAAAAGAAAAAAGTCACATGCAGACCTGTTTGACTGCAAAAGCCACGAGCGAATTTGTGGCTTGGACGTTAGTTGACGCGGACTGAATGCCTCGGCGAACCTCGACACTTACATCCCGTCTCTATCAAACTCATGTTATATGAGGGTCCTGAGGTGTCTCGTCTTGAGGGCGGCTTCGAGCTTAGATGCTTTCAGCTCTTATCCGTCTACTGCGTGGCTACCCAGCCTGCCCTGCCGGACAACTGGATGACTAGAGGCAGCGACGCCTTGTTCCTCTCGTACTAAAGGCTCCTTCCCCTCAGACACCATAGACGCTTCCAACGAAAAGCAAAACACCTGTCTCACGACGGTATAAACCCAGCTCACGATCCCTTTTAATGGGCGAACAACCCCACCCTTGGCAGCTTCTTCACCGCCAGGATAGGAAGAGCCGACATCGAAGTAGCAAGCCTCCAGGTCGATATGAACTCTTGCTGGAGACGACACAATTATCCCCGGGGTAACTTTTCTGTCATCAATGGCCCCCAAATATGAGGCACATTGGTTCGCTAAGCCCTACTTTCGTATCGTGAATTGTTGTTGGGCCAATTCACGTCAAGCCGGCTTTTGCCTTTGCACTCATCGATAGATTTCTGACCTATCTGAGCCGACCTTTGGGCGCCCTTGATATCTTTTTGAGGGCGTGGCGCCCCACCCAAACTGCCCACCTATCGGTGTCCCTCCGAAGAGGTAAGTAATACGAAACTAAAAGAGCGGTGTTACATTGGCGACTCGGCGACATGCTGGCGCACGCACCTGTGTAGCGTCTCCCGCCTACACTATACAATTACTTCCATATTACAGCGACAGGTTGCAGTAAAGCTCCACGGGGTCTTCGCTTTCAGCTGGAAGGTACTGGACTGTGCGCCAGTATGGTCAGTTTCACCAGGTTCCAGGCGGGGACAGTAGAGCTCTCGTTGGGCCTTCATGCAAGCCGCCAATTAAGCGGCAAGGTATTACGCTACCTTAAGAGGGTCATAGTTACCCCCGCCGTTTA
>CAZPOY010000105.1:0-5759 GCA_964588345.1 uncultured Thermoplasmata archaeon
TATGATGCCCTCGTCCTCGAACTCCTTTCTCAAGCGGGAAACGGTCTGCCTTGATGAACCGCATTCGTTGGCGACGTCCTTGTCGCTGTATTCGGGAAATTCGACAAGGCCTCTGAGAACGGCGGATTCGGTGCTGGTGAATTTACGGTATTCCTCAGGTGGTTCCATGATGGGAACGTCATTTTCCTCTTCGTCGAAATGATTGGACAGCAAAGGTCCAAAATCGAAAAATCGATGAAACGTCGTAAGCTTCAGGGGCATCAGGAGGAAATTCAGGTCTCCTTCCACAATCTCCGTGATGTTCTTCTGGGAAAGAATGTGGTTCTTAATCTCCTGGGCCATCGTGTAATCCCTGGCGTAAAAGATTACTGCCATCTTGCTTCCATCGATTATCGTTATGAAGGAGGAAGTATCCTTTACCGATTCCACGGCCTTGAGGAGAACGTCCTCGACGTTGGCAAAGATGCTAAGGTCCGCCCATGCGAATCCGAGTATTTCCCATCCCAACTTGCTCATAAGGGGCATCCTAACGGTCTTGTACACCCTGTTCTCTCGAAGCCGGCGGCATATGGCCGTTACCGTGGGTGGTTTCTGACCAATTGCCTCGGCCAGTTCTCTGTTATTTAGCGTTGGATTCCTCACAAGTCCAAGCAACGTTTCTTTTTCCGCTTTGGTAAGGTCTCGGTCTAACATCAAATCGTCATAATGTATTAACTTGTAATTAACTTTTCTCAAAAGAAAACCGGTTTTGCAGGGGATAAAATGATTATTATGTTATTTTATGATTGAAAAACCGTTGCCTATCTCCACTACCATTCCATCCGTTGCTGAGTGCGTCTTTACGCCGGTCTTGTCTTCGAGCCAGGCCGATTCCTTTTCGGGACCTTGCCTAAGCATCCTTTCGCCAAAATGAGTTAGAAAGACCTCCTTTGGCGACGCCCCTTCGATTATCTTTCTCACGTCTTCGGTTGAAAGGTGGAAAGGAACCCTGCTCTTTCTAGGCCTTGTTAGTGAAGCGACAAGAACGTCGCAATCCTTGTATTCTTCATCAAGGGATTTGTGGTAGTCGGTGTCGGGAATGTATCCAAGCGTTGTCCGGTCGCCTTCCAAGATAAAACCGATGGTCGAGGGGTCGGAATGATAGGCGGGCTTGGCCGTTATGGAGATGCCGTTTTTGGACACTTTGTCTCCTGGAAACATCACCAGGTTCGTCTTCAACTTCTTCTGGAGATACGGGGACACCGTCGGGCTTTCGTCCTTCATCCCCTCAATGACGCTTTGAGAACCCAGGAGCATCCCGTGAGGTACCCTGATTCCCGCTGTCATGGCCACTATCATTATCTCCACATCTGTGCAATGGTCGGGATGCCGGTGCGAGACAAAAAGAAGGTCCGTCTTCTGAGGGTCCATGTCAAGCTTTCTCATGTTCACAAGTCCTCCCGGGCCCGGGTCCACGTGGATGTTCTGGCCTTTTTCCTGAATGTAAAGTCCGCCGGTCCAACGAGTCTGTCTCACCGTCGCAAAACGTCCGCCTCCGGTTCCAAGAAATGTCATTCTCATGGATAAACCTCTTCCGATTCTTTCAGTACGTCAAGTATGTCCTTCGAAGCCGAAAAGCCGTATTCCTCGGCATGGGATGGGTCGCCGATGCTCTCCAGGATGTCGCCTTCCATGGGGGGTTCCCTCATGATGGGGGCGTCATAATCATACTTGTCCAGAAAAGCCGTCGCCAACTCGTTTATGCTCACGGGTCTTCCCGTGCATGCGTTGACGACGTCGAAATCCCTGGGTTTGTCCATCACCTTGCGAACAAGGGCAACAACGTCGGAAACGTGGATGAAATCCCGGGTCTGTTCCCCCGACCCGTATATCACCAGTGACTCTTTGGCCCTGGCTTTATTGCTAAACGCCTTGACCACGCCGTACCGCTGCCTTTCCGACCAGATGTTGAAGGGGCGAATGACGCATACCTTGAGCCCGAAAATATCCGAATACAACCGAGCATAGCGTTCGCCGGTGTGTTTTGAAAGGCCGTACGGACTCATGGGACTGACCGGGGCATTTTCCTTTATGGGAAGTTCTTCCGGGTCGCCGTAAACGGCAGCCGTTGAAAAATAAATGAAATGACGGACCCCAGCATGTCTGGCGTGTTCCAGCATCATCAGGGTCCCTTCGATGTTGTTGGATGCATCTTCCACCGGGTCATCCACGGAAAAAGGCACCTCTATCTGCGCTGCGCAGTGAATGAGTATGTCAGCAGGGACATTTTCAAGCAGGGCATTGGTACGGACGTCACCTACAATCTGGGTGTGGGCCGGGTCGGGCCTTTTGTCGATGCCTATGATTTGGTGGTCATCCTTCATCTCCTCCACCAGGCATGAACCCACCTGGCCCGAGGAGCCCGTTATGAGTACTCGGGACACGATTCGTCCAATGTTTCACGGATATATAAGGAATGGGCAAGGATTTTATGACCTGAACAACTTGACCATCCATGCGCGTTCTCATGCTCTCGGAACGATGGTTTCCCACGGTGGGTGGTGGAGAGTACCACATAAAGGCACTGTCCAGGGAACTTGTCAAAAAGGGCGTTGAGGTCACCCTTCTCACCCGGGACCTTACCAAGGACGGAAAGCATGCTGAAAAGCGGGATGAGACCCTCCACGACGGCAAGATGAAGGTGCTTAGAAGGCACAAGCGGGGTGAGTTTGAAAACACGTTTCTCCGGTTGACCTACCCGTTATCCGCTTACCGGTCGGCAAAGCGATTGCCTGATGATTTCGACCTGGTGCACGGACAGTCGTTCCTGGCGGGAATTCCCGTAAGATGGATTGCCATGAAGAGGAAGATACCTTCGGTCAATACGGTACACGGGATATACTATGGTCACTGGCGGGAACTTACGGATTCGAAACTGCAAGCCCGGCTTTACCGTTTCATCGAGAAGAAGGTGAATTACCTGAACCATACCAAGACCATATCCGTGGACATGCACATGGTCCGACTTTCCAAGATGCTGGGGAAGGACACATCCGACATCCGCTATGTTCCAAACGGCGTGGACCTGGAAAGATTCAACTTCGTGGAGAAGGGGGGAAAACGGAAAGAAAATGCTTTCCTGTTCGTCGGGCGGCTCGTTCATCAAAAAGGGCTTCCGTACCTGCTAAAAGCCGTATCCTACGCCAATAGGGCGGGCGTTGAAATCACGGTGCACGTTGTGGGCGAAGGTCCCCTTGAACGCAAATTGAAGGAATCGGCCCATTTCCTCAACATTGGAAATCAGGTAATCTTCCACGGGAGGACTTCCGAGGAGAAATTGCACGAACTGTACGCTTCATGTTCTGCCTTCGTTCTTCCATCGGTCTGGGAAGGGCTTCCCTTAACGCTTCTGGAAGCATGGGCATGCAGAATGCCCGTCATCACTACGCCCGTTGGCGGCATTCCCGACGTTGTTACCAACGAGGAAAACGCTCTTGTCGTCGCTTCGCAGGACCCCCGGGGCCTGGCAGAAGCCATGGTTCGTCTGGTTAGAAACCCCGATGAAGCAAGAAGGATGGGAGAAAATGGCCGGGAGCTTGTTGAGAAGCGTTACACATGGGAGATTACTGCTCAAAAGACCCTGAAGGTCTATGAAGAGGCCATCAGGGATTATGACAATTGAGGCATGATGACATCTTAACAAAAACGGGCACATCGTGACGCCAAATCTTAAATCCACGGGCTTGATTTATCGCGTGATATCATGGAAAAGATCGTCGAGTGCGTTCCGAATTTCAGCGAAGGAAGAGACGAAAACGTCATCAAGCAGATTACCGGCGTCATCGAGGAAGTCGAAGACGTGCATCTTTTGGATGTGGACCCGGGCTTTGAAACGAACCGTACCGTGGTCACCATGGTGGGTTCTCCCGAAGGTGTCAAGGAAGCTGCTTTCAGGTGCATCAAAAAGGCCTCCGAAGTCATAGACATGACCAAGCACAAGGGTGCCCATCCCCGCATGGGTGCCACCGACGTTTGCCCGTTCATACCCGTAAAAGGCGTCAGCATGGAGGATTGCGTGGCAATATCCAAAGAGGTGGGCAAACGCGTAGGGGAAGAACTGGGGATTCCCGTGTATCTTTACGAGAACTCCGCTTCCAAGGACGAATGGCAGAATCTGGCCAAGGTGCGAAAAGGCGAATACGAGGGGTTGAAGGACCGCTTTGGCGACCCTTATTGGAACCCGGACTACGGTGAACCAAAATTCAATCCCAAGTGTGGCGCAACGGCCATGGGGGCCAGGGAATTCCTAATTGCATACAACGTCAACTTGAATAGCAAGCACAAGCGGTGGGCAAAAATCATCTCCCTGAACATCAAGGAAAAGGGGCGATGGGTCCGGGACGATGAGGGCAATCCCGTAAAGGACGAGAACGGCAACGTCATGTTCGAACCGGTGAAGAATACGCTGGATTACGTAAAAGCCATCGGATGGGTCATTCCCGAATACAACCGGGCCCAGGTTTCCATCAACCTCACCAATTACAAGAAAACGCCACTCTGGAAGGTTTTCGAAGCGTGCAGAGAAGAGGCACGGGAGATTGGCGTACGGGTGACCGGAAGCGAGGTCGTGGGCCTAGTTCCTCTGGAATCGATACTTGAGGTCGGGCGCTATTATCGTGAAAAACAGGACAGGACCCCTGGCATCAGCGAAGAGGACCTCATTACGACCGCGGTTCAGTCCATGGGGCTGGATGAACTTTCAGATTTTGACCCAAATGAGAAGATAATAGAATACCGGATAGCCCAAGATAGGCCTCTGGTTTCGATGACCTGCCATGACTTCATGAACGAGTTGGCATCCAACTCGCCTGCTCCAGGAGGCGGGAGCGTTTCGGCCATGGCCGGAGCCATGGGGGCTGGTCTCACGGCAATGGTGGCGGCCCTGACATGCGACAAAAGGAAGTTCGAAGGGCGCTACGATGAGATGTGGGACGTGGGAAAGAAAGCCCAAGACATCAAGAAAGCACTGGTGAATGCCGTTGACGACGATACCGAGGCGTTCAACGAAGTGATGGCTGCGGCAAGGTCTAAGGACAAGGCCCGAATTCAGAGAGCCAACAAGAAAGCCGTTGAGGTCCCGCTTAGGGTGTGCAAACTTTGCCATGAGATGATGGACCTTGCAGAGGCCGTTGTGAAGAAGGGAAATCCCGCTTCGGTTTCAGACGGAGGCGTGGGGGCCCTGATGGCAGCTTCGGCATGCCACGGTGCCTGGATGAACGTCAAGATAAACCTTCCTTCCGTAGATGACAAGGAATGGGGCCAAGAGAAATTGCAAGAAGCGACCCAATACCGAGATGGTTGCCGGCAAAAAAGCGAGGAAATCGTCCGGATGACGGAAGAAAAACTGTGAGGTTCTTCTCGTGGGCAACCGGTCCTCTTGAAAGAAACTAGAGATTGATAGAAACTCATCCAAACGGACCTAAATGGAATTTGCAGTACATCCCTTGAGTTGATGTAAATTGTTTTTCATTGCGTGAGTGCTCTTCAAGTGAGCACAGGAAAAATTCCTTGAACGCCTTCATTCGCCCATATTTTAAGGGTGGGTGGAAGCGAATATATGTATGGTGGGAGGACGGTTGGCGGGATTTTTTTGTGTGAGTGCTCTTCAAGTGAGCACAGGAAAAATTCCTTTAGAACCCTGCATTCATTCTTGTTTTAGGGGTGGGTAGAAGCGAATATATGTATGGAGGGCGGAAGGTTGGCGGGTAATATGCTTGGTT
>CAZPOY010000106.1:0-5758 GCA_964588345.1 uncultured Thermoplasmata archaeon
GACGGGAACGCCTATGAGAACGGCTGCAGGAACGGCCCAATATTGGTCTTCTCCAGCAATCCTTGCCATGATGCCTTCGGGGGCATATCCGTGAAAGAGGGCACCGATGCCCACGCCTATGATTATGTATATCCAGACCTTTCCAACGATGTCTGCAACGCCGTGCTTACCCTCTACGAGCCTTTCCTTCTGGGTCATCGAATGCCCATCATTTGTTTTACCGACCTCGACTCCGTACACGAATTCTTCAACGTACTCTTCAAGCCCCAATTTGCCGATGACGTATCCTCCGATGGTTCCTATTGCCACGCCCCCCAAGACATAAACTGCGGTGGCTTTCCAACCGAGAGTTCCCGCCAGAACGGCGATGGCCGCTTCGTTGACCATGGGCGAGGTTATCAGGAAGGAGAAGGTGACGCCCAGAGGAACCCCTGCTCCGACAAAACCTATGAAGATGGGCACGGATGAGCAGGAACAGAACGGCGTCACAACGCCGATGAGGGATGCCAATAGGTGATACTGGATTCCCCTCCTTTCGCCGAGTAATTTCCGGGCCTTTTCTGGCGTGATGTATGTCCGAAGATATGAAACGATGAATATCATTGCCGTGAGGAGAAGGAAAATCTTGATGACGTCGTAGATGAAGAATTCCACGGCTCCGCTGTGTGACGCCAACCGGTCCATCCCGATAAGGTCATACAGCAGGTATCGAACCATCTGAAGCAGGGGGTCCGTCATTCTGCATCGCCTTCCAACATCATTTCAAGAAAAGTTGAAATAATATTTATTACTTTCTACTGATTGTCGTGTAACGGTGATCCCATGGAACTTCCCGGAAAGGTGAAAGAATGCATGAGAGAATGCGGAGGCACAAACCAATTCATCAAGGCCATCCCTGGCAAAGATGATTTGATGGAAACGGCCCGGACCTTTTCAATCATTTCCGATGAGGGGAGGCTCCAGATACTCCTCTCCTTGGACAAGGCCCCCCTGTGCGTTTGCATATTGAAAGAGATAACCGGTCTTTCCGATTCGAAGCTATCGTACCATCTTGGCATTCTCAAGGATGGAGGGATGATAGAAGGCCGGAGGGATGGAAAATACATAATCTACGGTCTTACGGAAACGGGAAAAGACAACGTGAAAATGATAAGGGAGAAGGTACGGTGACGAATCTCATCCGCCTATCTTTTTGACCCGCCCCGTCGTCAGTAAGATGGAAGCACGGTTTTTATGAACATTGACCACGTCGTGTTTTTTTATTTCAAAATCCTTTTGGTAACCGGCGATGGGAGGCAGGTCGTCAATGGCAAGCAGTATCACCATGTCCTCACTGGGCGTTTTCCTGACCTTGTCCAATGGCCCTTTCTCTTCTTCTTTCTCCTCTTCCAGTTCTGCTTTTGCTTTCTTTGGGGCTGCTTCTTCACCGGTTGCCTTAATTTCCTTTTTTTCCACGGACGCACTTTCAGGTGGAGTTGGTTCCTCTTTCTCTTGAACCATCATTTCGGGTTGGCGTGCAAAATCAACTTCCTTTCCTTTGACCAATGCCTCGATTCCGTTCTTCATTAGATTCACGAGATGGTTGAAATAAGGCATCTCTTCGGGATTCACTTTGGAAAGGTCTGGCGAACCGCCTGCGGATTTGATCTGGGCAAGTCGGCATAACTTCAGTTCCCGGATTCGGAATATCTCTTCAGTGCGGCTCTCGATGGTCTTCTTGTCATTCATGAGCAGGTAAAGCTTGTCATCCTCCCCCTTGTCTCGAGCGTCTTTTATTTTCTGGGAGTACAACTCAAGCGTATTCCTGACCCTTTCGTAAAAATGGCGTTCAATTTCGGTAAGGACCCTGCTCCTCCTTTCTTCACGTCGTATGCGGATGACCGTCTCTGTCAGGATTTCCTCCATCATAGGTAAAAACGCTAATCAATCTAAAAGCTTTCTGACGTGGAATCAGACGGGCTGGATGGTGACGACGTTGTTGCCTCGTAGGATTATCTTGCCCAGCCGCCTTTGGGATTCCTTCGTCGTCTCCTCTGCATCTTCCAGGACGAGATTCATGTAATCGTCGAATCCATCAAGCCGTCCTTTGAGCGTCCTGCCGTCCTTGAGATGGAGTTCAATCTGCTTTCCGAGGTTTTTTTCCAGTAATTTTACGGGGTGGGGCATGTCAATCCTCAAGGTGGGAGATACGCCATCGCTTAAAGCATTTTAGGTTGGCAATTCATGCGTTGGTGGGTCATGAATTATGAAAAACCTATAAACCAGGTCCGCAATCCACTCTCCATGCCCGGTATTGTAAAAGGAGACAAAGTTCTTGTTGAAGACGAAGCAGAGGGAAGCAAGCTTTACAACCGGGGATATTTTGGAAAACCGCTCTCTGGAGGTGGCATTGAACTGGACCTTCTCGAAGCGATCTATCTTTATGAAGCAGGTCGGCTAGACGTTGCACATGACGGGAGTCAGATGGACCACGAGAAGCTGTTAAAACTCGGCATCAGGCACGTTGATGATTTTGAGATCAAGTACCTCGTATTCAGGGAAATGCGCCTAAGGGGTTACGTCGTCAAGGACGAGCTGGACATACCAGATTTCCTTGTTTATCCTCGGGGGGGAGGACCAAAGGTTACGCCGTATCAATATTGGCTGATGGCCATATCGGAACAGACGCCCTTTTCCATCGGAGAGGTTTCGGCATTGATGCAGCGGATAGAATCGATACGCAAAAAACTCATTATGGGCCTGGTGGACGAAGAGGGCGACATCACCTATTACGAATGCAAGAGGATGGAACCCAAAGGGAAAATCATATCGGAAAAAGCGGAAAATCCCATCAGGGCCGTTCTTCTCAACGACCGGGTAATAATTGAATCCGACGAGGGAAGGTTTCTTCAGCAAAGCGAGTTCTTCGGCAAGATAATCTGGGAGACCCTCCAGTTATCACTCATCGAAGCGTATTTTCTGGCCGAAAGGGGCGACATATTCATTGAAAACGGAAAGACCGGGAGGAAAATCAAGCCGGCAACCCTTCTCAAAAAAGCGAAACAAGCCCAGTCGGATTTCACGCTAAGGTACAATGTTTACAAGGACCTTAAAGCCCGGGGCGTACTTGTCAAGACGGGATTCAAATACGGGTCGCATTTCAGGGCATATCAAGGCGAACCCGACAGCCATCACGCGAGGTTTCTCGTTCACGGCATCGCTGAGGATTTTTCAACTTCGTGGCAAGAACTTTCCCGGATTGTGCGCTTGGCCCATGGGGTTAAAAAGGAGATCGTACTCGCACGAGTTCTCAATGATGATGTGGAGTATTTTAGGTTCATGCGAATAAGACCATAGTTCAATAAAAAAGGGGAAAGAAGGAAGAGAGTTACTCTTCCTTAAGTTCGTCCAGCCGCTTTTTCACTTCTTCAAGGTCTGCTTTGAGGCCTTCTGCGACGTTTTCCAGGTATTCCATCTCATTCTTTCGGGCTGTTTCAGAATCGACCTCTTCTCCTGGATAAAATGGAGCGGGTGCTCCTACGGGGCCGTAGTCCTGGTAAAATACGGGAACGGCCCGCCCGTAACCAGGTCCAAAGCCGTACCCGCGGCCAAAACCGAATCCTCGGCCATATCCGCGTCCAAATCCGCCACCACGGCCTTTCCCGAAGCCCCGGCCCATTCCGAATCCCGGACCGCGTCCACCGTAGCCGACTGTTGCGTATCCGGGCCTGTCATTTCCTGAGCAATACCCCGCAGCACGACCGGTCATCGGTCCTTGCCCCCAGGGTCCTGTTCTATCTCCTCTTGGCATATTCATTCATCTCCTATGTTTTCGTCCCGCACACGGTAGGTCCCGCCTTGAATCCGTATGGCATAGCCGTGGACGAGGGCTCGTGCCACCTTCTTTCTGGCACTTTGAAGGTCCAGCCAAAAGGTCTTTTTCGATACCCCCATCATTCCGGCAGCGGTCTCTTGGTCCATTTCTTCGTAATCGACCAACCGAATCGTTTCGAGTTCTTCGGGTTTCAAGAGAACATACCTCATGTCTTCCCTATTCATCTCTGCAGGTTCGAATCTTTGCCATGAAGGAACGGAAGTTATCCATCTGGGACTTCTTCCGCGACCGCGTCTTCTTCCAGGTCCTCTACCATGTCGAGGCATATTATAACCAAATGAGGAAGTTATATATAAATATATTGACGAAATGCGGAATATATACTTATACTTTGTGTATATTGGATGGTTTTGGTATAAGCCATTTCAACATGCTCAAGCGCCGGACATGCTTTCTTTCTTCCCTTCGTGCCATTTCATTATCTTTTCAATGGTGATGCCCATGAGTATTACGAAAAATATCGTCAAGATGAGACGCAGTGCCATGAATTGGAATCCGAGAAATTGAAGTTCCACCATCTCCTGGGGCAGTTTCAGGCAGGCCCAGGCGGAGAGGAAAACGATTATGTTGGATATGCGAGCCCCCTTCTTCAGCATGGCCGCAGCCATGGGGAATGCAACGTAGAGGGGTCCCGTGGGGAGCATCCCGATGCCGATGGAAAGGAGAATGCCCTTGACGCCCGATGATTTTCCCAGATATTTGGCAACCATGTCGTTGGGGACAAAAACCGAGAAAAGACCGATGATGACCATGACTGCCGGCAGGACCCACATAAGTTCGATTAGGTAATTCAATGAAATGTCCATTACATTCGTCTTTTTGTTGGGGAATGCCATGAGGAGAACGATTGCAACAACGACAAGGCCCAGGAGAATGGACCAGTCTCTCACCATTTCTTTTTTCATTTTTTTCTTCTTGAGGTCGCCGTTTTCCATCATAGCAGAAACCCCATTATGACGGCGATGATTATGGCGATTACGAAACTGATGCCGTTCCGCAATAAAGCAAGTTCTTTGCCCAATTCTTTTATTTCCAAAGGAAGCGTAATCGTTCCTATCATGGTCAATGTGGTGATGAATGCAGCCACGGCCGCCACGGAAGCCCCGCTGTCCAAAAGAGACGCAGCAAGGGGGAAGGATATCAGGGCAGGGATGTGCAAAACCGCTCCCACAATGCCCACCAGGAGCACGCCGAGTATGCCGGTCTGGTCTCCTATGAATTGAGAAATCATCTCTGGAGATACGAATCCAAGAAGCAGTCCGATGGCAAGAACGATGATGAGGGCCATGGGGAGTATCTTGAAAAAGGACTTTACGGCATTTTTCAGCGATTGGACCGCCTTCTCTTTGCTCACGATGAATGCAACCACAAGTGCGATGAGTGCCAAAACGTTTATGATGACTGCCGTTAGATTCATGGGGCCTCTTCCTTCCCAACTTCCAAAAGGTCAATCTCGATTTTCTTCCTTTTCAACTTCCAGACCTTTTCCGGTGCTCCGCCACCCTCTTCCCTAAACTCGGCAACTTCGATGATGTCCGCGTTTTTCAGTTCTGAAAGATGGAAATACACCCCCGACCGCGAAATGCCTTCATTGTGTTCCTGTAAAAATGCATATATCTCTTTCGTGCTTTTCTCACCTTCCCCGATGAAACGGATGATCCTCCAGCGGTTTGGACAATGAAGCGCTCGAATGTACCTTCTCAATGGGTTTTGCATTTTCTCTGAATTGCACATTATACCACGACATTATTATAGTTAGTGGCTGTAATATTACTGCCGTATAAATAATTATTGATATGGATACTACCATGTGGCATTGGGATACTACAGCACAGCCGACATGACACAAATATTAAATGTATTTCATACATTATAATCTATGAC
>CAZPOY010000107.1:0-5710 GCA_964588345.1 uncultured Thermoplasmata archaeon
CCCAGGGTAGTTTCGTCTTCACATTTACATTTGGAACCCATGTTGAATGGATGATGTCCTCTTCCCTGTCCCATATGCCGTTTCCGTTCAGGTCTTGAAAATACAGTTTCCGGAAGATGTCGTCCGTTTCGACCCGGATGTCGGCAAGACCGCTTTCATTGACCTTGTCGGGACTGTCCATTCCGTTCAATACCCCTGGGTCAAGGACAGAATTGTAATTGTCGAGAATCACAACTTCGCCTGGGTCGTACATTCCCGAATTGCCTGATGCGTCGTCGATGAAAAACGAGTTCCTTCCAAAGGAAACGCCACCGTCCAGGGAGAACATCTGGTAAATGTTAAGGTTGCCTTGTCGCGTGTCTCCCCAGGATACGATGATTAGCTGACCGTTTTGTGTGCATGAAATTGCTGGCCTTTGGTGATTCACATTCTCCATGTCCTTGGATACGAGAACGTCACTTCCAAACGTCTTTCCATTGTCCACCGACCTGGCAAAATATATGTGGGAATCGTAATCCCAGACGACATAAACGTTCCCCTGGTCATCCGTGGCAATCTTGGGTGAATATGAATTCCCTGCGCCTTCTCGGTCATCAACCCGCACGTCTTGTTCAAAGGTCTCTCCCGAATTGGTGGACCGGGCAAGGTAAATGTCGAAATCGGACCCTGGTGGAGGGCCTGTGTAGTTGCGGTTGTCGTACCATGTCACATACACGTTGCCATTGGATGAAACGGCAAGTTCGGGACTATCCCTTATTCCTATCCGGCTGTTCGATGCCTCGGTGCCTGGATGAAAGGTGTTCCCTGCGTCATCGGACCGTGCAACAAAGATGGTGTAGTTTTCATATCGCTGGTCGGTCCAGCCGACGTAAACGGACGCATCATCAGCCACCGCTATTGACGGTTTCCATTGAGTTTCTGTCGTGGAATCATCGACTATCACAGCCGGGTCGAAGCTTCTTCCCATGTCGGTCGAACGCTTGAGGAATATCTTCGTCCTGCCGTCAATGAGTCCCTGGTACGCCACATAGACGTTTCCTTCGGGCCCAACGGCCATGTCGGGATACTGGTGAGGAGACGACGAAGGTTCGGAACTTGTGATGTCCACATCCCTTGCGAATGTCGTACCGTTGTTGTGGGATACCCCAACATGGATGTCCCATGAACCATCCATCTTTTCCATCCAAGAAGCATAAACGTTCCCCATGCCATCGTGTACGACTTCGGGGGCGGTCCTCTGTCTTGGGACATCTTCATTGACCACTATTTGATGTTGAAAATCGATTATGCTGCCTTCAGGTTCGAACATGTCCATTGACCCGGGATGTCGAATGGAAGAATCGGAGTGGGAATTGTCGGAAAACCATATTGAATGTTCGCGGTCCTCTTGGAAAGAAGCCGTGGCTGATGGCTGAACGGTCGGGACCAGCATGACCATGACCAACATGAAAATCAAAAACGTCCTTATGGAGAAATGCCTCTTTGCCATCGTGTATTCGATTTTTCTCAAGATATTTAACCGTTGCTGATGAATTGATTGTGGTAGGTCAACCGTTGCTGGTGAATTGATTGTGGTAGGTCAACCGTTGCTGGTGGATTGGATGGTTGTAAAGTACGAAAATCATTTCGCAAAGAAAAACCCTCTTTAGAGATTGCGAAACTGTCGGATGGGAACAATCGACAGGGTATTTTCGGAAACGGTCATTCCTGCACATTCATACCGATAACTTAAATAGTGGATGCATCTGTGAATAAATAAAAGTAGTGATATCAATGCCTTTAGAAACAAGCGGTAACGACAGAAAACAGAGAAAGATTGCTTTGGTGATTGACGGTGACAACGCTCAACCAGCCATTATAGACCATATGTTAAGGGAGACGGAAAAGTACGGCTCCATTACCATCAGAAGAATATACGGAGATTGGACCACGCCCAGCATGAACGGATGGAAGAAATATCTGCACATGAACGCCATCCAACCCGTACAGCAGTTCCGATACACCGTTGGCAAAAACGCCACGGATTCGGCCATGATTATCGATTCAATGGACATACTTCATTCCGGGCTCGTGGATGGTTTCTGCATCATCTCGAGTGATAGCGATTACACCCGGCTGGCCACCCGCATTAGGGAAGACGGGTTTTTCGCCATGGGGATAGGGGACAAGAAGACCCCGAAAGCTTTCGTCAAGGCCTGTGATGTTTTCGTTTATACAGAGAACATCATCCCGGACCTATCGAAAGAAAAGAAGAAAAAAGGGAAGAAGGAACCCAAGGACGACACTGAAGACCCGATACCCATTCTGGTTGAGGCGTATGAAATGACCTCCCAGGAAGACTTGTGGGTCAATCTCGCCGACCTTGGCAACTCCTTGAGAAAAATTGACCCCAGCTTCGACCCGCGTACCTACGGATACAAGCGTTTGTCCCAACTCATCAAAAACCTCCCAAAGAAATTCAAACTGAGGTTCGAGGATGAAAAAGGAGCAACGACGGTCTGGGTCATGATGCTGGAATAACTGCTCCAGCATTTTATCTTTTTTTCATTTTCCTCTAAATAATTTTCTTTCCCTATTTTCTTTTCCGTTCTGATTTTTTCTTTACGCCGTCCTCTTCGAGTGAGCACAGAAAAAAAACTAAGAATACATATTCTTTCATATTTTAGGGCGGGCATATTAGAATAAAAGCATGGTTGGGGGAGGTACGGTGGGAAAATTGTTTTTTCTATGAGTGCTCTTAAAGTGAGCACAGAAAAAAACCTTAAAACACCTACATTCCACCATATTCTTTGGGAGGGCATATGAGAATAAAAGCATGATTGGGGAGGTACGGTGGGAAAATTGTTTTTTCTATGAGTGCTCTTAAAGTGAGCACAATAAAACCTTTGGAACCCTCATCCTTCATATTTTAGGGTGGGTGGAAGCGAATATATGTATGGTGGGCGGAAGGTTGGCGGGAAAAAAGTTCCAGTTACCAAAACCCCCTGAGGAAATTTTCGCCCACGTTTTGCCCGAAGGAAAAAACTATATCGTCTCTCCTTTTCTGACCCAAACGAATGTCCGTCAAATGGCATGTGGACCAGCAGTTGAACAAACTCATGTGGTCACGATTGAACAAAGCCCCCTATGTTCTCCTGAAAAACAAGAACATTGAGAAGGTATTGGACCTGGGGGGCGGGTCGGGCTGGTTCGCCAATAAGGTCAAAGAGAAAAAATCCAGCATTGAAGTGCATTCCATCGACATTGTGCCAAATGACATGAATAACGGCGTTGTTCATCACAAGGGTTCCATTCTCGACATGCCTTTTCCCGACGGCCATTTCCAAGGTGCTACGGCTCATGCAGTCCTGCATCACGTCCCCGACAATCTGAAAGAGGCCATTGCCGAAGCCCATCGCGTCCTTGGGGAAGGTGCGTATTTTGTCATCGAAGAACCGGGGGGGAACAATTTCTTTGCCAACCTTGCAAGAAAACTCTTTCCAACGGAAAAACACGACCCGGATGAAAGGCCACTTCCCGTGAAACAGATGGTGGATGCCGTCGGGGAGAAATTCGAGGTCAAGCAGGTGGAGCATTTTTTCATTTTCTCTTACTTGTTTCCTCACCTTGTACCCCGGATGCCCTGGATACTGGAGGATGTTGCACGATGGAAGGGGAAAATCTTGTTCCGGTTGGACCAATATCTACTTGAGAAGATGCCGTGGACCCGGCGGTATGCCGGTTACATCCTCATCATCGCCAAAAAATCACAACGGTGAAATATTTAAAGCCGGGAGTATATCCAATACTGATGGAGATCATTGGCGTTGAACTCTTCATGACGATTATCATCCTTTCAGGAATATTGCAATTCCTCGATTCGTCCATGGGCATGGGCTACGGAACCAGTCTGGCACCGCTCCTCCTGATAATGGGTTTCACGCCACTCCAAGTAGTTCCTTCCCTTCTCCTTTCACAAACGGCTGGAGGCATTTTCGCTGGTTTCTTCCATCACGAATTTGGGAATGTTACCTTCGGACTCTTCCCCATATCTCATGATACAAAGGTTGTTGGAGTCATTACTGCTACAGGAATATTGGCAACGGTTTTTTCCGTCATTCTCGCCATAAGCCTTCCAGCATTCTACATCAAGTTATATGTTGGCATTCTTGTGATTATCATGGGCATTCTCGCATTTGTCACCATCAAAAGGACCTTTTCATTTTCCTGGGCACGCTTGGGAGGTTTTGCAGCACTAGCCGGTTTCAACAAAGGGATTGGCGGTGGCGGATACGGGCCGATTCTGATGGTGGGTCAGATCATCTCCGGTCTGAAAGTTAAACAAGCTGTTGGCATCATTACCATGTCCGAAGGTCTGGTCTCGATAGTGGCCATAATCGCTTATTTCATATTCACATTGGACCTAGCCGGAGGAATCGATTTTCTTTTGCTACCTTCATTGGTTATAGGTAGTTCCATCGGTTCCATCGCTTCTCCTTATGTCGTTTCAAAGATACCCGAAAAACCGATGAAATTCCTCATTCCGACTTACTCCATCGCTATAGGACTGATGATGCTAATAAAGATAATATGGTGATATGATGAAAGAGAAGAACCTGCGACTGTTGCTGAAAATACTCCTGGCTTTCCTTTTGTTAATCGTGATTTTCATTTTTTCAATTTACCTGCAAAACAACAGTGTCAGGCCGGAAAATTGGGAGATGCCTTCCATCTGGTGGTTCTCATGATAAAGAAAATACTAGTGGCCGTGGGAGACGGCCCGGAAAGGGATGCCCCCGTTCGCTACGCCAACAACCTAGCTAGAAGTCTTGACGCGGAACTGTACGCCTTCCACGTAGTAAAAAAAGGCATTGGAATGCCCATGCGTTCCGTGGAATGGAATCTCGAGAAGGAGATCGAAGAAGAGCGCAAGGAGGTTTCGAAGGTCCTTGAAAAGCACGCTAAGGATAAAACCAAAAAAATCAATTTCAAGCAGGTCCAGGCAGATACGCCAGCCCAGGCGATATTGGATGAGGCAAGAACCGGTGATTACGACCTGATAGTTTTGGGTGACAGGGACAGGCCAAGGCTTCAGAAAATGATAATCGGGTCTACGTCAAATAGGGTTGCCCATCATTCTCTAAGGCCGATTCTCGTAGTGAAAAATTACGTCGTTCCCAAACACCTTCTGGTCTGCGTTGACGGGTCTGTTACGGCTTCCAAAGGTGCGTTGTTCGCTGCCAAAATTGCTAAGAAACTGGGTGCGAAGATCACTCTGCTACAAGTAATAGAAGAAAAGGCAGACATGAAAATCATTTCTCGGATTAGGAAAAGGGAAAGAGAGATTATAAAAAATACCGGAATGGAATGCGAGTACAAGATACGTAAAGGGGACCCTGCCGAACAGATAATACTCGAAGCGCGGGAATGCGGTTACCATTTGATAGTCATTGGCAGCAGGGGAACCGCACCATACAAGGAATTCATGCTGGGCGACGTGGTTGGAAAGGTGCTTCGGGAGTCCGTATGCCCCACGCTCATATACCGGACAAAGAGTTTGGTTAAAAAATGAAATCATCATTATTTTAAGGAATGAAACATTCCACGTTTAGACTCATGCAGGGATAGCCAAGCCTGGCCAACGGCGCAGGACTTAAGATCCTGTCTTGCAGAAGTTCGAGGGTTCAAATCCCTTTCCCTGCACTTTTTTATGAAAAAAGCGCCCAAAAAA
>CAZPOY010000108.1:0-5675 GCA_964588345.1 uncultured Thermoplasmata archaeon
GTCATCATAGACAAACCCTCGGGTCCCACTTCGCATCAGGTCACGTCCTGGACGAGGAAACTGCTGGGTGCAGAAAAGGCCGGTCACGCTGGAACATTGGACCCGAAGGTCACCGGCGTTCTTCCCATAGGACTTGGCAACGCCACCAAGGTCGTTCCCTACGTTCATCTGGACAACAAGGAATACGTCGGACTGATGACGCTTCACAAAGAAGTTAAAAGGGACCGCATCGAAGATATTTTCCTTTCATTCACCGGTGACATATATCAGATGCCGCCGGTTCGGGCGGCCGTCAAAAGGGAAAGGCGTGTTAGGCACATCCATGAGCTTGAACTGATGGAACATGATGGCAAGGAGGTCCTTTTCCGGGTGGTGTGCGAGTCGGGGACGTACGTGCGGACCCTCTGCCACGACATCGGACTAATCCTGGGGCCAGGCGGACACATGGCAGAACTGAGGAGGACCAGGACGGCTCACATCACGGAAGAAAAGGCCCGTTCCCTCCAGGAAGTTTCCGACAATCTTCACTTCATCGAGGAATCCAAAGGGCACGGCGAAATCCCCCTTCTTCCCATGGAGTACCTGCTTCTTCACCTCAAGAGAATCGTCATCAAGGATACCGCCGTCGATGCGCTTTGTCACGGTGCGAACCTCATGGTTCCAGGCGTCCTGTCCATCGAACGGGATTTTGGCAAGGGGGAAACGGTGGTCCTGCAAACGGCAAAAGGTGAAGGCGTGGCCGTAGCCAAAACGGTTCATGATTCGGAAACGACGAGGAACCTCGCCAAGGGGGAGTGCGCCATTCTTGAAACGGTGATGATGGAGCCGGGAACTTACTCCAAGGGCTGGCATTAATTATTTAAGGAAATCCCAGACTAACTGAAGATGAACATGCAATTGGAGAAATGAAATGAATCCCATATATCGGCTTTACCGTTTCCTCACACGGCCTCTCTACAACATCTACAACAGAAAGCTTTGGAAAGAAGTGAAAAAGGGAAGGAAACCAAAGCACATAGCCATCATCATGGACGGCAACCGTAGATTCGCCAAGGAGTGGGGAATGTCCGAGACCGAAGGACACACCAGGGGCAAGGACAAGCTGGAAGAAGTCATGGAATGGGCCATGGACATGGGCATCAAGGTCATGACGGTGTACGCATTCTCCACGGAGAATTTCAACCGGTCTCCCGAAGAAGTCAAACACCTCATGAAGCTTTTCGAGGACAATTTCAGGAAGCTTGCCGAAGAGGAGCGCATCCACAAGAACAGAATCCGCGTAAGCGTGCTGGGCCAGAAAGAACTGCTTCCCGATAGCGTCAAGGATGCCATTGACTACGCCGAAGAGAAAACCAAGGACTACGATGATTATTATTACAATCTGGCCGTGGCATACGGCGGTCGTGAAGAGATCATCTCGGCCATCAAGAGGATTGCCCGGGACGTGAAGAACGAGAAGGTCGAAATAAATGATATTGACCAAGAGATGTTCTCCAGTTATCTTTACACGGCAGATTTCCCTGACCCCGACCTTATATTGCGCACGTCAGGCGAAGAGAGGGTTTCCAATTTCCTGTTATGGCAGATTGCCTACTCGGAACTCTATTTCGTAGACGTATATTGGCCAGGTTTCCGCAAGGTTGATTTCCTGCGTGCCATCCGGTCGTTCCAGCAGAGAAGCCGGCGTTTTGGCAACTAGTAAAAAAATCATTCTACGCGGCGCTGATAAGGTTCTCCCCCGCATATGGGGCATTCCACCTTGCCAGAAAGCTTCTTCTTGCACTTCCGGCAGAACCACGCCCATTTCCATCGGTTGTCGATTCCCTTCTTCTCAATGGGTTTGTACGGAACCCCCAGCACACTGCATACGTTCTGAACGGAATAGTCATCCGTTACCAGGGTGGCATTGAACTCAAGGGCCAGTGCCACCAAGCTTGCATCCGCATAACTCAAACGGTCTAGGTCACCCGTCTCCTTTGATGCCCGACGGACCTTTTCGACGGAATCTCCCGACGGTGCCCTCACGCTCAGCCCCCGGGATTCCAGCGCTGCCAGGTTCCAGTCGGCCTGCTTTGAAAGGACCTCATCAATTACCTCAGGAACGGTCAATGAATCCTCTAGTGGAAAACCGGATATTACAGCCCCTGCATCAAGAACGCGCTTCATCTTTGTTCCAGCCAGTATGGTTTTTCCAGGTCTTGAAAAGCAGCAAGTCCTGCTTTGGCACCCTGCCCGACAGCCGTTACCACCTGCTTGAGTCCGCCTGTGATGTCGCCTGCTGCAAAAATGCCAGGCACGCAGGTCCTCTGCCGTATGTCCGTTATTACGTAACCGTCGGGTGAGAGTTCACATCCGACGTCCTTGGCCAGAAGGTTCCTCGGTTCATATCCAATGGCTACAAATGCACCATCCGCGGGTACGGTCTTCGTTTCTCCGGTTTTCACGTTTTCCAGGAGTACCTCTTGCAGAGCGTCACCGCCCCGGAATGCCTTTACCACGTGCTCGTATTCGACCTTGCCCCCCTCATCGAAAAAACTGCGTTGCTTTGTTTTCTCGGCCCGAAGTTCATCCCTTCGGTGCACGACCAGGACTTCCGCTCCAAGGGAGAGCAGATAACGGGCTTCGGAAAGTGCGGAATCGCCTCCACCTACGACAAGTACTTTTTTCCCTCTGAAAAAGAAACCATCGCAGGTGGCACAGTAACTCACGCCTTTTCCGTAGAACTCGGATTCGCCGTCGGCCCCTAGCTTTCGGTGCTTGGCTCCGGTAGAGATCATCACGGTCTTGGACCTCCATGCCTTGTCGCCCGAAGCAATGAGAAAACCTTCGGGGTCTTTTTCCAAGGACATCACCTTGTATCCTTCAGACATGGTTGCGTATTTCAGCGCTTGCTTTTTCATTTTGTCCGCAAGCTCCATCCCCAGTATGGCATCATAGCCAGGATAATTTTCCACCAGGGGGGACGTGGCCAATTGACCACCACCCATCCCCTCGTCAATGATGTGAACGTCCAGCCCCGCCCTTCCTGCGTATATGGCTGCGGAATAGGCCGCGGGTCCTCCGCCGATGGCTATGAGGTCGTATGTCTTCTCCATTTGCTCACGGTGGGACAACCAAAATATAATATTTCAGCTTTGGGTAGCATCCGCCATGGACCTTTTAGACCTAGAACGCAAGGCGAACCGCTGCAGGGAGTGCCCTTTATGGATGGAGCGCACCAATGTCGTTTTCGGAAAAGGACCGGAAGGTGCTTCATTGATGCTCGTGGGGGAAGGGCCTGGTGAACAGGAAGACCTGAAAGGAGTACCGTTTGCAGGCCGGGCGGGAAAGAACCTGGACAGGATGCTTGAAGAGAATGGCATTGAAAGAAAGCGTATCTACATTACCAACGCGGTAAAATGCAGGCCCCCCTCCAACCGCAAGCCCAGGAAAAAGGAACTGAGAACCTGCTTCACGTATCTTGAAGGGCAGATTGCGTGCATAAAGCCGGACATTGTGGCCACCATGGGAAATACGCCTACCGAGATTTTTCTGGAAAAACTGGGTTTGGTCCAGACCGTGAAGGAACTAAGGGGGAAGGGCACCGACGTTACCCTTGATGGACACGCTTTTGTTTTGTTTCCCATCTACCACCCTGCTGCAAGTTTGCACAATCCCCTCATCAAGGAAAAAGTGGACCGGTCTTTCAAAGAACTGGGAAAATGCCTAGAAAGGATTGAGACAATCCAACGTAACCCTTGAAAATCGGACATCTCAAATATTTCTTGGAAGGCAGACCGTTTTAAGTCCTCTTGGATGGGGCATCAAACCCAATCTTGACTGGTTAATATTGGGTTTCACCGGACTTTGACAAAATAACATATTAAATGTCAAAGAAGCGGTCAAAACTTAATCGGAACGCCTTCTTCAGGCATTTTCACATCGGGCAGGACCTTGAACCCCTGGGGGAATTCCGTATGAATCGGTATGACGGTGGGCCTGTCAAGTCTCAATATCTGCTGGAATAGTTCATCGGCTGAAATGTGCCCGGAGGCATGGGCCTTCCTCATGGCAAGACCGTACCGCTTCATCCAGTTCATGATTCTCTCCATGTCCAGTTCCATCTCATCGTTGAAGGGTTCTGTGACGCTGTAAATGTACGTTCCCCCCTCCGGTGAATAGTCAGGCAGCTGATTGAGTTCATAGCCGGTGCATCTGATGGCATAATCCCGTGGATTCTCATTGACCTCTGAAACGTGAACGGCAAGTGGATGGTCCAAGTATTCGCGTTCCCACGTTGAATAATCTTGAATGCCAATCTTATCGGGGTATCCGGGGTCTTTGTACGCGCCCCAGCTTTTTCTGGGAATGAGTATCCTGATGCCGAACTGGTCTAACTTAGGGGCTCCCTCCTTCCCATCGAGTTCCTCCAGAAGCTTGGCTTGCTTCATGGAAATGAGAAGATGCCTACCGTTTGCTTCAGCACCTCTTGCCATGGAATCGAGCCGGTCCGTATCCCTTTCGGGCCAATTGACGAAAACGTAGCCCTTCTCGCCGGCCATCCGTTCCGTGATCGCTTTTCTCACTTCTTCTTCGGACATGTCTTCGAGATTTTCGCCATGGGAACCTTTTTCTGAGGACGGGGTGACTTTGGTGCCTTCGGTTATTATTATGGGTCTTTCAAGCGATGTCAGTTGGTCGAAAAATCTAAGGGTCCTGTCTCCTTTGAGGCCATGGGTGCGTAGGTCACCTGTGTAAACGACATTCCTTCCTCCGATTGATGCTGTGAACGCCCTTGCCCCTGCCAATGAGTGGTCCACCGGATGTGCGTGCATCTCAACGCCACGGTGGTTGAATGGTCCCGTTACGGGGATTGTCTTTCGATGGAATATCTCTGCTCCCTTCCTCTTTGTCGCCCTTGAATAAGACCCTTTATTGTTCTCATAAAACTGGAATTCTTCCTTGTCTTCCAGGAAATTGTTTTCCCCGCTTGTGCCAACCTCCTGGAATATGTTCATTATGTCAAAGGAGGCCTGGCTTGCAATGAACGGAATGTCCCAGCGGAGGTACTGGGCGTATCCGATGTGGTCTATGTGGGCGTGGCTGAATAATACGGCTTCCACGGCTGGGTCGGGCACCGGTTTCCAGCGTCCGCACCTTTTCATGTAGTCCCTGCGGTAAATTCCCTTGAGCTTCGGGAGCATGCCAAGGTCAAAATAATCGGCACATGCCGAAAGCTTTCTTGGCTTCATGAACTCATCGAAATACATGTTTTCCTTGCCGAAATTCTTGCCAAAATCGAACATGAGGGTGTGTTCTTCGTCTTTCACGAGAATCTTGTTCCCGCCTATCTCGGACACGGCACCGTAAGGTATTACCTCCAAAGTCATGGAAAGGGGATATGCCGTGGGGAAAATAATTCTTTTGGGTATGGTAAGAAAAGGTTGGGTAAAAACGTGGAAAAGAAAAGCGTGTAACGTTACTTTGACATATGCTATTTTGTCAAAATCGAGTAAAAACTAATCTTGACCCGTCAAGATTGGGGCGTAAGGGAGAAGTGACCGTGGGAAAATGCTTTTTTATTGCGGGGGTGGGAAGAAGTTATATATCTGTTTGGTCGGGGGAGGTACAGTGGGAAATGATTTTTCATTGCATGAGTGCTCTTCAGGTGAGCACAAAAAACACCTTGAACACCT
>CAZPOY010000109.1:0-5464 GCA_964588345.1 uncultured Thermoplasmata archaeon
CGGTCCTTGAGAAACTGCCCGACCCGGTGGACCCGATAATCGTATCAGCGGAGATTATCAAGAAGCCCGAAATATCCTATGACGACATCGGCGGCCTGGAAGAACAGATAATGGAGGTCAAGGAGGCCGTGGAGGACCCGCTCATGAAAAAAGACCTTTACAGGAAAGTCGGCATAGAACCACCCAAGGGCGTGCTTCTGGTTGGCCCCCCTGGAACGGGAAAAACCTTGTTGGCCAAAGCCGTGGCCAGGCAGACCAACGCATCGTTCATCCGGATGGTGGGTTCCGAACTCGTTCAAAAGTACATCGGCGAGGGTGCCCGTTTGGTCCGCGAACTGTTCGACATGGCCAGGGAGAAGACGCCTTCCATCGTATTTATTGATGAAATCGATTCCATCGGTGCCCGAAGGCAGGAAGTTGCAACGTCGGGAGACAGGGAAGTCCAGAGAACGCTGATGCAGCTTCTGGCAGAACTTGACGGATTCGACCCCCTGGGCGACGTAAGGATAATTGGTGCATCCAACCGCCCCGACATAATTGACGAAGCACTCATGAGACCTGGCCGGTTCGACAGGATAATCGAGATTCCCCTGCCCAATTACGAAGGAAGGAAAGAGATATTCGCCATTCACAGCGGTGGGATGAATCTTGACCAAAGCGTGGATGTCGACGAACTTTCTTCAATCTCAGACGGGTTCAACGGCGCCCAGATAAAATCGGTTTGCACTGAAGCGGGGATGTTCGCCATCCGAAACGAGAGGGATTACGTAACGAGAAGTGATTTCTTGGAGGCCATGGAGAAGACCCGCACGGGAAGGGAACTTGTGAACAAAGAATCCGGTCTCATGTTCGCCTGAAAATGACCAGCGTCAATTCCGTTTTTTTTTTTAACGGTCCTCGGATTTCAGTTCTTCCTCGGTCATGTCCTTTTCGAGTATCAGCGAACCGACGTAACCGCATTTGTTGCAACGATATTTCTGCCCCGTCATCATGCCTGCTTCATAACTGATCTTTGTGCTTAGGCAATAGGGACACATCTTGACCTTCAAGTGGACCACCAGAGGGAAAGGAACAGCAGTGCCAAGAAGCAGACGGCGATGAATGCGGGAATGAGGAGCCATAATGGATTTTTTACCTTGAAAGCGAAGGGGATGGGAAAGATGACTACGTATCCCTCGGCATCATTCATGCCTTTTGCGTTCTTCAAACCATTGGTCATCATTGAATAGAAAATGCAGACGAGTCCGGAGAACAGGAGAATCAATGCAAGAATGCCGTAGATGCCCAGGAAAAACACCGGAAAGACGAAAAGCAATGCTACTCTTGTATCACCCGTAACGACGGAATAGCCGCCCAGTAGGAGACCCACTAAAAGGAGGATGGAACCGAGTATTAAGGGTTTTTTTTTCACATTTTAGATATGGCCCGGTTCCTTTAATAAAGTTTCACAAGGTGTTTTTTTCCGGTCCGGGTGCGATTTTCCCCCAAAACACTTAATCGGGAAGGCCTTTGCCCCGTTGATGGACGAATCCATTGTGGGACTTACCCAATATCTCACCGGACAACCGGGAACCGGAGGCAAACTCCGCAAGCGCATCGAGGATTTCATCGTTGAAGAGATACCAGCCGAGTTGGACCTTTCAGGAGGAAGATACACCGTAGCGAAGGTAAAAGCCTTCAATTGGGAGACCAACCGGCTCATGAAGATGCTTTCGAGAAAAGCGGGTTTGCCACACAGGGCCGTCCGTTTCGCAGGGACAAAGGACAAGCGGGCCATCACCACACAATACGTATCGTTCCCAGCAAAACCAGAAAGGGTGGAGGGCATCCAACTGGCCGACGTTGAGATGGAGGTAATGGGCCAAAGGAAGGACGGCATGAACATTGGAGACCTCCTGGGAAACCGTTTCACCGTGAAGGTGTCGGATGCCCGAAAAGAGAATGCAGGACCCATCCGGGAGGAGATAGCCGAAACGGGCGGATTCCCCAATTATTTTGGAGTGCAGCGTTTTGGAGCGGTAAGGCCCGTGACCCATCTGGTGGGCAAGGAGATACTCAAGGGCGACCTGGAGGAAGCCGTAGCCATTTACATTGGCGCGGAAGCCGAAAGGGAATCCCCTGAAGCCGAGGAAGGCAGACGGGCATTCAGAAATGGGGAATCACTCGAAGACTGCCTTGAAAAGTATCCCAACACCCTTGGTTTCGAAAAGCGGATGTTATCGCATCTCATCAAGAATCCCGGAGATTACAAAGGGGCTCTCTTCACGCTTCCTGGCAATCTTCTCAAGATGTTCATACACGCATACCAGTCATACCTATTCAACAAAGTCCTCTCTCTCAGGTTGGAAAAAGGGATTCCGATAGACCGTGCGGTTGCCGGCGACACCGTAGTGCCCATGGACGAAAACGGCATGCCCAACAGATACGTGCCTTCGGAGGTAGATTCGAGGAACGTCAACAGGGTGAATCGACAACTGAAAAAGAAAAGGGCTCTTGTTGCCTCTCCGCTCTTTGGCACGGAAACCGGTTTTTCAAAAGGGGAAATAGGTGAGATGGAACGTTTGATACTTGAGGATGAGTCCGTGGACGATTCCACCTTCGTATCCCCCAAGATTGAAAACCTCTCCTCAAAAGGGATGTACCGGGAGATAAAATCCCCATTGGACGACATTTCTTGTCAAGGAACCGACGATGGCTACGTCTTAAAATTCCGGTTAATAAAGGGCAGTTATGCCACGTCGCTTCTACGTGAATTCATGAAGGTAAAGGACATGAAGGCGTATTGACCCAACATTCGTGACCTTGACTATCCTACCAGGCATTCAGCCGTTTTTCTAATGGCGTCGGTGCTGGAAATCTTCGGCCTCCAGCCAAGTTTTTCCAAGTTTTCAATGGACAACCGCATCACCTTGACGTCGCCCTTCCAGCCCCTTCCGCCGTCTACGCCACCGGTAAAACGGAATTTCACGTCATCCAGTCCCATGACTTGGCTGACCGTTTCAGCAATCTGCCTGACATTGGTCATGTCCTTGGAACCGACGTTGAAGAAGCCGACCCTGCCTTGAAAATGCTCGCATGCGTGAATGAATCCGTCGATGGTGTCCGAAATGTGCACGTAACTCTTGACGGTTCCAGGGTCCGTTCCCAGTATCTCAAGTTCACGTGGGTTTTCCTTCAATTTCTCAACAAAGTCGTATGTAACCCCGTGGGTTGACCTGTCCCCGACCACGTTGGCGAAGCGGAAGCTTATGGACCGCATGTCGAAGTTGTGTGAATAGGAACTTATGAGAGCTTCGCAAGAAAGTTTCGAGGCCCCGTAGAGGGAGATGGGTTCCAGGGGACCGTAATCCTCCGGTGTGGGAATTTCGTCGGCCTCCCCGTAAATCGTTGAGGTCGAAGTGAAATAGATGTCGCCGACCCCACCTTTCCTGCACGCTTCCAGAAGATTATGGGTGGCGATGACGTTCTGTTCCAGATGAACCAACGTGTCCTCAGCCCCTCTTTTAACGTCGGGGTTGGCCGCCAAATGGAATACGGCATCGAAATCCTTGACCGTTTCTTCAAGCATTTTCTTGTCCAATAGGTCGCCCAGAATGAAGGTGAAACGTTCATGGTCCAGATGCTTTGACAAGAACGATTTCCTCCCCGACGAGAGATTGTCGAAAACGACGACCTGATTTCCCTTCTCCATGAGCCGGTCCACCAGATGCGAGCCAATGAAGCCGGCTCCCCCTGTGACCAGGCATTTCTTTCCCGTTAATTTCATGCTTGTTCCTCCTTGATGATATTCTTCATTTTGCGCATGGCCGCTCCTCTATGCGATTGGCCGTTCTTCTCTTTTTGTGACATCTCCGCGAAAGTTTTTTCCGTCCCCTTGACCTTGAATATCGGGTCGTATCCGAATCCATTTTCGCCCCGTTGTTCTTGGATGATCTGGCCATCAGCTTTCCCGATGACTACGTGTCGAATCCCGTTCCGGCTCCTGTAACCCACGGCCGTGCGAAATTGGGCATTTCTTTCCTCCCCTTCCTTGTCGCGAAGAAGACGGAGAATGCCCCGGTTCCCGATGGTTTTGAAAACGTAAGCCGAATAGACGCCGGGAAATCCGTTTAGTCCCTTGATGAACAGGCCTGAATCGTCCAAAAAGTAAGGTCCGTCGATGATGGGGTCTAGATGGTCCATTCCCGCATGAATTACCTCTACGAGTGTTTCTGCTTGAATCTCAGGATAACCATGGGAATACTGTTTTAGGGGAATGCCAAGTTCCTCTTCCACTTCTGAGAATTTATTCTTGTTGCCGGTGCAGAACGTAAGCATCTACTTACCCTTGTTCTCGTTGGAACCGATGGACGGACGGTGTTTTTCAGAACCGATGCCCTTCTTGTGAAGACCCCTTCCGCGTTTTCCCGCTGAAGTTAATCCCCTAAATGCGCGATTCGTATGCTGGGGTTCGCAAATCCAGTTAATCTTCGGGTCGTTCTTGATGACGGGATGACTGGGGTCCACGAGTATGACTTCGAACCACTTGTGCTTGCCGTCCCTTGCCACCCAATATGAATTCAGAACTTCCAGGTTGGGGAATTTGCGTTGGGTTCGTTCTTCAGCAATCCTCTGAATGGATTTACCCATGGTGATTTTGGAAATGCCTTTTCTCTTGGCACGGCGCCCGCCTTTGATTGTGTGCTTGCGCAACCCGCCCTTTCTGACCTTCGTCCGAGCCATTACGTATCCCTGCTTGGCTTTGTAACCCAGGGACCTAGCCCTGTCCAAGCGCGTTGGCCTTTCTATTCTCATGGTGACGGGGTCCTTTCTCCACTGGATGAGCCGTTCCCACATCAACTGCTTGACGTAGGTTTCGCTGGGGTTCTTCCAGGCCTCGCGGATGTAATGATACATGCCTTTGCCCTTGCCGAATTTTTCTTTGGGAAAAGCTATGACGTCCTCCTTTTCCTCTTCTTCCTCGTCTTCATCCTCGAAAACGATGTCCTCTTCCGGGGTGGGTACGTTCTCCGTCTTATCAGGACCATCATCCTCATAACCGGGTGGTGGAGGCGGGGGCGTCTGGGTTTCTTCTTGGGGCTCTTCAATGTTTTCGTTTGTTTCTTCAGGTGTCATGGATTTCACTCCGTATTTTCCGTTTGCGGATTCACCTAACCTTTTTCCACCTTCGAGGTGCAAAAACGTTAGCGAAAAACAAGGGAAACCTCGTTGTCCGCCTGCACCTGGCGAAGAAGACCGGTGTCGGCACATCTCCTGCGGGACTTGTCCCGCTACCGAGGTTTGGAAAGAGGTCGGGGTTTTAAGACTTGTGGTATAAACCCTCGTACATTCGCGATATTTTCAAGGTTTAACTCGATTCCTTTAAACCTATCACATGATTTAAATCCCCTCCCTCAATCTCCTTGGCTGGTAATCATGAAGCAGACAGCCATCATCGCAGCCAAGAGAACCCCCATAGGCAAAT
>CAZPOY010000110.1:0-5438 GCA_964588345.1 uncultured Thermoplasmata archaeon
GCCTGCATTGTAATACCTGCAAAGTTCGTTGCACAAGCCATGGAAGAATGTGGCCGGAAGGGCGTGAAATCCGTAATGGTCATCTCATCCGGTTTTTCAGAAATTGGGAAATACGAGATGGAGAACGAAATCATCGACATCGCCAAGCGGTACGGCATGAGAGTGCTGGGTCCCAACATCTTTGGCATATATTCCCGGTCCTCCAATCTCAATTGCACCTTCGGTTCCAAAGAGATATTGCCTGGCAACGTTTCCATAATCACCCAGTCGGGAGCTTTGGGCATCTCGATGATTGGCAAAACGGCTGTTGAGAACATTGGGCTTTCTTCCATGATATCCGTGGGCAACAAGTCCGACATTGGTGAAAAGGACCTTTTGGAATATCTCATGACCGACGAGAAAACGAAGGTCATCATGATGTACATCGAAGGCATCCAGGACGGCCACGACCTTATTCCCGTTCTCAAGCGAGCCACTAGAGAGAAACCGGTTGTCGTTATAAAATCAGGGCGGTCCAAACGGGGTGCCATGGCGGCAGCTTCCCATACGGGCTCACTGGCCGGCCAAGATGAGGTATTCGATGATGTCATGCGCCAGTGCGGTGTGATTCGGGCCGAGAGTCTAGGCGACGCTTTCTCGTGGTGCAAATTCTTTGCCAATTCACCGGTTCCCCAGGGAAAAAATTGCGTAATAATAACCAATGGAGGTGGCGTGGGTGTCATGGCCACGGATGCCTGCGAGAAATACGGCATTTCACTTTTTGACGATGGAAGGGTTCTAGAAAAGGCGTTTTCTGATTCAACTCCAGATTTCGGTTCAGTGAAAAATCCCATCGACATAACGGGTCAGGCAACGTCCAAGGATTACAATGATGCCATGGAAGCAGCACTGAACGAGGAGAAAATTCATTCCGTCATCTCGCTTTACTGCGAAACGGCTGTTTTCGACGTTGAGAACATAACGGAGATGGTTCAGGGCAATTACGAAAAATACAAGGAGAAAGGCAAGCCGATATCATTCTCGCTTCTGGGTGGAGAAAGAGTGGAAAAGAGCATGGACCGCATGAGGAAAAATGGGGTTCCCGTGTTCTCCGATGTATATGAATGCGTTTCCTGCCTTGGAGCGATGTATCGCTTTTTCGAGAGGAAAAGAGAGAACATAGAAGAAGAAGAGGTCCCGAGCATTGACGTTGAAAGGATAAACCACATAGTAGGGAAAGTAGCCGATGAAGGCAGGCACTTCCTTCTTGCCGAAGAAGCGGGTGAAGTGATGGAGGCAGCGGGCATCAAGATGCCTGAAAGCCGGCTTGCCGGCAACATCAAAGAAGCGGTATCGCATGCAGAGGACATCGGCTATCCCGTGGTGATGAAGGTGGTTTCCAAGGACATCATCCACAAGAGCGACGTAGGCGGAGTGGCGCTGGACCTTTTGAACAGGGAAGAAGTGCTGGACGCTTATCAGGCCATCCTTCACAACTGCCGTTCCAACAAGCCCGATGCCGTCATCGAAGGCGTCGAGATAGTGGAGATGGTCAAATCCGGTACTGAAACGATAATCGGCGCCCGCATGGACAATTCCTTTGGCCCCGTGGTCATGTTCGGGCTTGGCGGCATCTACGTTGAAGTTATGAAGGACGTTTCGTTCCGTTCATACCCTCTTACAGAATCCGAGGTCATCTCAATGGTCAAGGGCATACGGTCCTATCCCCTCTTGCTGGGCGTGCGGGGCGAAAAGAAGAAGGACATTGATGGCATCATCGATACGATAAAAAGGGTCGGGGCCGTACTTGACGGTTGCAAGGAGATTTCCGACATTGAGATAAATCCCCTGGTGGCGTATGAAATGGGGGAGGGCGTGAAAGCCGTTGACGTGCGAATACTGCTTTCAAAGAAAAAAGCTGGTGGAAAAGATGAATAAAATCATCATGGGTTCAAGCAGAGAGAACGCGGGAAAGACGAGTTTGCTTCTGGGCATATCACACATTCTGGGAAGCAATGAAACGGGCTACATGAAACCCTTTGGGGACCGCTTGCTATATCGAAAAAAGCGTTTGTGGGACTACGACTCAGCGCTCATGGCGAACCTTCTTGAGATATCATCCCAACCCGAGAACATCACCCTTGCCTTTGACCATTCCAAGCTCAGGTACATGTACGACGAGGAAAATCTTGCTGAGAAACTGCAGGAGATGGCCCAAAACGTATCCGAAGGGAGGAAGCGCTTGATCATCGAAGGTGGAAAGGACCTTCATTACGGTGCTTCCGTCGGGCTTGACACCTTTTCACTTTCCAAGAAGATGGGTGCGGGTTTGGTCATCGTCGTATCCGGCGAGAACGAGGACATAATGGACGACATCGAATTCATCGAGAAGTACATCGACGGTGGGAAAACCGATTTCCGTGGCTTCATCATCAACAAGGTCAAGGATGCCGGGGAATTTGAAGAAACGTACAAGCCCATGCTTGAGGAAAAGGGGACCAAGATCCTTGGCGTCGTGAAAAACGAACCGGAACTCAAGACGCTTTCTCTCGAAAGGATATCCGAAGCATTGTTCGCCAAGGTGCTCGCTTGTGAGAACCACCTCGACAAGGTCATACGTAACATTTTTGTCGGGGCCATGTCCGTGAATTCGGCAATGGGCACGTCCAACTGGTCCAAGGGCTCCAAGTTGATAATTACTGGAGGAGACCGAAGCGACATGATACTGGCTTCTCTGGATGGGGAAGTGTCAGGCATCATCCTCACCAACAACATCGTTCCGCCTCCCAACATAATCTCAAAGGCGAGGCAGAAGGAAGTCCCCTTGCTTCTGGTTGCTGGAGACACCTACGCTACGGCAAAGCAGATAGATGCTCTTGAACCCCTATTCACAAGGCATGACGAGAAAAAGCTCAAGCTCATTACGAAGATGGTCGAAGAATCGGTGGACCTTTCCCCATTCAATGATGGTTGACCAAAGAGGGTTCACAGATATCGTTCAAAGTCGAATTTCACGCCGATGGCATCAAGGGCCGAACTTAGTTTTTCCTTCTTTTCCCGAGATAGTTCGTTGGGGTAGATTATTATCTTTTCATAGTCCAGCCGGTGTGTGTTTTCATTATTTTCCGTCATCAAATTATACATTGAATTTTCCCCCATATAATTATTAGTCATGAAATCTGTAACAATTAGTAGTAAATTGAGGAATATCATGTCAATTCGTAAAAACATTGATGAAGCAATATTGCGAGAACTTGTCCGGGACCCCACAAGGAGCAACAGCGACATTGCTGAAATCGTGGGCACTTACCGGCAGAAGGTCTGGCGGGTTCGGCGCGAGTTGGAAGAAGAGGGAATAATATGGGGCTACACGGCCGTTTTTGGTGAGGGAGACAAAGCGGGAAATACCTATTTCATTCTTCTCAAGATGAAGCCCCTGGACAAAGAACTGGCTCGTTTGATGATTAACCGGGTGACCGGTCGGGAACAGGAAAAGCAGAACGTCCGCTTTTTGAACGTGATGTACGTTTCTGGCGAGTACGACTGGATGGTGATGTTCCAATCCAAAGACCATCGTGGGGCCAAGCGTTATTACGAATCACTGAGGACGGCCTACGGAGACCACCTTTTGGAAAAGCCCGTTCTCGTGGAAGTGAATTACTCCTTGGTGCGAGAGGGGAAGGAGAATCCGAACCTGGAGGAACTAGCCAATTTCGTTCCGAAGTGATTAATGCCTGGAAGAGGGGAGACGTGTTCTTGCACCATGACCCGGTCGCGATTCAATAATTTGGGTTTAGAGAGGGGACAAGGCGTGTTTGTCGAAGTATCCCATTATTACAATTTTTAAATCGAGGGGTAGAATAACGTTTATCCATTACTCAACGATTGTTTTAATTAACACATATTCATTCTAAAATGTGTGTTCCCATGAAAGTTTCAAATGCCATCGAATCCCGTCGAGCTTACCGTTCTCTTGAAAAAATCGAAATCACGAAAGACACCGTTGAAGAGCTTGCAAGGGCCGTTCAACTGGCTCCCTCCTGCTTCAACAACCAGCCCTGGAACTACGTTTTCGTCTATGATGAAAAGAAGTTGAAAGAGATGCACGAGGTCCTTACTGATGGCAATGAGTGGGCCACCGACGCTTCCATGATAATAGCGGTTTTTGCAAAAGAAGAGGATGACTGCAACATCTACGACAGGCATTATTATCTGTATGACACCGGCCTGGGAACGGCCTTTCTGATTCTCAAGGCAACGGAAATGGGTCTTGTCGCCCACCCCATTGCTGGTTACAGCCCCAAAAAGACGCGGAAAATCCTGGGCATACCCGACGAGTACAACGTGATAAACCTGGTAATCGTTGGCAAGAAATCCCAAGAGGTCCAGCCGACATTGAATGAGGACCAAGTTGAGGTTGAGAAAAAAAGACCTGAGAGGAAAGAATTGAAAGAGTTTGTGTGGCATAACTCGTATGATGGGGATTGATTAATCAGTGGAATTGGGGCTAAGCGTTTTAGAAACTTTTTTTCTTCTGGATGCGCCTTTGAACGGGCGCTCACTACCCACCTTTTCCCCTTCGGGCAAAACGTGGGCGAAATTTTTTTCAAGGGGTTTTGATGGTTTTTTTTAATCCCACCACCTACCACCCACCAGTCATGTACTGGCTTCCACCCACCCTTTGGAGCCAGGTGATGCGCTTTGAAGACCGCTACGAAATAAATAAAAACATCTTCACTGCCTGTGGAATTCAGACAATTACTTAACCCAAATACTCATTTTCCAAAACATGAAGGACCAGACCAAGGGGTATCTCTTCGCACTGCTGGCCGTAGGCCTTTGGTCCACCGTCGCCACTGCTTTCAAGCTTGCATTGAGAGAGATGGATTTCGTTCAACTCCTTTTCTACGCATCGACAACGTCGGCAATCGTCCTTTTCATCGTGCTTCTCGTTCAAAACAAATTGAAGCTGGTCAAACAGGTAACCCAGGTTGAGTGGTATCGTTCCGTGGTCATGGGACTGCTCAACCCCTGCATATACTATCTGGTGCTGCTCAAGGCATATTCCATACTGCCCGCCCAGGAAGCCCAGGCCCTCAATTATACTTGGGCGATAACCCTGACCATCTTTTCCTTTTTCTTCCTTGGCCAAAAGATATCCGCCCGGTCCATGGCTGCCATCGTGCTGGGTTTCATCGGCGTTCTGGTCATCGCCACCCACGGAGATATTTTCTCACTGCGCTTTACCAACATCTGGGGCGACCTTCTGGCCGTTGGCAGTTCGTTAATCTGGGCATCCTACTGGGTCCTCAACATGAAAGACGAAAGGGACCCGGTGGTCAAGCTATTCTTGGGGTTCTCATTCGGAACCCTATGTGCAGTAGTAGGTGTGTTCGCACTTTCGCATTTTTCCCTTCCTTCGGCAAAAGGAGGACTCACCGCCGTTTACATCGGTCTTT
>CAZPOY010000111.1:0-5410 GCA_964588345.1 uncultured Thermoplasmata archaeon
CGAGTAAGGCCTAAACTTGATTTTTCAAGTTTGGGCTGATCTGTCAAGTTTGGGTGGCATCAATATGATTCAAAGTCGAGTAAGGCTTAAGCTTGTGTGTCAAGATTAGGTGCCAAAAGCATTGAAAGGGTTGGCGTGGGTCGCAAACGTTCATATGTCAAGAAGAGAGGGGTGGCGTTTTAGTTATTCTTTTTCGTCGGAATTGCACATTGTAGCATTTTCTTTTCTTTTTCCTTAGAAAAATATTTTAACGAACACAAAGATGAGGGAAAGTTTACTAATTCGGAAGTGATGTCATGTCAGATGAGAAAAAGAATTTTCCCGATGAAATTGTCGAAGAAGAACATGATGGGAGGGGCGGACCGGAAAAGGTGCCCAGCGAAGGGAGCAACTTATGGCTTTACCTCATCGTAGCAGGCATTGTCATCATGCTCATTGCACCGGTTTTCATGTTCGCCATAAGCCCCGCCCTGAAAAAAGCCCCGGAGGACCTGGACACGAGCACGGAATACCGGGGAAGCATCACTATGCTGGACCTGGAAACTTTGTCCTACGACACATACAACATCTCCGTCCTGGATACGTACAAAGCCATCGGCTTCGATGGCGATTCGCTTACCGTCGAATTTACAGAAACCATAACCCACGATGAGACGGGGGCCCGCCTTGCCGCCTTGGAAACCGCCGATTACACCTATGAATGCGACAGACAGACCTTCGAATACCAGGATGACGACCACGAAGGGCACTGGATATTTCCCCTAGCTGTGGAAAAGAAGGATTACGATTTCTGGAATGGAGACATTGGCACCACCACCGTATGCAAATTCATCACTACGGAAGACCACGAGGGCGTTGAAACGTACAAGTTCGAGATGTCTGAAAACGGCCTTGTCCTTGACCTGGAAGACGTGTTCGACGACCAGGAAACGGTGGCTTTGGTCCAGGGCATGGGTGGCGTGATGACTTACGACGTAACCATCACCTTCTGGGTGGACCCAGCCACGGGAACCATCATTGACCTTCAGAAGAGCCAGGAACGGCATCTCACGTTCCCCAATCTCAGATACATACCCGACGACCTGGAAATGATAAGCGTCAACGAAGGAACCATATCCGTGATGAATTCAACGACCTACGCCATGGAAACGGTCAACGCGGTCTTCGTGGCGGAAATCACCGCGGTAGAAACGATAATGGATGGGGGCGTGCTGGTTGTCAACGAAGTACTCACGGTTACGGACACCGACCACGACATGGAACTTGCAGAATTCGGACATAATGAAACCTATTGCGTGAACCGGGCCACTGGCGAATATGTGTACGTGGAAGGAACAAGCACCGTGGACAGGCTAGACCGGTTCTCCTTTCCGGTGGGGGTCGAGGAGCGAGATTACCTCTGGTACACCAGCACCGCCGGAAACAAATACTATGCAGAATGCCTTGGCCAAGAGATGCGCCTGGGCATACCCGTTTACAATTTCAGTCTTGAATATGAGACGGAAGAATACTCTCATCCGACAATGGGAATAACCGTTTTCGAACGCCATGATGTCACAATGTGGGTCGAACCCAACAGTGGCGCCGTGGTGGACCGGTCGGTGGAAACGGCGATTTATTTCGAACACCCCTCTTATGGATGGACGCCACTATCCATTGTAAAATATTCCACTAACCAAACCCATGCCGCGAGGGGTGCTGTAGAGGCATATCAGACCGGCATGAAACTCGCCTTCCTCAGCGACAACACCGTTCCCGTTTTGGACCAGGACGTGGGTTACAGCGATGCCCAGATAAGCAGTTCCAAGGAAAGGGCTCTTGACACGCAATCGTCATTCCGGTTGCTAGATGTTTACATACCTCTGATGATAGCCACGGTGGCTCTGGTTATGTTGGCACTTGGCGTTGTTGTGAAATATCGGAAGAACAAGGCATGAGCGAGTACGCAAAAAAGGACCTACCCTCCTAATCATCAAAAATACAGAACCAAGTGAATCGGTGAAAAGCATAAATCTCCAAAGACACATTATCATCCGTGACATACGAATTGATGAAAAACCCCGCCAACGGCGAACTTGAAGAATATTTCCAAGAGCACAGGTTCACTGTCAGTTCCGTTTATGAAGGCATCCGGAAGCACGATTATGTCCCATGGGGCGTTTATGCCCATGGTTCGCTGAAAGGTCTCGTCGCTTACAAAGAAGACTGGAAAAGCATTCGGTTCCACGGCGGGTCCGTTTTAGGAGCATCCCTTTTTTTGGATACGTTGAAAGAGGGTGGGGAATACAGAATCTTTGATTCGCCATCTCATTTTGCGGGACAATTCATGGGACAAGGGAAACTGAACATAGAAGAACCTGCCATCATGCATCAATATAGTGGAACGTCTGCACTCGAACAGAAGTTCTCCGGAAAAATCCGTCCCCTGAGACCTGAACACGCGGAAATGGTCCACAACCGCTGGGGCATCAATGAAGATGAGGAGATGGTGGATTTTTTCAGGAAAAGGATCAAGTCGGGGATGACTTCGGCCATATACGATGATGGAACGCCTGTGGCTTGGGGAGGCACATACCATGAAACGCCGTGGGTGATTCAGCTTGGCTGGCTCTACGTGGAAGAAGAACATCGCAGACAAGGTTTTGGAACGGCCATCACCGTGGACCTTGTAAACCGGGTTCTGGATAAAGGGAAGACCCCCATGCTCCACGTCTTTGAGACCAACGATGCTTCTCTTTCATTGGTGAAAAAATACGGCTTCGTTCAACTTGAAAGACGTTTCTGGGGAACCCTCTTGGTTTAATTTTTATATCTGTTCCCTCAATTACATCCGGTGGCCAAATGTCCAACCCGCAATGGAAGACCGGAATTACCAAGGTGAGCCCGAACAATTTAGTTACGCGTGGCTACAGGCAGGAAGACCTCATAGGCGAAGTCCCCTTCTCCCACGCCGTTTATCTGATTCTCAAGGGGGACCTGCCCGGCAAGAATGAGGGACGAATGATGGATGCCATCCTAACGGCGTGCATTGACCACGGCATAACCCCGCCCACGGCCCGGGCCTCCAGGACCATCGCTTCGGGAGGCGTTCCCTTGCCAACAGCCGTTGCCGGAGGACTTCTTTCGATTGGCGACGCTCATGGCGGTGCCATTGAAAAGGGGGCTAGGATGCTTCAGGAAGAGGTCAGGGGGGCTTCCGATGAAGGCCTTGAAAAGGTCGCTCGGCGGGTCGTAAAAGCGAAACGGGCTAAAAAAGAACGGATACTCGGCTTCGGCCACCGCGTCCATACCAAGGACCCAAGAACCAAGAAGCTGCTGAACGTCGCCGAAGAAACGGGCGTAAAGGGCAAACATGTTGAATTGGCACTTCACATCCAGGAAGAACTTTCCAAGTCTCTGGGTAGAGAGATGCCTTTGAACGTGGACGGAGCCGTTGCCGCAATCATCTCTGACATGGGATTTCCTTGGTCATTGGGCAAGGGGTTTTTCCTCATCGGCCGGGCGGCTGGCCTGACCGCTCAGGTACATGAAGAGATGACGAGGGAGAAGCCCATGAGGCCCATGTTCTCCAGGGAACACGATTACGACGGCCCAGGGGAAAGGGACCTTCCAAAGGAATATGAAAATAGGAGTTGATGAAATGAAGGATTACGTCAAGAAAGCATTTCCAGAATTGGAATCGATAAAAGATGAAAAATTGAAGCAGGGCGTCATTGATGCCTGGACCGACGCAATGGAGATGGGGGGATGGAAAAAACTGGACCACATCCCATTTACTCTTTTGATAGACGACCCGTCGGCCAGTCTTCTCGCCCATACCAGAACTGTGACCCAACAAGCCATGGCCGTTGCCAACGTACGGGACGACCTGGACATGGACCTGGTCATCGCAGGAGGGCTCCTGCACGATGTGGGAAAACTTCTTGAATACGACGAGACGAACGGTAAAATCGTCAAAAGCCGATTTGGCGCTCTTGTAAGGCACCCCGTTTCCGGTGCATCCCTTGCAATGAAGCATGGACTCCCCGATGAGATAACGCACATGATAGCAGCCCACTCAAAAGAGGGGGAGATGGTTAAGCGCATTCCCGAAGCGATTTTGATAAATCATTGCGATTTCATCGATTTTGAAATCGCCAAAACGAAGACATAGTTTCTTCAGAAGGTTTCTCCTTCATCGGATTTGGTATTTTCGTCCGATTCCTCATGGGAATAGTCCACAGAATCTTGGTCGTTTTCTTCCGGAGGTGGCGGTTCTTCAAAGGATTCTTCGGTTTCTGCCTCCTCGTCTTCTTCGCCGGCAAATTTATCAAGTTCGACGGTCCCCTCGGGCTTTTCCACCGCTTCCTCTTCGTCTTCCTTATCACCTTCTTTCTCCGATTCTTCTTCCATCTCTTTTTCTTTTTGTTCCCTCCGACCAAGGGTTACGATGGACCCTACCAATATTATCAGCCAGAAGAAGGATGCAATGGAATACGAAAGGTCTGCCAGGACCAGGGGCATGCCAAAGACGACGATGGGCGTTGTAACTTTCTCAACTGCATCCACTGTTTCATTGGTATTATTGTGGATCCATTCCAGCACCGGATTGAATAGCTCAACTTTGATGAACTCTATGAGGTCGTCCTTTGTCACGTTCTCGAAGCTGGACTGGTTTGTCGTGTTGAAATCCAGCGTGTTGTTCCGTGGTTCCGACCAGTCGTAGAGGTCCTTTTTGTATTCATCAAGGTTGTCCGATAATTTTTCCGAAGCATAAATGGAAAGCCCTCCCGAAAACAACGGCGGAATCGTCGTCAAAAGCACGGACAAGACAAGGACGATGACCAGCATGACCTTGCCAAAACCTTTTCGCAAAGGCATTTGAAAAATCCCTCGAGCCAAGCTGAACAGCAATCCGGCAAAGGCAAGAACTACGAAGAAGAGGATCTTCCAGAGGAGACTGTCAGGGTTCATGGCGGAAACGACCATGAGAACGATCATGCATGGGATGAAAAATAAGTAAAGGAGATGAAATATCGTAGAGATGACGGATTTTCCCTTGTACTTGGGGATGTCATCGGTCCTGGACCCGAATATGAGACGGAATCCAACAAGCGTTAGCACGAATCCCAATACCTTGAATGGGAGCAGCACGATGAAGGTCAGGGACCAGGGTATCAGTGAAAATATCGCTCCGAAAATCAGAAAACCAAGACCGAATCGCGTCGTATCTCTCAATTTACCACCGAATGAAACATTGGACGTGGGGGTTATATTTCTTTTGATAGTGGAAACGCCGTTGGGCCATGAGAAAAATCTTCGGAGACTGGAAAAATTATATAGCGTTAAACGATTTTCCCAAGCATACAACAACATTGGGCCGGTGGTCTAGTGGTTCCCAAGCCTTCAAAAAAAAGGCTGGTTCGGAAAA
>CAZPOY010000112.1:0-1136 GCA_964588345.1 uncultured Thermoplasmata archaeon
GTCCAGGGCTCGGGAAGGGTGGCTTCAAAGGGGTTTTCCAACAAATGGCACATGGGGTTTTCATCGCGATTTTTAATGGGCACCGCATCGATTTTTTCACCGAATAGCTCCTCTACGTTGTACCCAAACCGCTCCCGAAACGTCTTATTCGCCAGCACAACTTTTTTTTCATCGGAAATCAGAATCAGGGGCACCTTTTCCTGTTCCAACGCATTCCTGAAGAGGTTTTCACTATCAAGCAGTTCTTGGAAATGTTCATGATTGTAGATGAGTTCCCCTGTCAATTTGGCCAGGAAACGGAGCGTCATCTTCTCGTTTTCTTCCACATCATCTAGTCCATCGCCTTTAATTACAAACCAGCCAAGGGAATGGGGTATGCATTTCATATCTTCCGTAACCGATATCAATTCAGAAGCATCCGCATCCTCTTGCGAAGCAATGTTTCTCTCCGACAAATTCTCGAAAAAGTCCTTGACGGACCCTTTGTCGAAATCACCTCCGAGATATTCCAATGTTGCTTTATCCATTTCCGATTTTTTTTCAAGAACGGCCACCCCCCGGACGCCATTGATGTCCAGAGCCAGGGAAATTATCATCTCCATCATCATGGGAAAATCGTCCGTTTCCATCAATCGAATGTTCAGTTTGGTAAGCCATGTAAGAAGGTGGTTGGATTTCTCAAGTTTTTCATTGATGTTCTTCCATATGGTGATGTCTTCGCATATGCCTGTGAGCAAAATGGGCCTGTTCTTTTCATCGGTAAAAACCGAGCCAATGTGGTGGACCCAAACCACGTTGCCATCGTCTGGGAGAAATCGGTGTTCTATGTCGAAATCCTGGCGATTTTCCTTTGCCCTACTCAACGTGTCTTTCACAATTGCCGCATCCTCGGGATGCACCAGCGAAACCAGCTCATCGAATTTGACGCCGTCCCCAGGGGGCACGTGAAGAAGGTCTGCCAGACTTTGAGACAGGAAAATGCTTTCCTCAGACAAGGGCATCTCCCAGTAACCGACGCCTGTGACCGTTTGGGCGAGTTCAGACATGGCCCTGGCTCTCCGGGCTTCTCTTTTGGCCTTTTTCCTTTCCGTGATGTCCGTAATCATTATCGAGTGTCCGATGACCTGGCCGTCATC
>CAZPOY010000112.1:1146-5391 GCA_964588345.1 uncultured Thermoplasmata archaeon
CGGAAACGTCAAGCAGTTCGCCGGACCGCGTGCTGGCCTTTGTCTCGAAAAACTCAACCTTCTCCCCCGATTCGAACCGTTGGACGGGATTGGGATACTTCATGCTTTTTGAAAAAATGGGCAAAGCATCACCATGGACGTCCTTTTCCAGATGCCCGAAAAGGTTTCTGGCGCTCGTGTTCCAAAAATAGACGTTCCAATCGATGTCGGTGAGAACCACTGCGAAATTGGTCTGCTCAACGGCCTTCTTGAGAAATTCCGGTTTTTCGAACGTGGATGCGAGCTTTTCAGATATTTCGGATTTGGATATGACCGATTCCAGGGTTTCGAAATCATTTTCCAAACTCGGCGAAAGAAAATACACCTCTCCGTAGCCGCCACTTTGGGACGTCCTAACCAACCCATGGTCCCTGAGCACCTCGATGTGATGCTTCACGGTTCGATAGTTGAGTTCAAGCTTATCGGCGAGTTGATTTATGTTGTATGGCCTTTGACGAAGCGACTTTATTATCTTCACCCGGTTCTCCCCTCCTCTTTGCCCGAGAATAAGAAAGGAGAGCGTCTGTTTGAGAGTCGGCATTGTATCACCCTTACATTCTCTTCAACTTATTAAACAATATCGCGCCTCATACTTGTATCAAAATTGCATTCAAATTGGGAATCATGGATAACGATTCTATCACGATTCTTGAAAATCCCATTTATATGCATAAGTCAAATTCGTTTGCGTGATAAAGTGCTCAGAAGCATTAGAGAACTTCAAGGATATGCTGTAATTGCAGAAGACGGCGAAGCCGGCGAAGTGGAAACGTTTCTCTTTGACGATGAAGAATGGGCCATCAGGTATTTGGTGGTGGACACGGGCAACTGGCTCTCGGAGAACCTGGTTCTCGTCTCTCCCGTGGCGATAAAGAATGCCGCATGGCGAGACAAAGTGGTCAAGGTTGGCCTTTCCAAAGAACAGATAGAGAACAGCCCGCCGATAGAATCGAACAAACCGGTTTCAAGAAAAAAGGAGATGGAGATTAGTCAATACTACAGTTGGCCAATGTACTGGCAACCATCGGCAAGGTCGTATGGCGTTTTCACTCCGCCCCAGGTAAAAAAAATTGAAGCCCAAGGCAAATCCACCGAGAGGGAGGAAGGGCATTTGAGGAGCGTAAAGGAGGTAACGGGCTATCACATAAAGGCCTCGGACGGAGAGATTGGCCACGTAGAGGATTTCATAGTGGATGACGAAAACTTCTGGGCCATGCGCTACGCCGTCATAAACACGACCAACTTCATCGGTGGCAAGGATGTCCTCATATCGACCCAGTGGATAGATGACGTAGATTGGACCAGGAAGAAGGTATACGTTGACCTTCTCAAGAAAGCCATTAAAGACAGCCCAAAATTCGACCCGAAAGAACCGGTCAACAGGGAGTATGAAGAAACACTATACGATTTCTACGGTCGGCCGAGATACTGGGAAAATGACTGATTTAAGAAAAGAGATGATGAAATGATGCGATTGGAAGAACTAAAAGGAAAAGGGGTTCTAAGTTCGGATGGAAGTTACGTAGGTGAGGTAGACGGTGCCATCCTTTCGGGCAAGTGGAACATAGACAACATATGCGTGAAGGTGGAAAAAGACGTGAGTGAAGCCCTGGGAGAAAGGAGGCCCCTCTTTTTCTCACATCACAAAGACATCAAAACGAAATTCGTGGACGTCATTGGAGACAAGGTGATATTGAACAAAACGCTGATGGACCTGAAAAACAACGTTTCCGACCACAACGAATCCGCTGAAGCCAGTAGGATAAAAGGCCTGGAAATCGTCGACAAGGAAGGCATGGTCATCGGCGAGGTTGAAGACATCATCATCGATACGAAACGCTGGGAACTCCCCTTCATTCTAGTGGAGGTTGACAGGAACATGGCCGATAAGATTAAAATAAAAAAGAGCATCTTGAAAAAATCCGACCTGAGCATATCCATGAAGCACGTTTCCGACGTGGGCGAAGTGGTGATGCTAGACGTAAATGCAGAGAAGGTAGGCAAGATAATAGACGAAGCAACCGTCCACAGAACATGAGGGAAAGAGCGGTAGCGGACACTTGCAAATCAAAGGGCATGTCGGATGTCGGTGAAGAAAGTCATGAAGAAGAAGAAACTCAAAGACGCATACGTCGTCCTCAAAATACTTACTAAAAACGCACTGCTCCAGATATTCAGCCCCATTCCATTCGTAAAAAAGAAGAAGGATACCAAGAGCCAGGGCAGAAGAATCAGAAAATCCCTGGAGAACCTCGGAACGACCTACATCAAGTTGGGGCAGATGCTGTCAACCCGATACGACCTTTTTCCCAAAGACATCCTTGAAGAGCTTTCCAAACTGCAAGACGATGTGCCGCCCCTTCCCAAAGGGCGCTTCATGAAGGAGTTAAAAAAAGGATACGGAGACCCGAAGACCGTCTTCAAGCACGTTGAAAGCAAACCCCTTGCATCGGCTTCCATCGCCCAGGTCCACAGGGCCACCCTCATTAACGGCGACAAGGTCGTCATCAAGATGCGCAGGCCGGGGATATCCAAGCAGATAAAGAAGGACATAGAGGACCTCCGCAGTTTTACCAGTCTCACCCGCTTTCTTCCGATTTTCAAAAACGTGGACATCGACGAGATAATTAAGGAGTTTGGAAAGAATCTCCAGAAAGAGATGGATTTTTGCCGGGAGTCGGAGGACATGAACACGTTCAACGAGGCGTTTTCCAACAACGAAAACATATACGCCCCCAGCCCGTATCCCGAACTTTCAAGGAGAAACATACTCGTCATGGAGTACATAGAAGGTGAGAGCTTTGCCGACCTGATGAGGGGTGGCATGGACAAGATGCGGAAGGAGGACCGCAAACAGGTGGTTGAGAGAGTAGGGCACTCCCTTCTCGAACAGCTCTTGGTGCATGGATTCATACACAGCGACCCCCATCCGGGAAATCTGGTCCTTACGGAAGGGAACAAGATATGTTACATCGATTTTGGCAAGGTGACGCATCTCGACCCGGACACCCAGCGTTTCCTCATTGAATATCTCCTTGCCATGGTCAAGAGAGACCCGGACCTCATAGCCGACATCGTCATGGACAAGTTTAGCGTGGAGAATGCAGACACCTATGCCGACGACATAAAGGACATGTTCACCAAATATTACGGCAAATCCCTCAAGGAGATCGAGATGGGGGAGGTGGTGACGGAATCCTTCCGGGTTAACCGGGCCCACAGCGTAAAGCTACCCCCTCAGGTATTCCTATTGGGAAGGGTGATAATGCTCGTGGAAGGGGTCGGCACCAAGGTGGACCCGGATTTCGATTTCATCAGCTTCGCCAAGCAGTACTTCTCCCGGGACAGGGTGTTGAAACTGATTAAGAGGCGATTGAACCTTCTGAAAGAGGACTCGTTCTGGAGCCTGCTGATGCTTCCCAGGAAGATAAAGCAGTTTGAAAAGATTCTCACGGGCAAAGGGAAATTCACGTTTCAATTTCCTTCGTTGGAACGACGATTCGGCAATTTCACCAAAGGCATCAACGCCCTGGCCATAGCCGTCATCATGGCGGGTCTTCTGGTCAGCATCGACAAATTCGAAATATCCTTCCTCCCCAAACTCGGCGTTTTATTATTGAGCTTGTACATAATCTATCAACTCATCTTCGGGCAGCGCCTGAAATGAAAACATGAATAAATTTGCATATAATCCTGCTTCAATTATGTTTTATCTACTCTATATTTTGAAATAAGCCTATTAAAAGGGTCGTGATACATGATAAACGGTGATACCATGTCAAGAGAAAAGAAAAAACGAAGCGAACAACCGTTTGTGGACAAGGAGATACTGGAAGACATTGACGAAGTCTTCGGGAACATTCGCAACAGCATCGGTTTTCTAAGGTCCAGGGTTCCGATGGTCGGAGAAGACTTTCGAACACCGGTGGCCGACATATCCGAATCAAAAATAAAGCTATTCGTAACCATTGAACTTCCGGGAATGGAAAAGGACAACATTGAACTGACGGTTAAAGACGACGCACTTCTCATAAAAGCGGAAAGCGAGGAAGAAACGGAGAAGGAAAAGAAGAACTACTACCGACGCGAACGCGGATATGCGTGCTTCCACAGGAAGATAGACCTCCCCGTTGAGGTGGAATCGGAAAAAGCCGTTGCCAAGATGAAGAACGGGGTTTTGAACATCGATCTTCCGAAGAAGGAAGC
>CAZPOY010000113.1:0-5344 GCA_964588345.1 uncultured Thermoplasmata archaeon
GGCTCTCAAGTCCGGCGCCTTGAACCTGGCTTAGCTACCTCTGCTTTTGGGCATTTTATATATGCCCATTCTAGAGGTGGTCTCACAACTTGTTGCCAAGTTGTTCGAACTACCTCTGCTTTTATACAACTTTTAGAGTTGTATTATTTGCCGAGGTGCTCTCATAAAAAGCTAGGCCTTTTACTCGAACTACCTCTGCTTTTGGGCATTCTATATATGCCCATTCTAGAGGTGGTCTCACAACTTGTTGCCAAGTTGTTCGAACTACCTCTGCATGTGTTTCGAAATCGGTTGTTGCATTTTTTCCGATTTCTGACGTTGAAAATGCGTTATTATTAATATCATTATGGTTGAAAACGGGTTCGGTCTATTCAATGAGGGACTGGAACCTTTCGTATTCCATCCGCTTTCTCGCATTTTCAAGATACCGATTGACGGAACTGTGTTCGGACCCGGAAAGAATCATATCCACGGCTTTTTTTGCCGTTTGAAGAGAACCAATGTCTCCGATGATGGCGACGGTGTTCCCTTGGATGGATACATAAGCATCGGTCAATTCCTCGATGTTCCTCCGCATCTTGCCTCCTGTGCCGATGATGCGCCCTCGTATCAGTCTCACCCTCTTTTGACTCTTGCCGACGTAATCGCGAATGTCGAAAATGTGCAGATAGTAATCATCCGAAAAAAGTTTGAAGGCTTTCTCAGGGGAAAACCCCCGGCCTATTGCCTTGCTGATGTCGGCACCTTTCATCTCTGCCAGAGAATCTTCGGATTTTATGGATATGGACCCCGAGGAAGAATCGATTTTAATTTTTGCATTGAGTTCATTCTCAATTCGTTTCTTGGTTTTGCCTTTGGGGCCTATGAGTGCGCCGATGCGGTTCTTTGGTATCATAACGTGTATCATGCTTCACCTTTCATTTTCTTCAGGAGATTCTCCGGGTCCGTCTTTACACCCTTCTTTTTGAAAAACCTTCTGATGTTGTCTCGGTCCCGAATCAAAAATTCATGGGACATGGGATGACTCGTAAGGGTTCCCTGACCAACGTCGATGATGTGTGGTTTATCTCCATCCATCATGACATTGAACTCAGAGAAGTCCCCGTGAATAATGTTTGCTTCTCTGTAACAAAGCCCATAATCGTGGATTATCTCATCCATGACCGATTGGGGATTTTCCGGTTCGACGTCTTTTAGCAGTGGGAAAGGCAAGCCGTCCTTTCCGAGAAATTCCATTACTACGATGTTGTCCCTTTGAGCGATGGGTTCGGGAACCGAGGCGCCGGCATTTTTCATTCTTTTCATATTGCGGAATTCCTTGGCTGCCCAGGCGCTGAGCATCTTTCTCTTGTTGCTACGAAAACCCGAAAAACGGGGGTCGCCGTCGATGTATTTGAGAAGGTGCTTGAAGGTGGCGGTGGAGGTCCTGTAGATCTTTACAGCGACGAAAACATCGTCCAGGGTTATTGCACGGAAGACGTTCCCTTCCTTGCCTGTTGAGACAGGGCAGTCGATTATCTCGAAATGCCCTTCGGTCATCAATTTGTAAATCACCTTCAAGGTCCGCTGGTCGAAAACCTCGTCGTAGGTTTTGCGCTGGTCCGTATCTTTTAGACGGTCCTCTTCCTTGCTTCGTGGGAAAAAACGCTCTTCAACATAGCGCAGGATGTCATCGTCCATGACCGGACCTCAGAAAACGTCCAATATGTCGGGTATCTGGTTCTTTCTTGAGAGGTAAGATGCCTGAGTCTTAGTGTATCTATACTTGATGTCGCATTTTTCGTCGCCGCCAAGTTCCCAGGGAACGACGATCAATAGGTCGCCTTCCCGAATCCACATCCTCTTGCGGATTTTGCCCGGTATCCTTCCAAGACGCGATTTTCCGTCCTCGCAGACAACGCGTATCTTGCCTGCGCCTAGAAGCTGGTCTGCTATGCCGAACATTTCCCTGGATTTTCTATCGGGAAGCTTGACTCTTACGTATCCGTCTCCGTCATCGTTCCTGCTCATGCTTTAATCATCGTTACAGTTTGATTGAGATAAATAAATGTTTGGTAGGGCTGGCCCCGTTCGGTATTGGCCAATATATGAAGAATATATAGGAAAATAATAAATCGGTGTTGTTCATGGTCAATCCACTCGAGAGTGAAACAGATGACGAAGAAATATGTGTACTTGTTCAAAGAAGGCAAGAAAGAGATGAAGAATCTGCTGGGGGGCAAGGGTGCCAACCTCAGCGAAATGACCAACATTGGACTTAACGTACCTCCGGGTTTTATCGTTACCACTGAAGCTTGCATTGAATACATGGAGAATGGCAACAGGGTTCCCGAAGGATTGTGGGGCCAGGTCGATGATGCTCTAGAAAAACTGGAAGAGCAAGCGGGGAGGTCTTTTGGCTCCCAGGAAAACCCGCTTTTGATATCCGTAAGGTCTGGAGCCGTCGTATCCATGCCTGGAATGATGGACTCGATACTCAATCTGGGTCTGAACGATGAAACGGTGAAAGGCCTCGCAAAAGCATCAAAGGACGAACGCTTCGCTTACGATTCATATAGGCGTTTGGTCCAGATGTACGGGGATGTCGTACTGGGCGTAAAGCATGATGAATTTGAAAATGCTCTTACGAAGAAGAAAGAGGAAAAAGGAGCAAAAACCGACCTTGAACTTGACCTTGACGCCTTGAAGGAACTCGTGGATGAATACAAAACGATAATCCGCAAAGGCAATTCTAAGGAGATGCCCAAGGACCCGAAGGAGCAGTTGAAGATGGCCATCCGTTCGGTATTTGAATCATGGGACAACAGGAGGGCCAGAAAGTACCGGGAACTCCATGACATCCCCCACGACCTTGGCACCGCCGTGAATGTGCAGATGATGGTCTTTGGCAACCTCGGACCCGATTCGGCCACGGGTGTTGGTTTTACAAGGAACCCGGCAACCGGCGACAAGGCATATTATGGCGAGTATCTCACCAATGCCCAGGGGGAGGACGTTGTTGCTGGAATCAGGACGCCCAAGCAGATATCCCAGATGGAGGAAGAGATGCCTGACCAGTACGGAGACCTCGTGGAGGTTTATCACAAGCTTGAAGAACATTACAAGGACATGCAGGATTTCGAATTCACCATCGAAGAAGGCACGTTGTACATATTGCAGACCCGGACAGGCAAACGCACCATATTCGCCGCCATAAAGATTGCCACGGACATGGTGGATGAGAACATGATTGATTGGAAGGAGGCCCTCCTGAGAGTCAACCCCAAAGAACTCGGAAAGCTTTTCGCACCGATTCTCGATGCCGAAGAAAAGAATAAGGCAGAATCACAGGGGCGCATGATGACAACGGGTCTCAACGCATCGCCGGGTGGAGCATGCGGAACCGTCGTATTCAATTCAGACGATGCCGAAGAACTTGGAGAGGAGAAATCGGTGATACTCGTCAGAACGGAAACGTCTCCCGAAGACATCGGGGGCATGGCCAGGTCCAGAGGCATACTCACATCTAAAGGCGGCATGACCTCCCACGCAGCAGTCGTGGCAAGACAGATGGGCGTTCCCTGCGTGGCAGGAGCTGACGCACTCCAGATAGATTATGAAAAAGAGCGTATCGTCTGCGGAGAAACCGTCGTAAAGGCCGGTGAGACCATCGCTTTTGACGGGTTCGACGGCAAGGTCTTTGATGGAAGGATTGCCGTTCAGCCATCGGAGGTAAGGCAGGTAATTGAAGGCAAGATGAAGGCCGAAGAATCGGAGGTCTACAAGAATTTCGACCGGGTGATGAAATGGGCCGACGAAGCCAGGGACATGGGAGTGAGGACCAATGCCGACACACCCACGGATGCAGCTTTTGCCAGGAAGTTTGGTGCCCAAGGCATTGGCCTGTGCAGGACCGAACACATGTTCTTCGAAGGGAAGCGCATTGACATGTTCCGGAAACTCATACTTGTAGCCGAAGAGGTATACGACCTGAGGAAAAAGCTGGAAAACCTCACGGAAGAAGAGAAGATTGAAGAAGTGAAGGCGAAGCTGGCATCCCCTCAAAAGACGTACAATGAGGCCCTTGAGGAACTCCTTCCGCAGCAAAGGGATGATTTCATCGGCTTATTCAAAGAGATGAAGGGGCTCCCCGTCACGATACGGCTTCTGGACCCACCTCTACACGAATTCCTTCCCCATGAAGAAGAGAAGCAGAAGGAGATGGCGGAGAAACTTGGCGTGGAATTGCCGGTTATCAAGCAGAAGGTGAAGGACCTCTCGGAATTCAACCCCATGCTCGGCCACCGGGGCTGCCGCCTGGGAATAACGTTCCCGGAGATAACGGAGATGCAGACAAGGGCAATCATGGAAGCGGCCTGTCAGCTTCAAAAACAGGGCATCAACCTTTTCCCGGAGATAATGGTGCCTCTTGCCGGGACCGTTGAGGAGTTTTCAAACCAGAAAAAGCTCATTGACAAGGTCGCTCAGCAGGTCATAAATGAGACCGGGGAAGAGGTCAAGTACAAGGTTGGAACGATGATAGAGATACCCCGTGCTGCATTGACGGCGGAAAAGATCGCTAGGGAAGCGGAATTCTTCTCTTTTGGAACCAACGACCTTACTCAGATGACCTACGGTTATAGCAGGGACGATGCTGGAAAATTCATCAAGGAGTACATAGACCTTGGCATTCTCTTGAACGACCCGTTCCAGACCTTGGACCAGGAAGGGGTCGGACAGCTTGTGGAAATGGGAACGGAAAAGGGCAGGCGAACCAGGCCCGACCTCAAGGTAGGCATATGCGGTGAACACGGTGGAGACCCGGATTCCATACGGTTCTGTCAGAAAACCAAACTGGATTACGTGAGTTGTTCACCCTTCAGAGTGCCCGTGGCAAGATTGAGTGCAGCTCATGCAAAACTGGAACAAGAATAAATTGTGCATCGGAACTTTCCTGGTCATTCAGGGACGAATCTTCCCACAACCCTTGGCAGTTGGGAATCCAGGTTGAAAAGGACGGTTTTGGGAAATTCTCCGACGGATATGTGCTTCTTTTCCAGGTTCAAGACGATGTCATCACCGTGGACATCTGTCACTCTACAGGGGATGAATTGTAGTTTGGACATGAGATGAAGCACCGTGTCCTTCTCAAGAGACCCCTGATAATACGGATTTCTTTTCACTGAACCAGTGATTGTTTCAGCAAGACGAGCATCCTCCGCATCGGTAAGAACGAAGCCACGGTCGAAATCCTCGGGTTCGACGTTCTTTAAGGCCAGACCCACTCGGGACCCAGCTTCTGCAAAATCCGAATCTTTGTCCTGGACCTGAATCGAACGGATGAGAACCTTCTTTCCCGTTGGCA
>CAZPOY010000114.1:0-5266 GCA_964588345.1 uncultured Thermoplasmata archaeon
AAAAAAATTAATATCCTTGCGATTTGTAATTGTGCCAGTGGGAATGAACAAGGTGAATGAAAGGGAGAAAGAAGAAAGGGACCCCCCAGAACATAAAAACATGGAAGGAGAGAGGAACCTCAAAGATGACGACAAGGGAATCAAACGGTCACTGACCAAGAAGGATGTCATTTCAGACCTTAACAAAGCAGCGAAAAAGGGAGGCGGAAGCGCCCAAAAAATTGGCAAAATAGTCAAATCCGTGGACGAAGCGACGGTGAACGTGGTCAAGGACTTGGGAAAATTGGCATTTTCAGGATTGCGGAGGAGGACATGGCTCGAAGCAATACCCAGGGTCCCCCGATATTTCATCAAAATAGGGATTCCCCTGCTCGTACTCGCCGCTTTCGTTTTAGCCCCCACAAGTTGGACAGGACTGGACCACGCCGTTCAAAATTCCCTAGGCATATTTCTTTGCGTCGCCCTAATGTGGACCTTCGAATCTCTTCCTCTGGCGGTAACCGCACTCTTTGTTCCCGTCTTGCTATCGCTTTTCATGGTGTTTTCCAATGACCCAAAGGAATCCGTAACACAATCCCTTGCTCCTTTTGCCAACCCTGTAATTTATCTCATCATGGGCGGCATGATAATGTCCGAGGCATTTAGAAAATACGGCATCGACAAGCGGTTGGCTTATTATGTTCTCAGCAAATCGAAAAACAAGATCACATTCATCTTTCCCGCACTGATGTTCACAACGGCATTCTTCTCGATGTGGATATCCAATACCGCCACCGTCGCCCTTCTGGTTCCCGTCGCCATCGGCATCGCTTCGAAAGCCCCCAAAAAGAACCGAGCCAGTCTTACAACGCTTTTGCTCCTTGGCATAGGAATGGGTGCTTCCTTGGGTGGAATGGGCACCATGGTGGGTTCTTCTCCCAACGCCGTTACTTCAGCCCTTCTTTCAGACATCACCGTCTGGACCTTCCTTTCCTGGATGAAGATTGGTTTCCCCACTGCGGTAATACTTTCCATCATGGGAATGTTCATTCTAAGGAAGTTATTGAAGACAGAAAATGTTGAATTGGACTTGGACCATGAAGAGATGGAAGAAGTTTTGAAAGAGCCCTTTGACCGTGGTAGCAGATATACGCTTGCGGTCATGGCATTCATGGTAATTCTTTGGATGTTTGCTTCACCCATCATTGAACACGGGTCCAGGTTAATCGGCTATCCCCTGCCCCCTTCTCTGGGAAGCGCTACATTGGTTTCTCTTCTTGCCATCTCCCTGCTTTTCCTTACAAAGACGCTGGAATGGCAGGATGTGAATATGCTCCCTCGCGACATTTTTCTGGTCATAGGTGCCGGCCTTGCTCTTGGTGAAGGTCTTTTTGCATCCGGAGCCGCGGATTGGATGGCAGGTCATCTCATTTCGCTTTCAGGTGGCCTTCCTCTGATAATAACAATGGTCGTTGTTTCACTCATCACTGCATTTCTGGTCAATTTCGTTTCCAACACCGCAATCGTTTCCATTCTGGTGCCGATACTCATCACGCTTTCTCTTGACCTTGGAATCGACCCCAAGATACTTGTGATGACTTGCGCCCTATCGGCTTCGATTTCATTCCTTACGCCCATCGGACCACCTTATATGATAGTTTACAGCACGGGTTACATTAACCGTAAAGACATGCTCAAAACGGGTCTTGTCGTTTCCATCCCTGCGATAATTATTATAGTGGGAATGGTCTTTTTGTATTCAACCCTAGGAATATTGTGAGGACCGGATGATGAGAATATTGGTAATTGGCGGTGGAAAGCTTGGAACGGTTGTGATAAAGCAACTAAAAAAGAATCCGGACGTAAAGATTGTAGTTGCCGACTGGAGGAGGGATTGCGTCGCCGTGGAAAAGAAGGTAATCGACAAGATAGACATACATGCACACATAACGCCCATGAACTTCAAAACCGTCATCGAAAAGGTAAGGCCGGACCTAGTGTTGGTGGCAAGGAGTGCCAAAGACTGGCGATACGAGGATTCGCCCATGGGTTCGCATCTGGTCCAGGGCATGGAAAAGCAGATGTTGACCCAGAAGGTGCCGGTAATACTTGTCGGGGCTCTCATGGGAAACGTGTGACACGTTGTAAAACGATAATTGCACTTTCATCAGGCATCCTAATAACGGCCCTCGGCCAATCAAACGTAAAAACGAGGCATTTTGACATAATACTTATATAGGACATAATTGATAGTCATATTCAAAGGGCAGAGTAGCCATAATTCTATGGTTTTACTCGAACTAAGAAAAAAAACATATATTGGGAGGAGAGAACCCATGCAAGAGCATAACAAGAGAACCATTGTGAGCAAAGTAATGGTGATTGCGTTCGCCTTGTGTATGATCATTCCCGCCGGAGCAATGCTCAGCGCACTACCCGCAAAAGGTGTAGACGTCGCTGAACAAGCATCGGCATCGCCTAATATGAGCACGAAAATATACCTGAAATACGGTACATTCGACACTCAGACAGGCGAACCGAATGTTCAGACAAACCTGGTGCAGCAACCCTTAAAGGCATACGAAGAGGGCGGTTTCATCATACAGGCAAACGAACCGATCACTGAAGAATGGAAAGCTGAACTCCAGCAAAATGGTGTAGAAATTATTTCTTACATCCCCGACAACGCATTTCTCGTAAGGGTAAAAGGCAAGGACGTCAGTTCAATTCAAAACCTGGCCAACGTAGGATGGATGGGAGAGTACCACCCCGCCTACAAAATCAGCCCCACGGTCAATGAAAATCAGGAAAAAGTCGACGTAAGCATACACCACTACATTGATGGCAACAACGGAAAGACCGTTAGACTCCTGCGCGACAACGGCGCAAGGAACATTGACGTCACCGCTTCTGACCAGGTTAATGTAGTGAGAACGACAATCGACGCATCTTTGATTTCTTCAATTGCATCTCTGCACGACGTCGAATGGATCGATGTGGTGACGAAGAACGTTAAGAGAAATGATGCAACGACCCAATTGGCCCAAAGCGGAAGTACCACGGGAGGAAGACCCATTTACGACGCAGGCATAATCGGAGAAGGTTACATCGCATGCGTTTGTGACAGCGGAATCAGAACGACCCACGAGATATTCGACGAAGCAGGCAAGATCGTAGAAAACTACGTTCAGCCCGGCAGCACGGACGGAACCCTGGGCTTTGACGAAGACGCTGAGCACGGAATGCACGTTTCGGGCACAGTCCTAGGAGATGCTTATGGCGACCTGACGTACAATCAATATGACGGACACGCCATGGGCGCACATCTCATATTCCAGGACATCGGCAACGAAGACCCAACGGCGGTTTTCCCATCCGGTGATTACTACAACGACCACTATCAACTAGCAAAATACGGAGACGCAACCTATTCGGGAGGCGCCATCCTTCACACCAATTCTTGGGGCGGAGGATTTGAATACACAAAAGAGGCCGCTTCGATAGATAGGTTCATCTGGGACAACAGAGAATTCACCGTATTGTTTGCAGCAGGAAACGACGGCGCCGCTGAGACCATAGGTTCGCAAGCAGAGAACAAGAACGGCATCTGCGTTGCATCCACCAGGGCAGACGGTACCTCAATTTCCTCATTCTCGAGCTTGGGCCCGGGAATGCCTGACGGAAGGATAAAACCCGACCTGGCAACACCTGGTGAATCAATAGATTCAGCCAATTGCGCCACTGATACGGCTTATGGTTCCATGCAGGGAACGTCCATGGCAACGCCCGGCGTTGCTGGTGACGTTGTCTTAGTCCATGAATACTTCGAGAAGGGATACTACCCGACCGGAGAAGCGATACCTGCAAACGGCTTTGAACCCTCAACGGCCTTGAAGAAGGCAACAATGATGGCCGGAGCGGTGGACGTAGGAACCGCCGACATCCCCAATTTTGAAGAAGGATGGGGCAGGGTGCATCTGGACAATTCCCTTTATTTCGCAGGGGACGCAAAGGAACTCAAGGTCATCGAGAACTCCTTCGGACTCATGTCCGGGCAATCCATCACCTATAACTTCGGTGTAGACGACGCACAAGACCTCAACATCATCATGGCATACAGCGACTATCCGGGCAATCCATCTGCGAGCAAAATGCTTGTAAATGACCTTGATATGTCCGTGCAGATACCCGGTGGCGACACATACTATAACAACAACTACGCCAACGGTTATTCACAAATCGGTGTGCATGACGACGACCTCAACAATGTTAGGGGCGTCAAGATCGCCAACCCGCCAACAGGCGTATACAGCATAACCATTGACGCTGAGACGGTACCCTACGGACCCCAGCCATTCGCCATAGCGATAACGGGTGGGCTTGATGCAGGATACGGAACTTTGACCCTCAACAAGGGCATATACAACGTTTCAGAAAGCGTTGAAATGACCATTGAGGATCTTAACAATGCCTATTCGATGCAAACGGTTACAATCTCAGGCGACATCTCCGGTGACGAAGAGACCGTGACGCTGACGGCGACAGATACGCTTTCAGGCGTATTCAAGGGAAGCATCCAGACGGACATGAACAACGTTGTCCTGAACGATGGAACGCTTCAGGTAGCCGATAGGGAAACCATAACGATAACTTACGATGACGTCGACCCGGCTCATATCGCAACTGCTACGGCCTTAATCGATGCATCTGGACCCGCCATATCTGACGTTTATGTAAAGACGGCAGCGGCAACAAGCGCTTTGATTACGTGGCAAACAGACATCAACGCCAATTCGGTCATATACTATAGAAAAGTCGGAGACACGGTTTGGCAAACAGCCGAAGACCTAAATACCTACAGTCTGAACCACGAACTGGCCTTGAAGGGATTGACCGATGGAACGCTTTATGAGTTCGACGTTGCTTCATCAAAAACCACGGGGATAACTTCGCTAGACACAAATGGTGGACATCATTACCAATTCACCACCCTTAGTGCCGCCCTGGGAACCATGGTTCTTCTGGTGGACGATGACATCGGAGAAACTTCACCGCTAACCGGCGACCCATATGAGGTTGACTGGATGAACAACCTGGACGCGTACGGATGGTCATATACTCATTGGGACCTATTGGAAATGGGCACCCCGACCTTAGCCGACATGAACGCTGCGAAAATGGTCATTTGGACCGTGCAGGAAGGATACCCGCAAATTGCAGCAGAAGACAGGGCCACACTTGGCACTTACCTTGACCAGACGAGCAAGGTACCTCGGCTTGCACTTAG
>CAZPOY010000115.1:0-1847 GCA_964588345.1 uncultured Thermoplasmata archaeon
AGGGGAGACCAGTTTTAAATCATATGTTAAGTAAACGACCAATCAGAAAGAAAGAAGCTGAATTACAAGGAACTCAATGAAGAGGTATGAAAATTAGCTAATGTGCTGAGGAAGAAGGGCGTCAAGAAAGGCGACAGGGTTTGCATGTATCTTCAGATGCTTCCCGAACTTCCCATCGCATTGCTAGCTTGCGCACGAATCGGTGCCATCCACTCGGTGGTTTTCGGTGCATTTTCTTCGGATTCGCTTAGAGACAGGATAAATGACTCAGAATGCAAGGTATTGATAACCCAGGACACGGCTCTCAGGGGCAAGAAAAACAACATCCCCATGAAGACCAACGCCGACAAAGCCCTGAATGAATCTCCCAGCATCGAAACGACCATCGTCGTGGAGAGGACGGGCATCGACGTTCCCATGAAAGACGGAAGGGACGTCTGGTGGCACGAAGAAATGGCTGCCGATGACGTAAAGGGCGAGTCTCCTTACGAAGAGATGGATGCGGAAGACCCGTTGTTCATCCTGTACACATCCGGTTCAACGGGAAAGCCCAAGGGCGTTCTCCACACCAACGGTGGATACATGGTATATACCGCATTGACGCACAAATACGTTTTTGATTACCATGATGGCGACGTCTGGTGGTGCACGGCGGACATCGGTTGGATTACCGGTCATTCCTACATCGTTTACGGACCCCTCCTCAACGGTGCCACGAGCGTAATGTTCGAAGGTGTCCCCAACTATCCAGACTTCAGCCGATTCTGGCAGATAGTTGACAAATACGGCGTGACGCAATTCTATACTGCTCCGACGGCCATTCGAGCCCTCATGAAAGAAGGAGAAGAGCCCGTTAAGAAGACCTCGAGGAAATCCCTGAAAGTGTTGGGAACCGTGGGCGAACCCATCAATCCCGAAGCCTGGAACTGGTACAACGAAGTAGTGGGCGAAGGACGCTGCCCCATCGTGGATACCTGGTGGCAGACTGAAACGGGAGGAATAATGATAACGCCTCTTCCCGGAGCCATACCCACCAAACCAGGAAGCGCAACAAAGCCCTTCTTCGGCGTCGAGCCCGCGCTTGTTAATGACAAGGGAGAAGAGCTTGAAGGAGAGAACGAAGGTGCTCTCATCATCAAGGCCGCATGGCCCGGTATGATGCGAACCCTTTACGGTGATCACAAGAGGTTCATGGATACTTATTTCTCCATGTTCCCCGGCAATTACTTCACAGGCGACGGAGCCAAGAGGGATGGCGACGGATATTTCTGGATTACGGGAAGGATCGACGACGTAATCAATGTATCAGGACACAGAATGGGTACCGCAGAGGTCGAATCGGCCTTGGTGGCCCATGACGCCGTTGCCGAAGCAGCAGTCGTTGGATTCCCCCATGAAATCAAGGGTCAGGGAATTTACGCGTACGTCACCCTGAAGAAGGGGTACGATTATTCCGACGAACTGAAGAAAGAACTTGTAAAGCAGGTCAGGTCGGAAATCGGCCCCATTGCCACGCCGGACGAGATCCACTGGGCACCGGGACTTCCCAAGACCCGCTCAGGCAAGATAATGAGGAGGATCCTGAGAAAGATTGCCTCCAAGGACATGGACCAGTTAGGCGACACGTCCACCCTTGCCGACCCCAGCGTCGTGGAAGACCTCGTCAAAACCCGGTAAGATACCGGCTTTGCCTGCGCCGAATGTTGTGACCCATGCCTAAATGGGTCACTGGGCGCAGGTTTTTTTCTGTTTTTTTTTGCTTTTTTATTTTTTTGATGATACGTGCTACGCCCAACGAATTGGGCTTAGTCGGAAGGTTTTACCTTCCTCCTCCCGTCGGGATGAGG
>CAZPOY010000115.1:1947-5232 GCA_964588345.1 uncultured Thermoplasmata archaeon
CCGTATTGTATAGGACTTCCAGAGGAAGACCGGTTTACACTACGGGAGCGTATATTTGCTTATGTAAGTTCATCTACCGTAGTGTGTTAGCCTAAAACCGAAGGTTTTGGGCGATATCATGAAAGAATCAGAGATTCTTTTATGTGAGGACTGCTCAGAGTCCGAGTCACTACGGGAGCGCATCTGGTTCCACATTGCATTAGACTTCTTCGATAGAAGAAGGCTGAATTGCATCACGGGACCACTTTTTCACTAAACATAAACCGGCGCAATGTTCACACGCATTGTGTCATTGCCGGAACGTATTCCGGCCGGGGAAACGCGTAAGCATCACACCTGGGCTTATGTCAAGGTGGTGGAAATGTTCATGGATAAAAAAGGTATCGCAAACCTTGCCCCATTTACTTTGCGACGAAGAGGTGGTATTTCTGGTCCGGGTCTTCCAACTCCTGGATTATCCTCTTCACGATGAGCTTTTTGGGGTGATGCAGTGCGGGGACCCTTTTCTTGAGTTCTTCGAATGAAGTGAAATCACCGTTCCTCTTCTCTTCGATGATGGCCCACATGGTTTTCTTTCCCAGGCCCGGCAGCAGTTCCAGCATGTGCATTCTGGTTGTGATGGCCCTTGCGTGGTTGTAAAATTTAAGGAAATCTTCTTCGCGGTCATCTACAATTCTTTCGATGATGAAGGGCAGTTCGCTCATGGCGGCCCGGGTCAGGTCAGAATGGGATATTCTCCTTTTGACGTGGAGAATCTCTTTGCGCTCTTCGACATTTTTGCCAATATATACCGTATCACCTACGGTTAGCGTTACGTTGTCTTTGGGTGTAAGTTCAAAGAGCTTGAGTTCCTGCGTTCCAACGGCATATGCCACGGGTTCTCTCTTGAAGCGCTTGTCGTCGTGGCGACCCTGGGGTAGAAAGTCCAATATTATTGCATAATCTTCCATGGAAAACCACCCGGTTTATAGGTATTCCGAACAGAGTTCAAGAATTTGTTCAATGTCTTTCTTGCCGATCACCGCTCTTTCCTTGGCGAAAAGGGCTTTTACCTCTTCATCGGTTTCGGGCATCAGGTCCGTAATCTTGAAAGCAAGCCGTTCGTGGATGTGTTCTAATTCCATGAGTTTTTCTATCAACTCTTCGGCATCCTCTTTGTTTATGCGGGAAAATGAGTTTGCGTGATTTAGAACGAACTTCTGCTCCATGGTAAGTTCCCGTTCTTCCTGGGCTTTTTCCATGAGTTCCTTTACTTCTCCCAATGTTACGTATCTCTCACCCATGTCAATCTACTCCTTTTTTAGATGCGGCGGGAGGGCAATGACCTTCTTCTTTTTACCACCCATTTTTACTTCCAGAACATACGCGTCACCTTGCATTCCCACTACGGTACCTGTTTTGCCATGAAACCTGTTATGTGGCTGTCCCTTGTGAATGCTCGGGTCCAGGACTATGTTGGCCTTTTCTCCGATTTTAAAGGTCTGAAGCGTTTTTGTAAGTGGAGAGAGCCCTCTCTGCCTGGGCTTTCTTCGCATTATCTGTCTCGTTCTCTTTCTTGTTCCTTTGGAAGTTCTTACCATTTCCGCCACCCCCACTTAGGGGTACTTGACCTGCACTACATCCAGCGCTTCTACTTCAACTTTCTTATCCAGCATATCAGATAAACTGGGTGTTGTGCGGCCTTGGTCACCATGAAGCATTTCCTTTATATAAGTTCCGGTTTCGGCTTCAATCACGAGCCGGGCCTCTTCTCCATTCAAGCGTTCAACATGTATGGATTTGACCTCTCGGACCCTTACTTTGTCTGCGCGCCTGTGAGCGACCCTTATTGGCGTTCTCTGGTGGATGGTTCCCACAAGCCCCTTTACCGAGTTTTCGAGTTCGGATTCGGTAGTTCCTCCGTGGATTTTCACAGTCACACCGTATACTTTGTCGGCCTTTGCTCCTTTTATCATACGCACTTTTTCCTTATCCGCATATTCCATGAGTTCGTATTCTGCTTTTCCGGCGGATTGTTCGTTTGCAGCTTTTTCAAGTTTCTCGAGTTCTATGAACCGCTTTTTCGGTTCTTTTAGTTCCAAAACGAAGGGCCTTCCGTTACCCAGCATCAGCGCATCCACATCCTCCCGGCCCATGCCGTGGAAGCGGTGGTCTTCTGCCTCGTATGCAACCAGTGCGACCTTTCCGATAAGCTCCTCTACGCTGGTCTGGTACATCATTCCCGTTCCATTGCACCGGTCGCACCCCTTTCCCCTGCATTCCCTGCAAGGCCATCTCGTCTGTGGTATGCCTCTTTCGAGTTTGCGGTATCTTCCAAAGATGAATACCGGGTTTGATTCCACGTCAACCGAAAAGAAACGCGTGTCGATGATTCCTACGATGTCTGGCTTGTCAAATTCCACATCCACCGAGAAGTGGTCGGTGACGATTTTACCTATTCGCCGGTTCAATTCTCCCTTTATGGGTTCGCCCATTTCTTTTCCTAGGGATGTGGTCAATTCCTCTTCCCTGAGTTCGACCTCCGGGTCTATCCTGCTTCCGATGAGGAGATTGGAGAATTCATATGGTTTCAATTCGGCAATCATCACATTGGACATCTCTTCGATTTCCCCCAGAAGTCCGTCGCAGACCCAGCAGTCATCTCGCTTGGTTTTCTCAACGCCAAGAACCTCTCTCACGATGCGTCCGCGTTCTTCGTTCCGGTGTCCCCGGGCAATGATTGCAAAGCGTCTTCCTATGCAGGGGTCGCATACATGATATTTTGAGATGGCGTCGGTATTCACTTGCTTGAGTGCTTTTTCGAGTTCACTTTTCAGGTCGGTCACGATTCACCAAAAAAGCAACTGATTAATTAAGGCATTGATTGCAAAAACGTAAGAAAAATTAAATCTCAAGAGTAGATTGCACGAACGAAATCAGATGCAGAAAATATGCATGCGGTCATAGTCTAGCCTGGTTAGGACTGAAGCTTCCCAAGCTTCAAGCTCGGGTTCAAATCCCGGTGACCGCATCATTTTCTTTTCACTGAAAATGATAGAGTCACCTGCGACCATTTTCTTGCAGATAATGGTCTTAGTCGTATTTTCTTTGAAAATCCTCCTCCCGGTGACCGCATCTTTTTCTTTCCACTGAAAATGATAGAGTCACCTGCGACCATTTTCTTGCAGATAATGGTCTTAGTCGTATTTTCTTTGAAAATCCTCCTCCCGGTGACCGCATCTTTTTCTTTCCACTGAAAATGATAGAGTCACCTGCGACCATTTTCTTGCAGATAATGGTCTTAGT
>CAZPOY010000116.1:0-341 GCA_964588345.1 uncultured Thermoplasmata archaeon
GGCGAAGCAGCCATCTCGGCGAATAAAAGCATATACAATAAAAGCCGAGATGGCCTGAGGGAAAAGCTTGCCTTTTCCCGAACTAGCCTTAAATCGTAAAAGCATATAGAAGAATTTAAGGCGAAGCAGCCATCTCGGCGAATAAAAGCATATACAATAAAAGCCGAGATGGCCCAGCCCGGTAAGGCGCGAGCCTGGAAATCAACTTCGATGGAAAGACCGGTAAGCTCGTGGGGCGCTTGCCCCTCGGGAGTTCAAATCTCCCTCTCGGCGCTCATCATTTTTAATTAATGATGATTTGCGAGAGGCCTTTTCCGCTTTCTTATGCATATTTGGGAAAA
>CAZPOY010000116.1:441-5204 GCA_964588345.1 uncultured Thermoplasmata archaeon
GCTTTTCACTTTTTGATAGTGAAAAGCAGTTGCCTGCGCCTTTAGCGGTCTTACTTATTCTTTTATGCTCCTAAAGGCTAACTCGGAAAATACGGTGTATTTTCCTCGTCTCGGCGCTCTTGTTTTATTAATGATGATTTGCGAGAGGCCTTTTCCGCTTTCTTATGCATATTTGGGAAAAGGCATGTTCGGATTTTAAAGGTAAAATCCTCACTCCCTCTCGGCGCTTTTCACTTTTTGATAGTGAAAAGCAGTTGCCTGCGACTCAAGAGTGTTTCTATATGCTTCTAAGCTCCTTGAGTCTTACTCGGAAAATACTATGTATTTTCCTCATCTCTACGCTTTTCACTTTTTGATAGTGAAAAGCAGTTGCCTGCGCCTTTAGCGGTCTTACTCATTCTTTTATGCTCCTAAAGGCTAAGTCGGGAAAAGCGATGCTTTTTCATCAGTCTATTTTTTTGATACGGTATTCATTTTGGCAACATCTTAAAATAGAAAATGTTTATGCAAGTCTTGGTGGCAGAATAGACGAATATTTGGCACTCGTGATAATCGTTTCAGCGGCTTTCGTGATACCCCTTATTAGCATCAAGATAAAGATTCCCGTAGTTGTTGGGGAAATAATATTCGGGATAATATTGGGAATAATAGGCACGGTATTTGCCAATTTCACAGGAAGCAATCCATTCATAATCACGGAACCGCTGGAATTTTTGTCACTACTGGGTTTCATATTTCTCATGTTCATGGTGGGCCTTGAGGTAGATGTCGATGCCCTTGTCAAATCCGGCATTAAGATGATTGCTTCGTCCACTGCGGGCTTTATTGCAACCCTTGCTCTTTCATTCAGCTTTTCACTGTTCATAGCCCAATATTTTTTGGAATCCTACGAATCGGCATTCTTCCTTGCACTGCTTCTTTCCATTAGCAGCGTTGACATAGCAATGCTCACTCTTAGGGAAACGGGGTATATCAAAAAACCGATGGGCCAGTCAATTCTCATATCTGCGATGATTGCGGATGTTGGGGCTATGGTGCTCATCGCCCTATTTGCAGCCACCGGGAGTGGCAGGTCTGCCGGCAGTGGTTATTTCGCGTTTGAAATATTGTCATTGGTGGGCGTTTTCGTGCTAATCTATCTCATTTACAAACTCGGCGCTGAAGCCCTATGGCTTTTTCCAACGGTATTCAAAAAGTTTTTCAGGAGCGATGACCACAGTGAAATGGGAATGAGATTCTCTCTGGCCATCATTTTTATTTTTCTGGCAGTTGCGGAAATGGGAAGAGAACCTCTTGCCGTTTTAGGCGTCTTTCTTGCGGGAATAAGCATTTCGGCCCTTTTCAGGGAGGGGGCTTCTTTGACGAACAAACTGTCGGGCATCGCATTTGGTTTTCTCGTACCGATATTCTTCATCAAGGTGGGCATGGACCTCGATTTCTCATCCATATTGACAATCAAGATACTATTTCTGGTTCCGGTGCTGATTTTAATAACTATAATTGTCAAGATGCTCCCCCCATTTTTCGAATTCAACGATTTTCGAAACACCGTTAAGGAAAAATTATCAAAGGGGCTCATTCTCAGTGCAAGACTCTCGCTATTGATTGCAGCATCTGAGATTGGAAAGACGTTGGGCGTGATAAGTTCCAGGACCCAGGTGGCATTGATTGTTCTTGCCGTCATTTCTTCCACAACGGTCCCAATGGTCTTCAAACACATATGGGGTGAAGCAAATGCCTAAGATGGTAATAGTCGGCGGTGGAAAGACCGGCGAACAATTGATGGAACTCATGGATAACGCAAAACTCATCGAATTGGACCCGGACCGAGCCATTGAACTCAAAAAGCGTTTTGGTGAAGACCGGGTGATAATGGGGCCTGGGTCGAGCGAGGAGGTTTTGAAAAAAGCCGAAGTTGACGAAAAGACCACCTTGATAATCGCCACGGGAAACGACCAGGACAACTACAAATGCGCCAGGGTAGCCAAAGAGATGGGGATAAACAAAGCCGTGGTCCGATTGCGTGACGAGAAAAACGAGGAGATGTTCAAAAAATTGGGCGTCAAGACCATGGTACTTTCCGAGTTATTCGTCGCCGGCGTCATGGGCGCGGGGATATTCCCTGAGGTACGGTCAGTAACGGAGGTGGTCATCGAAAATGAATCCCCCCTAGCAGGAACGCCCATTGGAGAACTGGAACTGAAGAATTCGATAATAATCGGGGGGATACTCAGGGGTGACCACATGCTTTCACCTAGTGACGACATGGTGCTTCTTCCCGGCGACGTTTTGAGCGTCATAACTCCAGGCAAGATCACCGCTTCAGCCAAGGACATCCTCATGGGCAATGTCAAGAAGAACTTCAAGCCGATGCGGGTACTGGGGCTTATTCAAGATGAGCAATTTGCCAAAAAAGTATTGAGGACCATCATACAGATTGGAAAGACCGTCAACCGAGAGACGACTCTCGCCACGAAATCATCCCTAAAGTCCCATGTTGCCAACCTCATAGAAGAAGAAGGTGTACAAGAGAAAATCCGGCTCAAGGTCTGGGAAGACAAAAGTTTTACGAAGAGCATTATGAGAGGAGCAAGATGGGAAGATTACAACCTCATCGTAGCATCCACCGACAAATGCGGAATATTTTCTTTTTGGAAGAAGAGTTGGCTAGAAGCCGTCATGCTGGATTCCCACGCCCCACTTCTCAATCCCAGGGACCTCCCTCCGTACAGGAAGATGTTTTTCCTGATAGACGGGTCGGAGAGCTCGCGGAGGGCAAGCGATCTAGGCCTCAGAATCGCCATGTCACATGAGGGCAAAGTGGATGCTCTTGTTCTGGACGAGGAAAATGCCAAGAGTGATTACATTGACCTTGAAAGAAAGGGCAAGGTATACGGCGTGGAGGCAAAAAAGGAAATAATCGAAGGGAATCCGACGCTGGAATACATTGACAGGGTGAGGAACGGAGATTATGACCTTGTGGTTGTGAACTGGAACTGCAAAACCGTCACCCGGGACCTTTTAAGGCGCGTAATGCTAGAATGCGGGACGTCGGTCCTGGTCGTGCCGTGACCCATTTGCCGGCGGATTCATGATTCAAGGGATATTGTCGTACCCGATTTGCCCTCCAGGGCTTTTTCCAGGTTCTCAGCATTGGTGATTATCGTCTTTCCGCTGGTTTTCAGGACGAACTCGACCCCCGCTTTGACCTTGGGGCCCATGCTGCCGGGAGGGAACTGACCTTCTTCAAGATGTTCCATCATCATCTCGGGGTTTTCCTTCAAAATGACTTTCTCCTCCTCCGTTCCATAGTCAAGATAAACGCCCTCTTCGTCTGTGAGGAGAATGAACGTGTCAGCGTTGGTTTCGAGTGCAAGGACCAGCGAAGCGAAATCCTTGTCGATTACGGCTTCCACGCCTTGATATCCCCCATCTTTTTTGACAACGGGCACGCCGCCTCCGCCACCAGCGATGATGATTGCTCCGGAACCGTTTCTGAAGAAGGATTTGATTATGTCCGATTCAAGGATGGCTTGTGGATACGGCGAAGGAACGATTCTCCTCCACCCCTTGCCACCTTCTATTTCCTTGACTGACCACCCCTCCTCTTCCTGATAGTATTTCGCCTCTTCTTCCGTGAGGAAAGGTCCCACGGGTTTGGTGGGGTTTTGGAACGCCTTGTCGGTGCAGTTGACCAAGACCTGGGTAATTAACGAGACGGCGCGCTTGTCCGAACCGCGTTTTTCCAAGGCGATGTCCATCTGCTGCTGTAAAATGTACCCGATTTGGCCTTGGCTTTGTGCCCCGCATACGTCCAGAGGCATTCCCGGTACCTCCTTTACCTTCTCGTTCTGCAGCAATATGGCTCCTACCTGGGGCCCGTTCCCGTGGGTGAGTATGATGCTTCCCTTGTCGACCAAAGGAAGGAGCGATTCGCATGTTATCCTTGCATTCTCAATTTGTTCCTGGATTGTTCCGCGTTGCCCCTTCCTCAGAAGCGAATTACCGCCAATGGCAACTACAATCGTTTCCAATAACTTCACCTGAGGGGGCAACGACTAAGGGGAGGTGGTATTTATGGTTTTTTTATCTTTCAATGGTTGAAAAAAGGCCATCCGGGAATCAGCGTTTCTTCCTAAGCCCCTTGCAAACGACGTATATCTCGGAACTCCGGCTTCTGGACGCTTCGGGAGAGTGCCTTTTTACCATGTGGTAGGCCTTCTGAAGATCATTCACGAAATCCTGGAACATGTCGCCTTCGAAAACCTTGACAAGAAAGTTGGCACCTGGGCGTGAGAACTCACGTGCGGTTTCGTAGGCCATTCTTGATAAGTGAATGCTTCGGGCGTGGTCAACGGAATAGTTGCCGGTGATGTTAGGGGACATGTCCGATACCACAACGTCGAAAAGGTCGTCGTTGCACCTTCTTTTTATCTCGTCTTTTACGGGTTGGGCCGTCATGTCCCCTTGAAGGGTTTCTGCCCCTTCGACCCTTCGTATTCTCTGCAGGTCAACCCCCAACACGTAGCCCTCGTTGCCGACGATTTCCACCGCCACCTGAAGCCAGCCTCCAGGAGCAGCGCCTAGGTCTAGGACCCGGTCTCCGGTTTGCATTATCCCGAATCGCTCCTGCATCTGAATCAATTTGTAGGATGCCCTGGAACGGTATCCCTCTTTCTTGGCCCTGCGGTAAAAGCCGTCTTGCTTCCTTTCTTTTACCCATCGCTTGCTCATGTTTTCATCCCACAATGTGGTGCTTCGGT
>CAZPOY010000117.1:0-4797 GCA_964588345.1 uncultured Thermoplasmata archaeon
GTGTTCAAAGAAGTAGCCAAGGCCTAGAAGACTGGCTCGTATGCCATTGTTCAACCAGGTGGGGGGGAAAACATATGCCACGGCCCTGAGAAACGGAGGAAACACCGTTATGGGATAATACGCGCCCATGAGAAGCATCACTACCCACTGGGCCAGGTTCATCAGGGAACCGGCTTCCTTTATCTTGAATATCAAAGAACCGAACATGAGACTGATTCCGAAAAGTGGGAACATTCCGAAGAAAAGAAAGAGTACGGCAATGAAAATGTCACCCTGAAGAGGGTTTACCCCGAACAAGAGGCAACCCAATGTGAATGAAATTGAAAAGCTGAGCAGGGAACGCATCGTGGTATAAAGGGCCGTCCCGATGAGGAGCTGGAGACGGTGGCTGGAAGTGAGGTATATTGATTCCAGGGTGCCCGTCATCCTCTCGCGCCTTATCCACATGCCGATGAACCAGAGGAAGTTTGAAACAATCACGAAAACGTTGGAGCCGATGAGAAGATAAGCGACGTACTCGCTTGTGCCGGTGTTCCTTTCGAAGGCCTGAATTGCGGTGGCTCCTCCGGCGGCCCTGCCCAAAAGTATCGGAACGAGGGTGAAAAGAATGGGTAGGGCTATGTCCATGGCGAGCCACCCCTTGTAACGGGACAAAATGCGTATCCGGGCGTTGGTGACGGCCCATATCACGGCCATGCTTTTCCTGAACGACTCCAGGAGGGAACTCACTTCTTATCCTCCTTCACCACTTCCCTGGTGTCCTCGCTAAGGGTCCTGCCGGTTAGGTGAATGAATACGTCTTCGAGGGTCACGCTGCCCGGTGTGATGTAATCGAGTTGTGCATTGCATGCCCCCAGAACCTCTATTATCTCCGAAAGTCTCTGACGGGGATTGTCCGCCATGATTCCAAGCTTGGTGTGCCCGTTCTTCTGGGACCGTATCTGAGCACTTTCAACGCCGGGTATCTTTTCAATCTTGGGCAGCGTCCCAGGGGGAATTACCCCTTCCACGTTCACCACGCCCCTGTGGGGTATCTGCGCCTTGAGCTGGGCGGGAGTGCCCATTGCCTTGAATTCGCCCTTGTCGATGATGGCGACCCTTTCACACAATTCGTCGGCCTCGGACATCAGATGCGTTGTGTAAAGGATGGTATGCCCTTTGGCGTTCAGTTCCTTCACGATGCCACGTATCTTTCTTGCCGTATGAACGTCCATGGTTACGGTGGGTTCGTCCAGGACGATTATGGGTGCTTCGTTGATGAGGGCCTTGGCAAAAGCCATGGTCATCTTCTGTCCTGACGAATAGGTTTCCACGGTGCGTTCGATGTATTCGTGCATGTCGAGAAGGTCCACCAGTTCCTTTATGCGGCGTTCTCTGTCGGGCTTGGGCACGTGGTAAAGAGAACCAAAGAAATGCAGATTCTCCTTGCCCGAAAGCTTCCAGTATAGTCCGCGCTCGCCCATGAGCATGCATCCCATGGAACCTCTGACGTCGGTGTCGTTCTTGTAGAGGTCGAAGCCGTTGATTCTTGCTTCTCCCGACGTGGGGATGAGGAGTGTCGTCAGGCACTTTATGAGGGTGGTCTTGCCCGCACCATTGGGACCCAGCAGGCCGAATATCTCACCTTCTTCAACTTCAAAGGATACGCCCTTTAGGGCTTCCACCTTCCTTTTTTCCGATTTGAAGAGGCCATGGCGTGATTTCGATTGAAACGTTTTTCTCAGGTCTTTCACTTCTATTATCGGTTCTGACATCTGGTCACCGTGATGGTTGCATCAGCGTGATTAAAGCTTCGTTCGCTTATTCACCTTTGCATCTTCGTGAACGCGAAGGGATTTGGCCCTGGCTTCCTTGATGTTGCACCCGGGGCCGATTTCCACGTTGTCACCTTCCACCAGGTCAGCTTTGACGTTTTCAAGTCGGAGTTCCTTGCCTTTGATGGTGTCGACCTTGAGGGTCCCGCCGCTTGACAGCCATCTCCCCCATCTGTTTGAGGACCCGGGCCTCACCTCAACGTAATCGCCTTCGATGGACTTGGCACTGGAGTTGCCGGCTATGTCTATCTTGATATCGTCGGCTTTGATGTGGTTCTCGACCTTGAACGCCCCGGAAAGGCGGATTTCCTCCGATTCCAGCGATTGGGCATCCAAACTTCCCGATGCCTCTATGAGCTCTTTTGCAACGATGGGACCTTCTACGTTTAGGGACCCGCTGTTCTTTACTTCCGTTGCATCAAGCCGTCCGACGATTTTTCCTCCTCCGCTGTTCCTGAATATCTTTGTGGAGACGTCGCCTTCCACCTTCAGGGCTCCCGAACACTTCACTTCTTCGGACTTTACATTGCCGGTTATCTTCATGCTCCCGCTGCTCTTCACCTGGAGGGCGTCCACGTCGCCGTCTATCTTGCCGGCACCGGAGACCTTGACCACTTCCGCGTAAATGGGGCCACTAAGCTTCCCTGCACCACTTATGGATATCTTTTCAGACCTTTCCCTGGGCGGCGTCGGAGCGGCGGGCTTTTCGGGCGGCGAAGATTTTTCCAGCCCTTCCTTGAGCTCCTTGTATATCTCTTCGGATATCTCGCCGTTTGCAAATCGCTCTTCTAGCTTCTTCAATAGCTTCTCGTTTTCTGTCATGTATATCACCTTGAACCGGACCTGCTCACCGATTCGGACCACCAGGGGTCCGGGACGTTCGGCTGCAGATTTGCTTCATTTATCGCTCCCCGGTGCGGTTTTTCTTTTCCGCCGTGCCTCTTCCGGTAAGCGATGTCCATGCTCGGAACGATTTCGTCCACCAACCCGACCAGATGGTCGAAGACGTTGGACTTTGTAGTTTGTTTGTTTTGCATCTTTCATCACCGGAATTAACTATGTCGGGGGTGATATAAGGGAAATATTGGAAACTAAAAAGAGATTAACGCAAATAAGAGGTTAATATTGTCAACTTTGACGTTGAAAAAGCACTTTCATGGCACTTACGGTATTTCCTGGTGACCATCGTTTTCACTATTTTCCAGGTCCTGGCCCATCATGGACCACAGCCATGCGAATAACCAGAATAACGTTATGATGATGCCCAAGATGCCTAGTACCAAAAACAGCATTTTTACGGTCAGCCAGCTTGAATCTGCAAAGTCCGCGATGTCGAGGACCAACATGATGAAAACATTGATTTGGTAATTAATTTAGTTTTGCATCTGGATTTGAGACTTTGTTATCATTGTGATATTTTTTCTTGCAAAAATGGATGGAATGGTTCTGAAAAAAGATGTTGCCGAATAATCTTTCTCTAAAATGTATGTCATTTACGTCTAAAATTGAAATAGTGAGATATATTTTAGTGGCATTGGGTTCAATATGGCTTCGTTAAAAAAAGTGGGCATGATACTCGCCCTAATCGGCGGCATAATCGCTCTGATTTCGGGAATACTGCATTTCATCGAGTTTAGTTCATTCTACCTGAGTTTTGGTTCCGTTGGCATGGCGTTTGGCGGATTCTACGGAGGATTGGTGGCCTTGATCGTGGGCATTATTCTCATCCTGCTTTACTTCGGCACCATCCCGATAGAGAACACTTTGATACTTGGAATCATAGTCATCGTCCTGGGAATTTTCGGCGGCGGGCTCATTGCAATCATCGGCGGGATTATCGTCATCATCGATAATTTTGTCTGAGTGCAGTAGAATATGGATTTACTCCTCTCTTGAGACCCCCTCGTCTGACATAATCCGATTGACAAATATCAACGCTGTTGCCAAAGGGGTCTTCCGGGTTCTTTCCGCTCTTCTTGCCCTTTCATTGTTCATCTCTTCCTTCTTCTTTCTTAGGAATTGGCTCACTTGGCCGGCAGGCGTCTTGCTGTGGCTTTGGCCCTTTTCCTCTCTTTTGGGTTCACCCTCTACGGTCATCTCGTGCATCTGGCTCATTTTCGTTCCCTTTAGGAGCGTGGTAGACATTGCGTTGCTGTGATTCATTTCTTCACCAGAACACGTTATGAGCCGATTATATAAGTGGAATATTCGAAAAACCATATTGAAAATGCAAGAATGATGTGGAAAAATGCAACCGTCAAGTTGAAATAAACCGTTTCCTTTTCCCAAATGTGGAAGAAATAGAGTCCCGATTGCTGAGAAGTCTCTCTTCACAGACCCGGCTCAAGATAGTCCGATTGCTCAAGGATGGCATCGACCATCCGGAAGATTTGGCTGAAAAGGTGGGTGTGGTGAGGCAGGCCATCGACAAGCACCTCCTGGACATGCACGCTCTTGGTCTGGTGGAACGGTCCGCTCATTTCCCTCCTACGGGACGGCCCCGGGTAAGCTATTCGCTTTCCCCAAGGGGAGCCAAGCTTTACAACGAGATGGGGAAACTCATCAAAGAATTCACCGATGAAATGATGCGCCAATATGAGTCCATGAAGAAGGACGTCGAGGAGCAGCTGATTTTGGGCCAAATCGGCGAGGCGGGGTATGAAAAGAAGGTGTCAGAACTCAAAGATAGATTTTCAATCATTCTAGAGGACTAATGATGGACAAGGACAAAATAATAATGGCATCCTTGGGTTTTGGCTATTCAATCCTGTTCACCATTGCCGCATTCATCCTCCTGGCCCTTCAAGGCGTCGGGGCCAACATTGCCGATACGTTCTTGATTTTCCTGGGAATGTTCTTGATACTCGGCGTCCCTGGTTTCATAGGTCTTAGTGGCAAGAAGGTTCCCTTCGTCTTTGCATTCGTCGTAAACATCCTCGTTTCTATCGTAGCCCTGATGATGCTCTATCAGGTGGAGGATGCG
>CAZPOY010000117.1:4807-5192 GCA_964588345.1 uncultured Thermoplasmata archaeon
CCGTAATGTTCCTTCCCATTCTACTGGGCATCGGCCTTCTTGCTTCCATCATCTCGGGAATATATCTTGCCATCTACTACCTAATTCAATTCATTAGGAACCGCAAAACGGGCGATTCCGAATGATTCGTGATTTTTTCAGTCCGTAACGACAGGGGACACCATGAGATTTCCCCCCCGTTCCATGAGCGCCAGATGGCCCCGGTAATGGTCCGAATGCCTCATTTTCACGACCCGAAGGCGCAGTTGCACGGAGGTGTCCGGCTGTTCGTGATACTGCAAGAGAATGGTTCCGTCAGCCAGGAAATCTTCTTTGTAATTACCGTAAGACTGGGAATCGGCGTCCATCTCGGATATGAGGAAGGTGTTTATGTTGAGTTCCTTCA
>CAZPOY010000118.1:0-5146 GCA_964588345.1 uncultured Thermoplasmata archaeon
CATCATAAAGACCATAAACGTGGTCAATTACCCCCTGCTTGGTTACCAGTTATTCTATTTCTTCCACCTGAACTACATTCCTGCCAAATTCGAACGGACCGTCGATGAGATATTCGATGAGATGCTGACCCCGGACGTGTTCCTTGGCGGAAAAGCCCATTCGGAAATGGTCATGGCCGGCTTCTGTTACAATTTCATAGAGTTCAATGACAAGCACCGGCTCATCAAGAGGGCCATGGAGAGGGAGGGCGTCCCCCCAACCGACTGGCAATTCGAACTTTTGACATGCGATTCGATAAAGTTCCTAATGAGGCACAACTACGATAATCTATTGGAATACTTGTGAGCCGTTTTCCTACGACCCAGGGGAAATCGTGAGTTTTTTTCCTAATGTCCAGGGGAAAAGTAGTTAATGCGAATCCTTCATGGAAAACCGTGAAGTGCGACAAGTGCAGCAGGTCCGCCGTCATCTTCGTACGTTATTCAGGGATGCATTTATGTTCGTCCCACCTTGACCAGTTCGTTCTTTCCCGTGCAAAAAAATCGCTGAGGGAGCAGGTGGAATTCGATGGCCGGCCCAAGAAGATGACCTTTGCCGTTTCAGGCGGCAAGGACAGTCTCTCCGTGATGGACGTCGTAAAGAGGATTCTGGACGTGAGGAGGGACGTGGAGTTTTCCGCCATTACCATAGACGAGGGGATTGCAGGGTACAGGCCCTCCAGCATCGAGATGGCCCGGAAAACCGCTTCAAAACTGGACGTCCCGTTGGAGGTCCGTTCGTTCAAGGACGAATTCGGGGCCACCCTGGACCGCATGGCCATGAAAATGGATGACAACCCCTGTTCCGTATGCGGCGTATTCCGGAGGAAACTTCTCAACGACATGGCCAAAGACCACGGTGCGGATTATCTGGTAACGGGCCTCAATCTTGACGATACGGCACAAACGGTGCTGATGAATCTTTCCCGGGGCGATACGGACCGGATAAACAGGATGGGCCCCCATCTGAAGAGGATCGAGGGGCTCGTGCCCAGGATACAGCCGCTGATGAGGGTGCCTGAAAAGGAGATTTACCTTTATGCCATGAACCGGGGACTGCCCCTGCACGACAGCGAGTGCCCCTTTTCCGTCACGGCCGAGAGACTCAGGTTTCGAGAAGCCATTTCCTTCATGGAGGACGGGTCCCCTGGAACGAGGCATGGGCTTGTCAAGGCAATGGAGAACATAAAGGCCACCGCTCCGGAAAGGCCCAGTAGCATTTCCACCTGTTCGCAGTGCAACGAACCCAGTTCCTCGGACCCGTGTTCCGCCTGCCAGTTCATCCGAAAGCTTAGGAACTGATTGACACCGGAAAAAATATTAAACCCGGACAATCTTTTAGACACGTTGAAAGCAACGCCGCCCCCTCTTCCGAAAAGGGTCTGGATAACCCTTCTTCACATGCCCTCCTGGTTTTCTCCCATGTCCCAATTACGCGGATTATTCCATCGTTTAAAAGGTGCAAAGATGGGGAAAAACGTTGAGATGGGATATTTTGTCGTGGTGGATTCCCTTTTCCCCCATCTTGTGACCATTGGCGAGGGGTCCACGGTGGTAAAGGGTGCCGTAATACTGGCCCATGACCGTGCCAGAGAGAAGACAGGGTCGGGGAAAATGAAGGTGGCCCCCACGGTTTTGGGGCGCAGATCATTCATCGGAGCCAACGCTGTGATAATGCCCGGCGTGAAGATAGGCGACGGGGCCGTGGTGGGTGCAGGTGCAGTGGTGACCAAGGATGTGGCTCCGGGAACCATCGTCGCAGGCGTTCCTGCAAAGCCCATTCATTGACCGTACTCCATGCAGAAATATTTTGGTTGCACCCTCCGTCTTGCGGGATAGTTGTTAAAAAGAGGAAACCATTGGACCAGCGATGAATTACCGACAGGCACGGGATTACCTCTACAGGCAGAAAGGCCGGAACATAAAGTTAGGTCTCAGGAACGTGGAAATGCTGCTGGACCATCTAGGCAACCCCCATCGGGACCATCCTTCGGTGCACGTGGGTGGAACCAACGGCAAGGGCAGCGTCTGCGCGATTCTCTCTTCTTGCACGTGGAGGGCCGGTGAAAGCTGGGGAATGTTCACGTCGCCCCATCTTGTCGAACTGGTGGAAAGGTTCAGGATTGCGGATGCAGAGATAACCAAGAAGGAGCTTACGGAAATCTTTCACGAGATTAAACCGTATCTTGACCAGCACGAAGGAAAAGACACGCTCCCCTCCTTTTTCGAGATAATGACGGCACTGGCCTCACGATACTTTTCCCGTAACGACGTGGACGGAGGCATTTACGAAGTCGGGCTGGGAGGGCGCCTTGACGCTACAAATCTGGTTAAGAGCGAGATATCGGTGATAACCACCATCGGCAAGGACCACACCAAGGCTCTGGGAGAAACGGTGGAATCCCGGGCGTACGAGAAAGCGGGGATAATCAAACCTGACGTACCCGTCGTCGTGGGCGACCTTCCCGAAAAAGCCCTGGAAGTCGTAAAAAATAAGTGCCGGGAGACCGGTTCGGAAATCGTATTCGACAAGGACCTGGTCAATGTGGAAATCAAAGAGATGAACCCACGCCGGTCGCTGGTGCATCTGGAAACGCCGTGGGGAGAAGGTGAAACGGATTTCCCGTTGGTGGGCAGGCATCAGGCAGACAACCTCAAAACGGCCCTAGCCGTGCTCTGGCTCCTCTCGGAAAACGGAAGGCATTACGATTTCGACCGGATAATCGAAGGGATAAGGATGACCAACTGGCCGGGAAGAATGGACCTGCGGGGAGTTTTTCTTTTCGACATCACTCACAACCGTGAAGGGTCTGACAGACTTGTGGAGACGATGAACGACCTTGACCTGGTCCCGGCGGACATGGTTATTGGCATACTCGAAAGAAAGCACCACGAGGAGATACTGGCCCGTTTCGCCAAGGTGTCTCGCAACGTCATATTCACTAGAACGAGTTGGGACGATGGGGCGGACCCGGAAAAACTCGCGTCGTTGTTCAAGAATCTGCCTTCGCTGCATGAGGGGGAGGTCTTGAGTGCGGGAACCATTCCGCAAGCCATGGAGATGACCGGGGGTCTTGCTTCTCCGGTGCTTGTGACGGGGTCCTTGTTCACGGTAGGCGAAGCAATGAAATATCTTGGCATAGAAAAACCGCCTATTAGCCCTGAGAGACTGATGCTGGAACTAAAAGAGGCCGTGAGCAACGATGCATATCTGGGGGAACACTCCAGGGACCAGACGCCCTTCCAGGTGCTGATATCCACGGTCCTTTCCCAGAGAACACGGGATGAGAACACGAAAAAGGCCTCGGATGCTCTTTTTGCCAAAGCCGGAACGCCTGAGGCAATACTTGAACTGGATGATGATGAACTTAGAAATCTCATTCGTCCCGCAGGTTTTTACAATCAGAAGGCCAAGGCCCTGAAGAAGATATCTCAGCGTCTTTTGGACGCGTACGGGGGCGAAGTTCCCGATGACATCGAGAAACTTGTCGAGTTGCCCCATGTAGGCCGGAAGACGGCCAACTGCGTGCTGGTTTATGCTCACGGCCGGGACGCCCTTCCCGTGGATACCCACGTCCACCGCATCACCAATCTCATCGGCATGGTGGATGCTAGAACCCCCGAATCAACGGAAGAGGCACTGAAGGAATGGATGCCGAAGAAATACTGGAAGGAGGTAAATGGGCTCCTTGTCCGCTTCGGGCAGACCGTATGCGTGCCCACAAGCCCGCGGTGCAGGTCCTGTCGCCTTAGGACCTTCTGCAATGCTGCAGATACGGAAAAGGGTCGTTCATGAATGCCAATCAGTCTGACGATGCTGAATTCAAGAAAGCAACGAGATGACCCTTGGGACCATGGGGTTCCCTTCACGAATGGGGTATGTTTAAATATGACTTACCTTTTGGGGGGAAAAGCCGATGGCCTCTATCGGAGGAATTAATCTTGCCAGATAAAGAAGTACCAAAAGAACAGTCAGATTTCAAATACATCGTCCGTCTTTCCAACACGGACCTTGAAGGTGAGAAGGCCGTAATTCAGGCACTCACCAACATCAAGGGCGTTGGTGCCCGTATAGCCAACATCATAGTCCAGGAAGCGGAGGTTTCGCCCATCGAGAAGATAGGGAACCTAAAGGACGAAGAGATTGAAGAACTCCAGGCGGTGCTAGATGAAGTGGACGAGATAGCCCCCGACTGGTTCCTGAACAGGCAGAAGGACCGCTATACGGGCGACGACCTTCACATTCTCGGCAACGAATTGAAAAGCCAACTCATGGATGACATCAACGAAATGAGAAAGATCCGATGCTATCGCGGCATCCGCCACGAAACCGGAAGGAAGGTTCGGGGCCAGAGGACAAAGTCCAACGGTCGAAAGGGAAGCACCATGGGCGTACAAAAGAGGAAAGTGATGGATGGGGGCAAGTAAATGGGAGACCCTAAATTTTCCAACAAGAAATACGAAAGGCCCTCGCATCCATGGCGTGCCGAACGGATAGAGAGCGAGAACGAACTCATCAAGAAATACGGGCTCAAGAACAAGAAGGAGTTGTGGAAGGCCCAATCGTTTTTGAAAGCGATAAGGAGCCAGTCCAGGACCCTTCTGGCACGCAGGCGTACCGGCGAGGAGCAGGCGGAGAAAGAGATAGACCTTCTTCTAAAGAGGATGGCCCGGCTTGGCATACTCCCTGCAGAGGAGTCCACGCTCAACGACATCCTAGCGCTTGATACCGATGCCATTCTTGACAGGCGTTTTCAGACCATTGTATATGTAAAGGGATTCTCCCAGACGGCTAAGCAGGCAAGGCAATTCATCGTCCATGGCCATGCTGCCATCGACGGAAGAAAGGTCACGATACCTGGCTACATGGTCACGAGAGAGGAAGAGGAAAGCATCGATTTTTTCGAGAGGTCGCCCATTGCAAACGACCTTCATCCCGTTAGGATTCAAGAAGAAGAGGAGACGGTGGGCATCCCCCATGAAGTAATAGAGGAGATGGAAAAGGAGAAGAAGCCGGCTCCCAAGAAGAAGGAAGAGAAGCCGGCTCCCAAAAAGAAGGAAGAGAAACCTGCAGAGAAGAAGGAAGAGAAGCCTGCAGAGAAGAAGG
>CAZPOY010000119.1:0-5095 GCA_964588345.1 uncultured Thermoplasmata archaeon
GCGTCCAAACCATGGATTTCAAGAGGTTTTTCGAAGGATTCCCTTTGTCTGCCAAAGGCGTTTCTCGTTACCTTCATGTCCATGAACCCAAGGAGGTGCGTTTCCGTTTTTTCGACCTCGTAGTCGCCTTCCTTGGCAAGGAGTATCAATCCAGCGCAGGTCCCCAATATTGGCATCCCCTCATCTTTCTTTTCCCTCAACGTTTTTCTCAGACCGTGCTTGTCCAGAAGCTTGGAGATTGTGGTGGATTCGCCTCCGGGAAAAACAAGTGCGTCAATGGCCTCAAGTTCTCTTCTGCTGCGGACCTTGACCACGTCGCCTTCAATGGCGAGTTCTTCCATGGCTTTTTCCAGGGAAATCGCGTGTTCTTCAACGGCACCCTGGAGCGCCAATACGCCTGCTTTCACAACCCTCTCTTAGGGAAAGAACTATAATTATTTGTCGTCATTTTTCCTTGTTAATAAAGAGGGTATGTCCCAAAAATGGTCAGCAACGGTTACTCCTTCATCCCTAAACGCCTTTTGCTTGCTGGCAACGGTGCCCGTTTCTCCTTCGATTAACGCACCGGCGTGGCCCATCTTCTTGCCCTTTGGACTGGATTTTCCCACGATGTAGGAAACAACCCTTTTGTCAGAATCCGCTGCTGCTGGGGCTGCTTCTTCTTCGGCATCGCCACCGATTTCGCCAATTAGGACGATGCTTTCCGTGTCTTCTCTCGCATTTACGGATTCGAGGCCTTCTTTCATCGTAGTACCTATTATGGGGTCGCCGCCGATGCCCATGCAAATTGAGATGCCTACGCCGTTTTCCGTTAGATGTGAAACGACTTCGTAGGTTAACGTGCCGGACCGGGATATGACGGCGCAACTGCCTCTCTTGAAAATGCGGTTTGGCATGATGCCAACCTTTGAAAAACCAGGAACGGCATATCCGGGGCAATTGGGACCTAGGACGGACACGCTTTTTTTCCTTGCTTCACGGAGCAATTCAATGGTGTCGTGAACCGGAACGTTTTCCGTTACGATGACCAGATTTTTTATGCCGTTGTCCATGGCTTCGAATGCCGCTTTTTTCAGATGAGGTGCCGGAACGAAAAGCATCGAAGTGTCAAGGTCATATTGCATAACGGCTTCTTCAACGTTTTCGAAAACGGGAATGCCATGCACGTTTTTACCACCTTTTCCAGGAACGACGCCAGCCGAGATTTTCGTGCCAAAATCTAGCATCTCCCTGGCATTTATGGTACCTTGATGACCCGTTATCCCCTGAACGAGTACTTTGGGTACGTTCTTCAATCATACCCCCCGTCGTTATCAAGAGCGTTTTTCACCATTTCTTGGAATCCCGTGAATGTTGGTATATGATTTTCCGAAAGCATTTTTCTTGCTTTTTCTTCGCCGTTGCCCCTTAGACGAACCGTGATGGCCATTTCACCATAATTTTTCTTTCCAGCGATCAAACCTTTGGCAACGGAATCGCATCTTGTAATGCCGCCAAAAACATTGACGATAACGTACTTCGGCGACAGACCTGACATGATTTCATATGCCTTCTTCACCGTATTTGGGTCGTCGGTTCCTCCTAGGTCCAGAAAAACTCCGGGTTTTCCACCGCACTCTTCTACATAATCCAAGGTGGCCATGGTTAGACCTGCGCCGTTGGCGATTACGCCGACGTCACCTTCAAGAATGGTCAGGGCAAGGCCATGTGATTTGGCTTTTTCTTCGACCCCCCGGTTTTTCAAAGGAGACAATTCTTCGTGACGGAAAAGGGCCGCATCGTCTATCTCAATCTTCGCATCAAGAACCATGCCTTCTTCGGTCAAGGGGTTTATCTCGAGGAGAAGGGCGTCCAATTGCATGGATAAGTGAAAGAATTTCATTGGAAAATCCTTTCCGAATTTTTCAATAATGGCGGAGGGTATTTCGTCCTTTTTGAAATGTGTTAAATCAGCGTTCTTTTCAACTTCAACGCCTCCTTTGCCAGAATAATTCATCATCATTTCCTTGGCGCTTCGGTTCAGGGTGACGGAGACATAATGTTCTTCTTCATGTGTCACCTCTTTTTCAAGAAGGACCGGTGTTCCAGGATGTACTTTTTGGAAGTCCATTAGGACTTCTTCCAGTTGGCCTGTATTGCACACCCTTTTTACCAGTCCCCTCTTTTTCCTTCCACCATGGGGGACCTGCAATTTGGCGAACCTTGGGAAATCATTTATTGAAGAAATGGCATCATTCACGTCCATCGCATTGTAATGGCCTGAAAAGGGTGGTTTCGAATGAGAAATCAAGACGGCTTCTGGAATGTTGAACCCAGACCGATGGAGAAGTTCCTTCCCGGCATATTCAGGCAGTCTCATATTCACTCAGCCGTTAGAATGGTGGTCTTAGACACTTCGAGAGTATGCACGCGCACGCCAGAAACCGAAACGGATTTTTCCAACTTGACGTCGTCTTCTGTGATTTCCACTTCTTCACCGTCTCCTAGTTCCAAGAACAATTTTTCGCCCTCTTCCAACGTCTTTCCCACGTCCTCCGGGTCCAGTTCTGAAATGAGTTTCATGACCTCTCCCGCCTTTTTCCGGAATTTGGGGCCGATGACCGCCTTTTGCGGTTTTATTGCAACGTAAATCTCATCAATGTCTTTTTCCGTTCCGATGCGAATTTCCAAAGCCCCCGTCGTCTTCGATATGTCCTCTTCGGAACCCAGAATGTATTCGGCTTCGGGACCGACCAGTTCGAGGAGTGAAAATTCCTGGTTCAGGGGCATTCCCAGTCCCGATTTCCAAGACCGAATTTCCGCAACAAGGTCCTTGACGAATGCTCCTTTAATGCTGTCGAGCGTGTCCACGGAAACGGGTACGGGCCAGGAGGAAACATGTATGGATTTTTCACCTTCTTCATCCCGATAATGTTCTTGATAAACGTCCTCTGCAATGAATGGAATGAACGGTGCCACAAGCTTCAAGGAACGGATGCCCACTTCGTAGAGTGTGTATTCCATTGCCATGTCATTCCGGTGCTTGATGAGTTCCACGTAATGGTCAGCAAATTCGTGCCAGATGAAATATTCGGAAATCTTCATTGCCTTCTCGTACTCGAAACGGTTCATGTGCTCCGTTGCCTTTTCAATGGTCTCGTTGAGTCGGCTGATTATCCACTGGTCAATGGGCCTGAATTCATTGGCATTGGGCATTTCTGGTTTCCCTTTTATCTTCCCGCCAACCAATCGGTTCAGGTTCCATAATTTGTTCATGAATCGGGAACCGTGCACGATGTCCTTTTCGCGGAAAGCGTTGTCCTCTCCCAAAGCACAGGTAGATGCGTAGTATCTGAGTGCGTCACCTCCGTATTCGTCAAGTATTCTAAATGGGTCGATTACGTTGCCCAGTGATGCATGCATGGGCGTTCCATCGGAAGAAAGGATGAAGCCCCCCATCATTATCTCGTTCCAGGGGCGCTTTTTTGTAAGAAGATGACCACGTATTATCGTATAAAAACACCACGTCCTAATTATGTCATGGGATTGTGCACGCAAACTCATGGGATAGAGTTTCTCAAATTTTTCATCGTCCCTCTCCCAGAAGGTGTTGTAAAGTGGTGTGATGGACGAATCCATCCACGTGTCGAAAACGTCTTCGCTGCCCACGAGGTCTCCGTCGCATATTTCACATTTATCAACGGGAGGCGGGGTTATAGTCGGGTCAACGTAGCACATCTCTTCGGTGGCAAAAACCGCTTCACCACAATCTTTGCATTCCCAGAGCGGGATGGGCGTTGCAAACCACCTCTGCCTAGAGATTACCCAGTCGCGATTAACCGAATCTATCCATTCTTCAAGACGTACTTTCATGTATTCGGGAAACCAGTCGATCTCTTCCTTTTTTTCCCTGACCTCGTCCTTGAATTCGGTGATGTTGATGAACCATTGCGGGACCTCTAGATATTCTATGGCCGTTTTGCAACGCCAGCATACGCCTACGTTCTGTTCAATCTCACGTTGGTCAATGAGAAGCCCTTCTTCTTTTAGGTCCTCGATTATTTTGCTTCTCGCCTCTTTTATGGAAAGCCCTTCGTATCTACCGGCCCGTTCGTTCATCTTTCCGTCCTTTGTAATGGCGATGTCAATGGGTAGGCCGTATTTGTAAGCCCATTCAAGGTCGTCTTTGTCTCCGATGGTGCAGACCATAACCGTTCCTGAACCGAAATCGGGGTCCACCTTCCGGTCTTCAACCACTTCCACCTTCTTGTCGAATATCGGCGTCTCCAGCATCTTTCCCACGAGTTCTTTCTTATCAGCGTCGTCGGGATGAACGGCGACCATGTGGCAAGTGCATATCAATTCTGGCCTGGTCGTTGCGATAATTATCTCTTGGCCTGTTTCAACATCCTTGAAAACAATGTCGTTGAGAAGCGTTGCTCCCGTCTTGTATTCGATTTCAGCATCTGCAATGGCGGTAGCGCATCTTGGACACCAGTTGACCGGGGCCTTCCCCTTGTACACTAGGGGTTTTTCTTTTCCCGGAAGGGTGCCCATATTAGCGAGTTTGATGAATGAAACCTGGGTAAGGCGTCGATAGTATTCAGCATCCGTTTGGTAGTAAACGGAAGGGTCCATGGATTCTCCGAGTATCTTGAACTGTCTTTTCATCTCTCCGATGTTGCCGTTGGCAAATTCCTTGCACAGTTTGATGAATTCATGCCTGTCCGATTCCCCCATGGTTATGCCATATTTCTTCTCGACGTTTACTTCTATGGGCATCCCGTTCACGTCAAAGCAAAGTGGAAACATTACGTTGTATCCTCTCATCCTCTTGTATCGGGCTGCAAAATCTATGTGAGTATAGTGCGTGGCGTGACCAAGATGCAAAGGACCGGATGCGTATCTTGGCGGGTTGTCAATGGAATACGGTTCGGCATCGCTATCGAAATCGAAATGGTATAATTTCCACTCTTCCCATTTGTCAGACCATTTTTCTTCTGCTGCTTTCGGGTCATAAGGCGCCATGGGTCATTTCTCCTTCGAGTGTGCGTCAAAACATTAAAACATATAATAGTTATTACCATGCATGGACGACCGTTCTGAAGAATTGAGA
>CAZPOY010000120.1:0-4981 GCA_964588345.1 uncultured Thermoplasmata archaeon
CAGGGTTCCGTTGGAAGGATTAGAGAAAGCCCGGTTTAAAAAGTAAAGAACCCGAATGGTGTGTTCCAACTTTGACGGAAAAAACAGGCAGCCTTAAGGAGCATATATGTGTTTATAAATCCGCTTAAGTCGTAGCGGTGATGCTTTGACCTTAGAAAGTCAAAGCGGACCCGCGGGGATTCGAACCCCGGACGTCCTGCTTAGAAGGCAGGCACCATATCCTAGCTAGGTCACGGGCCCTTTGCATCATTGCTACTATATTACTAACGTTGGAAAAATGACTTCCCATAAATAACTAATGTCTTGGAACGGTGCTTTTTGACTCGAAAATATAAATAGCAACGTGTCATATTTTGTTCCGGTAATATCATGACCGAAAAAATGGAAATCGGCGAAGCCATCAAGGGAGAACATCTTCCAGACATGCTGAAATTCGCAAGTTGGGCATCTCTTGCCTCATCTCTGATTCTGATACTTGCTTTCGTGCCCTTCATACTAACTTGGCTGAGCGCAGGCGTCGGAACTTCAGGAATATGCTGCATTTTGGGACTTTTCCCGGCACTGCTCATTATTTTTGCGATAGTCGCTTCGGGCTTTGGTGGATATGCGGCCCTCATGGCCAAAAAAGGAGCCAAAACCTGGCTTATGATTTCCGCCATTACGAGCATCGTGGTCGGTCTGGTGACCTTTGTCAACCTTTTAATCGGCGGTTTCATCTTATATGTAATCCTTGCCGATGATGATGCCAAGGTTGCCCTTGAGAGGATGAGCAAGGAAGAATGGGACCAGCATCCCAGGGATTTTCAGATAAACAAGGCCAAGGACAAAGAGGGCATCGAATCGGATTGGTCGGGTAAGGAATATCCCGCCGACTAGACCCATTTTGAAGCTTCGGCAAATCTCATGAGAGGAAAAGAAGCAGTTGGTGGCAAGGTACGGATAAACGGCGAAATAATTCATTTCGATTCACATGGAGCAAACATCCAGACAGGCGAGACCGAAATCAACATTGACGACATCACGGGCTTCAAGCGATTCAAATCCGCCGGCGTGGTCAACAACGGTCTCAACATAATTGCTGCAGGAGAAGACCATCGCTTTGTATTATCGGATAGGGAAGACGTGATAGAGTTAGTCAAGGACATTCACGCTTACAGGAACAGGGAAGCAGAACCGGTGAAAGAAGAAAAGCCATCCGAAGAACCCGAATCCGGAGAGGAGACCAAAGAATCCGACGACGACATGACCTTTTGAAGTCAGAACCGTTTCATCTCAAGTCCAACGGTCCCAACCACCGCACCAAGAGCCGTGCACGTTTCCAGTGAAACGCCTTTCTCCGTTATGTCGAGATGATATGGGCATGCATTTTTCACGTCTTGGGGAAGACCGTGAGGCCCAAGGCCGAATACGAGTAGCATTGTTTCACCTTCGGAAGCTTCCGATGCAACGAATTCCGCATCAACAGAACGGTTTTCAAAAGGATTGCAGGTCGTGGCCACAGGTTTTCCAAGATGTGCTGGAAATCCGTTTTTGTATTGATTGACGATATGCAGACGGTCCGAATCAAATATTTCTTCGAGATAGCGACCCCCTTCGCCTATGGACGTTGTGGAGGAGACCCATTCGGAGACATTTTTGGTTACCAATTTTTTTAAAGGAAATTCTATCAGGGCGACATTCATGTTGTACGCATGAGCTAGGGGACCTACACGGGCCACTGCCCTTCTGTGGGCCTCGGACAACTTCAGTTTGTCGTATGTGTTGAACAACCCTATCGTCAAGCGTCCCCTGGTCATGTTCCTCCCTCTCTAACTTTGTCGTAGCGTATGTTTCTGAAATAGAATCCGATGTCCACCAAGACCATGCACCCGTTGAATGCGTAAAGGTACATGACGAAATCGTGATGATATGTTATCTTGTGGAGGACGCCCATGGTGTATCCCAGAACGATTATCCAGAGGAAGATTATGCTTTTTCCCTTGTTCGTTTTTGACCGTATTGATTTGTATATGGAAACGGGCCAGGCCGCGCCAAAGCTCAAGAGCATTATCACCTCGAAGGGGCTGAAATTGAACATGAAGGTGCATATGGCATTTAGCTTATGACATTTCCCCAGGGCAAAGTTGATATCTGTCGTTACGATTTCATGCTCATGACCGATTATTCGAATGCACCTGATGTAAAAGTGGAAAAACCCGGCGATGCACCTTTCGTCCTGATACCTGCCAGGGATAGGACCCCGGTCATTGAATTGGAATTTCCCGAGTTCCAAACGCTTTGCCCCGTTTCCGAAAGACCCGATGCAGGGCACCTTACCATAGCTTATCTTCCCGACGAATCGATCATTGAGTCCAAATCATTGAGGGATTATCTTCTTGCCTGGAGGAACTGCGCAACCTGGCAGGAATACGCCGTTGAGGAGATTAAAAAGGCACTCGTCCGTGCATGCAAACCCGAATGGCTCGTTGTTGAAATTGAGTGGGCTTCCAGAGGTGGCATTTACGCAACGGTTACTTCGGAATACGAAAAAGAATGACACATCAGATGACGTATAGTAGGATGCAAAAATAGTGCGACAGTGTTCCCGCAATGACAAAGAGATGGAATATCATGTGGTAATGTGGGAATTTTCTCCATGCTAGAAATATCGCGCCACCGGTGTAGAATATGCCGCCCATGATGAGGAATATGAAACCCATGGTCTCAAGAGCGTCGTACAATGGTTTTATTGCGAACATCACGAGCCAGCCCATGGCGATGTACATTACGGTTGAAAGCACCTGATACCTTCCCACCATGAAGGCCTTGACCACGGTTCCCACCAATGCTAGAAACCATACGACCGCAAGGAACGCGATTCCCAACCATCCATCAAGGAGAACAAGACAGAAGGGCGTGTAGGTGCCGGCTATGAGGACGTAAATGGCGGAATGGTCAAGAATACGAAATATCCTTTTCGTTTTGGAAGGGGGAAAGGAATGATAAAGGGTGGAAGCCGAGTAGAGGATTATCATCGAAGAGCCGAATATGGCCGAACTGACGATGCGGGCGGTGCCACCAACATTAACGGCTTTTATGAGAATGATGACAAGTCCGATAATGGATAAAGCGATGCCTGCCCCGTGGGTTACCGCGTTGCCAATCTCCTCACCCAAGGTATATCGCGGTTTTTCATCAAGTTTTTCCAATCTGCCTTTTTTCATCTATTGCCCGCTGCCTTTCCTGCTGGCCTTTTTGCGCTTCTTCTGAATCTTTTTCCACGTGTCCCTTAGAGATACCGTCCTGTTGAGAACCGGTTTCCCTTCTGTAGAATCCTTGTCCTTGGTGAAATACCCAATTCTCTCGAATTGGAATGGAAGTCCCACACCCATATCTTTCAATGACGGTTCTATCTTGACATTTTGCATGACTTCAAGAGAATCATGATTGAAGAATTCGGTGAAATCCCGGTCTTCATGGCCTTCGGGGTCTTCTTCGGTGAATAACTTATCGTAAAGCCGCACTTCAGCATCAAGAGCATGGTTGACCGAAACCCAGTGAAGGGTTGCTTTTGGCCTTCTTCCGTCGGGTGAGTCACCACCTTTAGTGGCGGGGTCGTAAGAACAGACGAGTTCCTGCAGATTCCCCGAGTCATCTTTGACGACTTCATCGCAGGTGATGAAATACGCCCATCGGAGTCGAACTTCGCGCCCCGGTGCAAGCCGGTAAAATTTTTTGACGGGTTTTTCCATGAAGTCCTGTTCTTCGATGTATAGTTCTCTGCTAAAAGGAACGGGTCGGGTGCCTGCTTCTTCATCTTCAGGGTTGTTGAGCGCGTCGAAATGCTCGACCTTCCCTTCTGGATAGTTGGATATCACCACCTTTAAGGGTCGTAGGACGCCAAATCTTCGAGGTGCTCTTTTATTGAGGTCGTCCCTGATGCAATGTTCAAGAAGGGCCATGTGGGCCGTGCTATGGGTTTTTGATGCGCTGAGACGTTTCAAAAAATCCCTCAGGGCTTCCGGGGTATATCCTCTTCTGCGCATGCCTCTTAAAGTGGGCAACCGGGGGTCGTCAAAGCCCTCGACTAGCCCTTTTTCCATGAGCTTCAAGGTTTTCCTTTTACTAAGAATGGTATTGGTAAGATTCACCCTGGCGAACTCTATCTGCTGAGGGTGGTGGACGCCCAGTCGGTCCAGGAACCAATCGTAAAGAGGGCGGTGATTTTCAAATTCGATGGAGCAGATGGAATGGGTAATGCCTTCGATGGAATCTTCAAGTCCATGGGCCCAGTCGTAACTGGGGTAAATGCACCACTTATCGCCTCGCCGGTAATGCTTTGCGTGGAGAATTCTGTACATCACTGGGTCCCTCATGTTCTGGTTGGGGTGGGTCATGTCAATCTTGGCACGAAGGGTTCTCTTGCCATCGGGGAATTCCCCTGACCTCATCCTTTCAAGCAAATCCAGGTTTTCACTTTCCGACCTATCGCGGAAGGGGCTGTTCTTGCCGGGGGCCGTAAAGCTTCCTCGGTATTGCCGTATTTCCTCGGAACTCAAATCATCGACATACGCATCGCCTTGTTTTACGAGTTGAACGGCCCATTCGTACATCTTTTCGAAATAATCGGAGGCAAAGAAAAGATTCTCTCCCCAGTCGATGCCTAGCCATTCTAGGTCTTCCAAAAACGCATCCACGTACTCTTGTTCTTCCGTGAGTGGGTTTGTATCGTCAAAACGGAGATTGAAGGAGCCTCCGTAATCCTTTGCAAGGCGGAAATTGAAGAGTGCGGCGTATGAGTGACCCAATTGAGGATATGCATTTGGTTCTGGCGGGAACCTGGTATGAACTCTGCCTTTGAACCTGCCGTTTTCGATGTCTTCTTCGACCAAGCGACGAATGAAATCTTTGGATTCTGATGCCTCGTTACTCATTAATTACACCTATCTAGGTCATTGAATGGCTTCGGGTATAAAAAATTATTATTATGTGTCGTAATGCC
>CAZPOY010000121.1:0-4938 GCA_964588345.1 uncultured Thermoplasmata archaeon
AAGCCACGGAGAAAATCGAGGCCCTCCTTGAAGAAGCCGCCAACAAGGTTTCCAAACTCGTCAAAGCATATCAGGAAGGGACGTTGGACCAACTCCCCGGAAGGTCGCTCAAGGAAACATTGGAGGTCGAAGCAATGAAAGAACTCGGCCAGGCAAGAGACACTGCGGGAAAGATTGCAGGAAGCCATCTGGGTATCGAAAACAGCGCCGTCATGATGGCCCGCTGCGGTGCCAGGGGGAGTATGCTGAACCTTTCTCAGATGGCCGGGTCCATCGGACAGCAGGCCGTAAGGGGCGAACGCATCACGAGGGGATATCACAACAGGACGCTGCCCCATTTCGGACCCAATGACCTGGGCGCCGATGCGAGGGGCTTTGTCAAATCATCCTATAAAAGCGGACTCAACCCCACGGAATATTTCTTCCACTCCATGGGAGGCAGGGAAGGTCTGGTGGATACCGCCGTCAGGACGTCTCGGTCCGGATACATGCAAAGACGTCTCATAAATGCCCTTGAAGATTTGAAGGTGGAGTCCGACGGCACGGTCAAGAACACGGCCGGAACCGTAGTGCAATTCATCTATGGTGAGGACCAGGTAGACCCAACAAGAGCAATCCACGGATTGCCCGTCGACATTGACGACATTCTGATAGATGTCTTTGGTCCCGAAAATTACGTGAAGCTCGGCATCAAGGGGAACAAGGAAGTGGCCGGTCTATCTTATGGCGAAAAGGACGACGATTTCGAAAACGAAGATGATGAGGATTACGATGGGGGTGATGAGTGATGGCCAAGAAGGACACCGTTAATGCCCTGGTAAGAAGGGGCATAAAGTCGAAGGTTGCCGAAACCGTGGCTGAAGCAGGTTTCAAACTTAGCGACCTTAGGAAAGCGCCCTTGGACAAGCTTGTAAAAATCATCACTGAGGAGGATGCAATCAACCTTCTCGAGAAGGTGGGCGCCACGAAAAAGAAGATAAAGGAAGCGAAGAACGAAATGAAGTCCGCCCAGAAGAAGAAAACGACGAAGAAGGGGCGGAAAAGAACTAAAAAGATAAAGAAGAGGGACGTTGAGATACCCAACAAGATTCCCGAGATTTCGAAAATGGAGGAGAGAATCATCTCCATCATGGAGGGAGAAGGGATATCGCTTCCCAGGCAGATAAGCTTGGACCTCGCTTCCAAGATATCCGAAACGAATCTTGACGATGACAAGGTCCTGGAGATTCTCAAGGTCATTGAAAAACGATACAAGGAGCACGTCGTTGACCCCAACGAGTCCGTCGGCATTCTGGCCGCCCAGTCAATAGGAGAACCGGGAACGCAGATGACGATGAGAACCTTCCACTATGCAGGCGTTGCTGAGATAAATGTGACCCTTGGTCTTCCCCGCATCATTGAACTGGTTGATGCCAGACGTGTGCCCAGCACGCCCATGATGACCGTTTATCTAAAACCGGAACACGGTCACGATGCTGAAGAGGTCAAGAAGATTGCCTCGCGCATCGAGATAACGAAACTCAAAGACGTGGCAAAAACCGAGATAAACCTATCGGAAATGCAGGTAGAGATATACCCCGAAGCCAAAGAGCTTAAAAGAAAGAACCTCACCTTCGATGAAGTCGTCGAAGGGCTAAAGAACACACGGGGTCTCAAGGGATTGACCGACGCTGAAAAAGACAGGATTGTCCTGAAACTAAAAGAGTCATCATTCAAGAAACTTCAAAAGGTCGCAGACATCGTGCGTGCCGCAGAGATAGCAGGGATTTCGGGCATCGAAAGGGCCATCATTCGTCCGGGCGAAAATGGATACATCATTTACACCGAAGGTTCCAACCTCAAGGATGTATTCAAGATTGAAGAAGTCGACAACACAAGAACCATCTGCAACTCGATACACGAAGTAGCCAACGTTCTTGGTATTGAAGCAGCCAGGGTCGCCCTCATGAACGAAATAAACAACACGCTGGACGAACAGGGTCTTTCCGTGGACCTCCGGCACATCATGCTCATATCAGACATCATGACCAATAACGGCGAAGTAAAGGCCATAGGACGCCACGGCATTTCAGGAAAGAAATCATCCGTTCTGGCCAGGGCTGCCTACGAAATCACTTCAAAACACCTTCTCAGAGCGGGATTCACTGGAGAAGTGGATACCCTCGACGGCGTTGCTGAAAACGTCATCGTGGGACAGCCCGTCAAGGTGGGCACCGGTTGCGTAAATCTCATCTACAAGAAACCCGAGGAGGAATGAACATGGGAATTGAATTCGACAGGAGCATTAAAAATGCAATGAACACCGGAAAGGTCCATTTCGGGATGAAGCAGACAAAAAAGGCCATTGAATCCGGCAAAGCGCGTCTCGTGGTGATATCGAAGAACGCCCCGTCCAAACTGGAAACATCAGGGGCCAAGGTTCATCGTTACGAAGGGACTTCAAGAGAACTGGGTTCCGCCGTAGGAAAGCCCTTCTCGATATCCTATCTGGCCGTACTGGACCCGGGCAAAAGCGACGTACTCAGGTTGTAAGAAAATGGAAAACATCGTGCTGAACCAGGACAGTCTACAGAAGATAAAACTCGTATCCAGGGTGACAGGAGCGAGGATAATAGACTGCATCGAGGGGGATGAGATAATAGTATTCATCGTCAACGAAGGGGACATCTCTCTGGCCGTAGGAAGGAGAGGCGAGCACATTGCTCGGCTAAAGAAGATGTTCGGAAAGGGGGTTCAGATGGTGGAATTTTCCAAAGACCCGAAGGTGTTCTTGAAGAACATGTTTCGCAATTACAAGGTCAGCAAGGTCGAAATCGAGGAAAAGGATAACGGCCAGACCCATGCCACGGTACACGTGGACCCCAAGGAAAAGGGGCGAGCCATAGGAAAGAATGCCAGAAACCTGAAAAGGGCCAGGAACATCATCGCAAGACATCACAGCATAGAGAGCGTGTCGGTATCATGAAATCAGAAAATAGCATAAAGATAGAGGAGGGCTCACTTTGTACATCATGAAAGAGAAACAGAGCGTCGTAAGGATTCCGCCCGAACGTCTCGGAGAGGACCTTGAGGAACTCATCAAAGAACTGACGAGAAAGACCTTTGAAGGAAAAATCGAGGGGAAGGAGGGACTCACCGTCCTTGTCACCGATGTGGAAAAACTCGGGGAAGGAAGAATCGTCCATGGAGACGGTGGCGTATATCAGAAGGTACGATACAACGCCCTCATATTCCGTCCCCATAATCAGGAGATTGTGGAAGGAACCGTTTGTGAGATTCTAAAGTTCGGGGCATTCGTCCGGTTCGGACCCCTTGATGGATTGTTGCATATCAGCCAAATAATGGACGACAGGATCGACATCAACCAGGAGAACCAGTCCCTTGTTGGGAAAGACACAAAGCGTGACATACGCAAAGACGACCTGGTCCGGAGCAGAATCGTCGCACTATCTCTCAATGAAAGAGCACCCAGAGAAAGCAAGATTGGATTGACAATGCGTCAGTTCGGACTGGGCAAGCTCAGTTGGATAAAGGAGGAAGAATAGATGGAAGCTAACATGGCTTGCAAGAAGTGCAATTTCCTTTCCGGCGAAAAGGTCTGTCCCATCTGCGGAGGCGAAACCTCCAAGGAATGGCAGGGTTACGTGATAATAATGGACCCAGACAGAAGCGAAATCGCCAGGAACATGGGAATCAATCACAAGGGCGAATATGCCCTGAGAGTGCGATAAAATGGCAGTAGAATACCCTGGGAAAGACCTGAGTCTCCCTGAAGAAATGAGGGACGAACTATCCGGTTCGCTGGGTCCCGTTTTGGACCTAGACCAGACGTTAATGGAAACCCAGGGAAAGATAATAACTACCATTGGGGACCAAGTTACCAGGGACATGCTCGATTCTGGCATCATTCCAAAGGTTTCAGCCATTGATGGCAAAACCAGGCGGGAACATCGTTTCCCCGAAATATCCGAAGAAGCATTCGACAAAAACGCTGAGATGGAGAATCCCGATGGGACCATCAAAAAGGCGATATGGAGAATCCTACAAATAGCATATGCATCTACGGATTCCTGGCTCATCAGGGTTTCGGGCGAGGAAGACATGCTCTCGATACCAGCCATCCTGACGGCTCCAGTGGGAAGTTTCGTATTATACGGCATTCCGGACAAGGGCATTTCGGTCAATCCGGTCACCGTTGAAAATAAAGACAGATGCATGAAAGTGCTCCAGAAGATGGAGGAGATATGATGGAGATAGAAATCATCAGCAAGAAGGAAAACCCACTCCTTGAAAGGACAGAGATACATTTCGAAGTGGAACACCCAGGCGAAAAAACCCCTACCAGGGATGCCGTTAGGGCCCAACTTTCCGAAATGCTCAAAGCACCCAAGGACGCGGTCATCCTGAATGAGCTCAAATCCGAGTTCGGAAGGGTCGTGTCCAAAGGATATGCCAAGGTCTACAAGGACGGGGACAGCGCCAAAAAGATAGAGAGGAAACACATCCTCGTGAGAAACAAGCTAGCCAAAAAGGAGGGTTAAACACGACCAAGAGAGATTATTACAAGGTCAAGGACGACAAGATAGTCCGAGAGAGGAAGCACTGCCCCAAATGCGGCCCCGGCGTACTACTGGCCGAGCACAAGGACAGGGTCTCCTGCGGAAAATGCGGATATACCGAATTCAAGAAGAAGGAGTAGGGATTTTTCCCGCACTCCGATTTTCCGTTTCGGATTTGCCCCTTTCCCGTTGTCGCTTTTCCTCTTCATTCACAACTCTTTATAGGAACTTCGCATCTTCCCCCGACATCCGGAGCATTTGGAAAGGACCCGTGGTGTAGCTAGGATATCACTGGGGCCTCCGGAGCCTCGAACCCGGATTCGAATTCCGGCGGGTCCGTTTTTCATTTGTGAATTATGAAAAATGCCCCGTCTTACTC
>CAZPOY010000122.1:0-4849 GCA_964588345.1 uncultured Thermoplasmata archaeon
TAGGCCACGTCCACGTCTTCTTGAACATCCTCAAGAGATTTTCTAACCTTCAAACCCAGAACGGTTCCGCCTTTCGGGTTCACCGGATAGATGTCTCCCTCAAAACCAGAAGAAACGATGTTGTCGATTATCTTGAAGCCGATCTTTTCTTCATTCGATGACGCGCCGATGACGGCAACGGATTTGGGTTCGAAAAGTGCGTTAATGCGTTCATCAGTCATTTACATTCCCCTGAAAGCCATCTTCAATTCATATACGCCGGCTCCGGCCCTTTTCTGGATGTCAAAGCCCATTTTCTCGAAAAGGTGTAGCATCGCCCGATTTTCGATTAGAACCTCGGCGGTGAATCCCAAAAGACCCTTCTTCTTGGCCAGGAAAGTCAGATATTTCAAAAGTTCCGTTCCGACACCCTCATTCTGATACTCGTCCTTCACGACGAATGCCACTTCAGCCGTGTGTGTATTCTCATCAATTCCATATTGCCCCACGCCCAGGACCTCCTCGTTCTCCTCATTGCCATCGGTGGCCAGAATCACCATTTCTTTGGTGTAATCGATGACGACGAATTCCTGAAGCCGTTCATGGGGCATGTCCTTTCTCACGGAGATGAAACGTTTGTAGAGTGATTGGTCCGAAAGGGAGTAAAAGAAATCTTTGAGCAGGGGTTCGTCATCGATGTTGACCGGACGCAGGAATATCTCCTTGCCCGTGCTGGTTGTGCGGTACGTTTCCAGTTCCTCGGGGTACTGCCCTCTTTTTCCGGGGATGAAGGCCTGGTCCTTGTAGATGAGGTCACGCTTTTTGGCTTCCTTTATGAGCTGTGCCCTGAACTTGGGGTGGGCAATCGAAATGAGTTCCATGGCCCTTTCTCGAATGTTCTTCCCGTGGAGATACGCGATGCCAAATTCCGTCACCACGTAATGCACGTCGCCTCTTGTCAAAGTGACGCCTGCACCTTCTGAAAGAAACGGGACTACCCTTGACGTCTCCCCATTTTCCGCCGTGGACGGAAGGGCTAATATCGATTTTCCTTCCGGTGCAAGGACCGCCCCGCGCATGAAGTCTGCTTGGCCCCCGATGCCGCTGTAGAAGGTTTTGCCCAGGGATTCTGCGGTGGCCTGCCCCGTCAGGTCAATCTGGAGGGCGCTGTTTATGGCCGTCATGTTCTTCTGCTGGGAAATCACGAGTGGATTGTTGGTGTTGTCAAGGGGCCTGAAATCGATTTCGGGGTTGTCGTTGATGAATTCGTACGTCTCCCGGGTCCCCATGCAAAATGTTGCCACGGTCTTCCCCTTGTCCCTCGATTTTTTGCTGTTGTCGACTACGCCCAGCTTCATCAGCTTCACGATGCCGTCGGATACCAGTTCGGTATGAACCCCCAGGTGCTTTTTGTCCTTGAGGTTGGCCACTATCGAATCGGGGATGCTTCCGTACCCTACCTGGATGGTGTCGCCATCCATGACGATTCTCGACACGTATTTGCCGATTTTCTCGGCGATGTCGTCTGCGGCCTTGTTGGAATATGTGAGAAGGGGTTCGTCGTGCCTGAGTATGTAATCGACGTCTGAAATGTGAATGAAAGATTGACCTAAAACCCGGGGCATGTTCTTGTTTATTTGGACAATGACGACCTTTGCCGCTTCCACGGCTGCCTTGGTTATGTCCACGCTTATCCCCAAACTCATGTGACCCGTATAATCCGGTAACGATGCCTGGACCAATGCGATGTCAACGGGAACTTCTCCTTTTTCGAATAGCTCGGGAACCTCGGATAGGAAAATGGGTGAATAATCGGCCAAGCCTTGGTTAACGGCTCCCCTGGTGTTGTTGCCGATGAAGAAAGAGTTATGGCGGAAATTTTGCTTGAACTTGTCCTGAGTATAAGGGGCAACTCCCAGCGTCCACACCTGGAAGACCTCGGTATCGAAAAATGCCTTGGGGAAATTTTCCACGTACTTGATGAGGGCATTGACCAGATATTGGGGTTCGCCGCATGCGGTTCCGATGAATATCTTGTCGCCTCGGTGGATTGAGGAAAATATCTTGTTCTCATCTGCGAACTTTTCGGGATATTCTTCCTTGAACCTATCCACGTGGTCCTTGGTCAAAAGAACACGCTCCTGGGGCATGGGAATGACATTTTCTTGTTTATCGATGCATGTTCCATTTTAAGCAAGGGTAAAGAAATGACACATATAAATCTGATGATTGGGGCCCGCCTTAGGTCTCACTCTTTGCAATACCTTTCGAATTTTTCGAAAAGTTCTCTTCCCCGTTTCGTTTCCTTAACGTAATCGGTGAATAGCTTCAGTTGTTCAACGGTGCATTGGGACACGACATGCTCTATCTGGCATGCATCCCTGTCGGCATCCTCTTCTTCAACGCCGACCAAGACAAGGAACTCAGTTAGGGTTTCGTGCTTTTTCTGCAGTTCTTCGGCTTTCCTCTTCCCCTTGGATGTCAGTGTCGCGCCCTTGTAGGGGTTGTACTCAATGTAACCTTCTTCGTTCAACTTCTGGAACATCTGGGTCACGCTGGGTGGTTTTATGTCCATCATCTCAGCAATCGCACCCGTCGTGGCAACGCCATGTTCCTTCTCCAGTTCGTATATCTTTTCCAAGTATTCCTCTTTCGTTAATTCTCTCATTTCACATCACCCATTGGAATATCAATCGCAAAGTCCCACCGACGAGCAAAGCCGTCGAAAGCATTATGGCACTGGCTTTGGCCATGTCCTTCCATCCCAGTTCTTTGAACAGGACGGCGAATGTGGCCACGCATGGAAAGTAAATGGTGAGGACCACAACGGCAATGACAAGCTGAAGGGGATTCATGTCCAATGCAAGAAGAACGCCGATGGCAAGGTCCTTTCTCAAGAATCCCATTAAGAGGGCCAAGGTGGCATCTCCTGGAAGACCAAGGACACCTTCTACAACGGGCAGAAAGAACGGGATGAGAAAATCGATGACTCCGAGAGAATATAGAAGGTTGACAAGGAAAACGCCTCCCATGAGAAACGGGATTGCCTCGAAAACGAATGCCTTTAGTCTCATGTAGGTCTTCTTGACCACCGTCATGAAACTGGGAATCCTGTAAGGAGGAATCTCAAGGAATATCTCCGGGCTTTCGCCTTTCATAACGCGGTTCAACAGAAGGCCAACGCCGGTGTATACGCTAAGAAGAATGACGAATACCAATAGTAGATAACCCGAACCGTATGGACCAAGAACCCCGAATATCATGGCAATTTGAGCCATGCACGGAACGGATATCGAAAGGAGCGTGGCCGCGATGAAGCGCTGACGACGGGTCTCCAATACCCTGGTGGCAAGGACGCCCGGGACGTTGCATCCGATGCCCAAAAAAACCGATACGATGGCATGTCCATGTATGCCCAGCCGGTGGAATACATTGTCGGCAAGGGTGGCCAACCTTGGAAGATAGCCCGAATCCTCCAATATCGAGAGAAAGAAATAGAAGGAGAAAATGTAGGGAAAAACCATTGCGACGGGAACGTAAATGCCCGTGGTGATTACTCCAAGGGATTCGACATAGTCGATTTCGCCGGATATCAGTTTGCCCACTACAATATCGTGGAGTAGACCGCCCCCACCAAGATAATTGCTGATTGTCATGACGAAAGGCCTGTACAATTCAAAAAGGGGTTCAAAGACATAACCGATGAGCCCTTCACCAATGAATCGAACCAAAAAGAAAGACGCAAGAAGTATGATGATGGCTATGGGTATGCCGGTGTAGGGTATGATCGTGGCCTCTTCCAACCGGTCCAAAAATGTGTGATGCCTGTGCCTTACCCTCTGGACCCGGTTAATTATTTGGCCAACCCTGGCCCACATCTCGTTTTCCGTCTGAAGTTCCTGAGCCGGGCCTTTGGTTGCATGAGGAAGGGTCTCAACAAGGTCTTTTACTCCTTCGCCGGTCAATGCCACAGTCGTGACGATGGGTACCCCTAGTTCTTCGGATAATGCAGAGATGTCGATGTCGATTCCCTTGTGTTTGGTTTCGTCCCACATGTTCAAAACAACCACCAGGGGAACCTTCTTTTCAATGAGTTCGATGGTTTGGTAGAGGTTTCGTTCCAGATTCGTGGCATCAAGAACATTTACGACAACGTCTGCGTCCTCCAGAATCTTGGCGGCCACTTCTTCTGCCTTGTTGGTAGGAGATAGAGAATACGTCCCCGGAGCGTCTATTATGTTGAGGAGGCGACCTCTAAAATTCATCTTCCCCTGGCATACGTCCACGGTGGTGCCTGGATAATTGGAAGAAACCACGTTGGCTCCGGTCAAACGTGAAAATAAAACGCTCTTGCCGACGTTGGGATTGCCCATGAGAACGATGTTCTTGCCCTTGACGCCCTTACCTATCTTGATGGGTACGACGTTGTGGCAGTAATTCCTCCTTCTAACCATGTTCACGCTTCCACGATGATGCGCTCTGCCATTTTGCGCCCAATGGTCGTTTTCCTGCCTGAAACCTCAATGACGACGGGTCCTCCGAAGGGATGGGTTGCCACCAGTTTCACCATCTTGCCTTCCCTTATGCCCATGGTTCTCAACTTGGTTTGAAAATATCGTCCTCCCATCAGGCTGATGATGGTGGCTTGGGCGTTCTTTTTCAGTTGAAGCAGGTTCGTTGTCAATTTTTTCACCTTGAGGCCTATTGAGATTTAGGTATGTCTAAATTATATATATCATTTACGGTTGAAACGTTAAGATTGGGTTGAAAACCGACTTTGACATTCAATTCCATTTTTTATGTCAAAGTCGAGTAAAACCTAAGCTTGTTTCTTGACTTTGACAAAATAAGACATTTCAAGCATTCTGGC
>CAZPOY010000123.1:0-4785 GCA_964588345.1 uncultured Thermoplasmata archaeon
TAGTATCCGAATTGGCATCGTCTGCATTTTGTATGAGTTCTAATAATTGTCTTCCGTTATAATCTTTTGTTGTTGCCTTTTCGTCGTTATACTCTTTAATCATTCGAGCATAACTTTTGAAATAATTTAAAGACTCTTTTTTTAAATCTCCAATCATCGTCTTAGCGTCTATTGTCATTGTGTGCACCATACATTCTTTGAATATATTTAGATTTGTTTCTCATCTGTGATCAACTTTAGGTATATCAGTATCTATAAGGATATGCCATTTAAAAACTCCCCCTCACACCGGTTATTGAAAATTTTGGTTTCGCCCCGCGAAGCCGTTTAACCTCTGTTATGCAAGGTTGCGAAGCAATCTGGCACATGTCGTTATTCCTCTCGTTTTGGTTAAACGAAGCCAAGCCCGTTCTTTGGTGGTTCAGGTTTCCTTTCCTCCGGGAAGGAGAATTAGGGATTTTGGATAACTCCTATTATCCGAATACCCCCTACAGATAATAGCAGTTTCGGTCACCCATTGTGCAGTTTTTATAGTGTTCGTCAGCTTTTTTGTCCTGACGTGGTTACATGAAAAGAATTAGAATCAATGGGGAGTCCGTATCGTCAGATGAAATTTCCTTGGAAAGGCGTTTGGGCGAGGCGATGACCCCGCCTGAGAAATATGCCATGATAGACGGGCTTGGTGAAGAGATTCGCTTGCGGGGATATTCAAAGAGAACGGAAAAGTCCTATTCTTCTGTTGTCAAGGCGTATCTTTCATCGGAAAAGAATCCCAAGGAATTCCTCGTTTCCTTTGCTAACAAAAGCAAGTCCACCATGCGTTCGAAATATTTCGCCTTGAAGTTCCTCTATGAAAATGTGCTTGGCGTCGAATTTTCCCAAAAGATGCCCTTGGCAAAGAAAAGTGCCAAGATACCCATTGTGCTTTCCAAGCAAGAAGTAAAAAGAATGCTTGCCGTTACGGAGAACCCTAAGCACAAAGCGACTCTGATGCTGCTTTATTATGCCGGCCTGAGATTGAACGAAGTGAGAACCCTCCGGTGGGAAGACATGGACATTGAAAGAGGCATAATCCATGTCAAAAACGGAAAGGGTTCCAAAGAAAGGGTCGTTTTCTTGCATCCAGAATTGAAGAACACTCTTCTGTTCATGGGTCTTGGTGATATCGGACCTGTGCTTTATTCTAACGTTGGAGGAGGAAGGTACCATCCTAGAACCATACAGATGATTGTCAAGAACGCATCGAAAAAGGCCGGAATCTCAAAGAACGTCACCCCGCACACATTGCGTCATTCTTTTGCGACTCATCTCGTCGAAGGCGGAGCAGACATCCGGTCGGTACAGAAACTCCTTGGTCACAAGAACATAAAAACGACGATCCTCTACACCCACATTTCCAATAAGAACATGAACCGGCTTTCAGACCTTTTGTAAAATTTTTCTCGGGGCATCAATGACATATCAACAATGGCCCCGTATCGGTCAGCGTTCAAACCTTGTTCAGCACGTCGCTCATTCGCTTCATCCCCGTGCGGATGTTCTCCTGGGAAGTGGCATAGGATAATCTGAGGTGCCCCCTTCCGCCGGTGCCAAAGGCATCACCAGGCGTTACGCCGACGTGTCCCGTCTTCAGTATCCTCTCGGCAAGGTCCCAACTTGTTGCGTCCTTATTGAACCTGGGGAACAGGTAGAACGCCCCCTGGGGAACGGTGGGCAGGTCCAGTTCGTCGCACTCTTCCACCAACTCAACCATCAGGTCCCTTCTTTTCCTGAACTCTTCCAGCATTCTTTTCCTTTCGGACTGGTCTCCTTTCAGCGCTTCGACCATGGCTTTTTGCACGAAGGGAGGAGTGCAGGTGACGCTGTGCTGCTGGACCTTGAGCATGGCTTGGAGTATCTCTTCGGGGGCGGAACACCAGCCTGCTCGCCATCCCGTCATCGCGTGTGATTTGGACAAGCCACCAATTGTGACGGTCCTTTCTTTCATGTCTTTCAATGAAGCCATGGAGATGTGGTCTCCCTCGTAAATGAGTTTTTCATAGACCTCATCTGAGATTATGATGAAATCCTTCTCCTTGGCAAGGTCTGCCAGCTTCTCCAGGTCCTTCCTCACTTCAACCCTGCCGGTGGGATTGCTGGGGTTGCAAAGGACCAGGGCTTTGGTTCGGGTCGTAACCGTTTTTCTAATCTCGTTGATGTCAAGAGCAAAGCCCTTCTCAGGGTCCATGTTGGCGAATACGGGTTTTGCCTCTGCCAGACGGACCTGTTCGGGATAACTTATCCAGGCAGGCGATGGAATGATGACCTCGTCCCCCTTTTCCACAAGGGCCATCAGCGACATGAAGAGGAGATGTTTCGTGGGAGAAATCAGAACGTCCCGATGGGTGCATATCACCTTGTTATCCTTCACGAGCTTTTCAGCGACGGCCTCCCTCACTTCGAGAATGCCCTGGCTGGAGACATAATGGGTCTCTCCCTGGTCCAGCGCTTCTTTTGCTGCGGAAACGACATTTTCAGGCGTGTCAAAATCGGGTTCGCCCACGGTGAACGAAACGACGTCAACGCCTTTTGCCCTCATCTTCTTGACCAATTCGGCCTGTTTAAGTGTGCTCGATGCTTTTACCTGGGACATCCGTTTGCAGACCATGTTCTCAACCGGACATTGCCCACGTATCACATAACCTTTTCCGGTATCGTTAAAAACCTGAAAACGATGTAGGTCCATGGGTGGTTTGGGAGTGTTAGCTCTCTTGTTCCTCTTCACCCTTGCAGGAGGGCTCATGGGCATCGTCACGGGACTTGTACCTGGCATCCACGTCAATCTGGTAGCCCAGGTCCTCTTGGCATTATCGATTCCGCTGTACGACCTTCTTTCGAATGCTCATCTCAACGGGCTGGAACCCCTCTTCTTGTCCGCATCGATAATCGGCTGTACCGTCGTTCATACCTACATGGACATCATTCCGTCTGTATTCCTGGGGGCACCGGACGAAGACAACGTCCTTTCTGTTCTGCCAGGGCACAGGATGATGCTGGCGGGGAGGGGCATCGAAGCGGTGAAGATGTCTCTACTGGGTAGTCTCGGCGCTACGGCTTTCAGCGTGTTTCTTCTCGTCCCGTTCCGGTTCACTCTTGGTCCTCCCGTGGAACTATATGCGCACATGGAAAATTACGTTCCATATCTTTTGTTGGTTATCATGGGCCTTCTCGTTCTTTTCGAAAATCCCCGGGAAGGGATGCCGTTCCTCCGGCGATTATCAAGCGAAAAATGGGTCGCCTCGAACCTGTGGAAAGAGATGATTCTGCCGGAAGAACACCCTTCAAAAACACCTCGGGAATGCGATGATGTGACGCTATTCACGGGCATTTTGCTTTCATGCAAAAGGAGGAAGGTCAGGATAGCAACGAAGAGCGGGACGGTATCCGTGGAAGGAACGCTTCATCCGACATTGTCACCGGGCAGAAAGGTGAAGGTCCTTGCCCAGAAAAGGCAGACCCCAGGCGTTGCAGGGCATCTCTTGTCCAGGGCATATTCCCTTTTGCTCATCCTACTGGCCGGTTTTCTGGGACTATTGGTATTGGGCGTTCCAGGTTTTTCATCAAGGGCCGAGTCCTACGTGCTTTCCGGTTCCGGCAATCTTCTCATGCCCATGCTCACAGGGCTTTTTGGCGTTTCGGGACTGATAATCTCTTTGAAAGACCAGGTGGAAGTGCCCGAACAGGAGGACATATTCGTTCATCTTCCCCGATGGAAAACGCTGAAAGCAGTTCTCTCAGGCACCCTGGCAGGGTCCTTGGTGGGCTGGCTTCCCGGCGTCACCTCTTCTCAAGCCACGACCCTCTCGTCGCTTTTTCACCGGACCAAGGAGGAAGGGATGGACCAGGACCGTTTTTTCCTCATATCCGTTTCAGCGGTCAACACGTCCAACGCATTTTTCGTCCTTCTAGCCCTCTTCACCATCGGAAAAGCCCGGAGCGGAGCCATAAGCGGCGTGGCACAGCTTTTGGAAAACGACCTGGTTCCTTGGAACAAGGCATTCCCTCCTGACATATTCATTCTCCTTCTCATTTCCGCATGCGCCGCAGGTGGCTTTGCTTACCTGGCCGGCACAAAAACGTCTACATTCTTCGGAAGGCACATCTCCAAGGTCAAATACAAGCCCCTGGCATTTTCGGTTCTGGTCTTCCTGGTGCTGATAACGTTCCTTTTTTCCGGCCCCCTGGGTCTAATCATCCTGGTTCCTTCAACGGCTTTGGGCATGCTCCCCCCTCAACTGGGGGTGAAAAGGGTTCATCTGATGGCCTGCATAATGCTGCCGGTGGTGCTGTTCCTCTTGAACGTTGACACGACGGTTCTCGCCCTGGTGGGTTTTCCTTGACGATTTCAAAGTCCCCAGAACGGTTCTTCTTCCCTCTTTATCTTCATTAGACGTTCCAAGGACTCCTTTTCGTCGTAATTGAGTTTGTCGGAATTGTACAACTCCCGTGCGTCGCCTTCGGGAACATCCACATACACGATGTCACCGACCTTGATGTGCCTGCCCACGGTGGCCCCCCCTATGGCGATGGCCACTTCCTCCCCCTGACGAGATTCGAGAACGGATTCCTCTCCCGTCCGTATCGACTTGATGGTTCCCACGGTTTTCCCGTTCTCCCTTATCAACCTCTGGCCGGCCCTTATCCTACCCGAAAGAATCCTTACGCCGACGATGGCCGGCTTGCTTATCCTGAAGATGCAGTCGGGGAGGACCTTTGCTTCTCCGGGGTAGATGTAGTCTTTTCTCT
>CAZPOY010000124.1:0-4715 GCA_964588345.1 uncultured Thermoplasmata archaeon
CGGTCCCCAAAAAGAAAACAACAAACAACAGCATCGCCCCCACCATCTCAATCTCGGAATACGGGACTTTTTAGGTATGTACCGCGTGAATATGGCGTAAATCATTTCGCCTCCGTCCATGAAAAATCTGGTCAGCACCCAGTCACTCAAAAACCTTCAGCACATTGGTCCCCTTCACCGTTCCGATGGAATCCGCAACGGGAACGCATTTCGCCCTGAGGATGTAGGCAATTGGCCTGGGGTGGTCATCTGATAGCGATTCCCAGTTTGCCATCCCCTTGGCCACTATCAGGTCCGCCTCCTCAAATGCATTTTTTACGTTCTCAGGTGACCTTTTCAGGTCCACCCCCACGGCAAAAATGCCCGTGTCGATGACTTTTGCCAGAGCGTTGATTTTCGCCGATTCAGCATCCTCCCTGAGTGCGTCATTCAATATCGGTTCTCCTTTGACCATTACCGTCACATCACAATCACGAGAAATTATCTGTTCGATGAGAAGTGCGTCGAAGAATATCTCCCCGGCGTTATCGGTGAGAAATAGGACCTTTTCCGAGGAGTCGAGAAGATTTTTCATCTTTTCCGTGTCGTCGATGGCGAGTCCTTCGCTGGATACCGCTTTGAATATCTTGGCGAGTCCATCCGGGTCAGGCATGTTGTCGGCAGCACCAAAATCGAGAAGATTGCCCGTTATTGAGATTATAATCGACGTTTTCAAAGGGTCGTCACTCTCTTCTACCATCCGCCTTGCTTCGGGCAGGAGTTTTTTTGCTACGATGTTACTCTGGACCTTCAGGTCATGATAAGGGTCCGGTTCTTCCAGTATCTCGTAAACCTTCCTATGCACCTTCGTGGCCAGTTCCGCAGAATTATTTTCCGGGGAATATCCTTCGTTGAGTATGGCAAGGGAACTTTTCATAACCTGAAAAGCCTTACCGGGGTCCACAAGGTCGGTTTCGAACAAGCATCTTTTTAACATGCAAGGAACGCATTGAGGGTTTAATTTCATCGGTCCTTCATAGTCGTCTGCACAATAAAGTTTTTCACAACAAGTCATATATATTGGCGGCTTATTCAGGAATAGCTACGAAAAGGTGCGTCTGATTGGAACAATCCACGAAAACTTGTCCCGTCTGTGATACTCAGGTACCAGAAGATGCAGAGAAATGTCCCTCGTGTGGGACAGACCTTAGTCTCTTTGAGGTAGAAATGGATTTCGATGAGGAAGACCTTAATGCTTTTGCCAATTCGATGCTTGGCGGCGAAAAAAAATCTTTGGACGAGATCATCTCCACCATCACTTCCGATGACGAGGAGGGAAAGGAAGAAGAAGACGAGGTGGAAACCGTCGAACAGTACGCATGCCCCGCCTGCGGAGAGATGCTTGACATGGACGCTGCTTCCTGCCACAAATGCGGTGTGGAATTTACGGAAGATGTCGTTGAGCAATTCGAATGCCCCATATGCAATTCCATCGTAGACGGTGATGCCTCAAAGTGCCCCAACTGCGGTGCCGAATTTGTTTCCGAAGAAGAAGCGGAAGAAGAGTACGAGGAGGAAACCGTTGAAGGTGCTGAATTCTTCGAAGATTCCGTCCTTGAGGACATAAGCAGGGAATCGGAAATGGAGGAAGCATCCTCTGAGGCAGAAAAAATAGTGGCTGAAGAACCGGAGATACCTTCCGCTGAAGCAGAAGAACCACCAACTGAGAAATCAATGGAACCTTCAACTGAAACCAAAGAACCATTAGCTGAGGAGGCAGAGGAACCACCGGTTGAAGAAACGATGCCCTCGTTGGAAATGGCAGAAGAAGGACCCGAAAAGGTGGAGGAAAGGGTTGAAGATGCTGCCCCTTCAGAAGAAACTGCGTCTCCAAAACCGGAAGTTGCTAAAGCAGACCTCCCCACGGAAAAAGGCCCCAGCGTTGAAGAACCTGCTACTGAAAAGACCATCGAAGAAAAGATAAAAGAGGACATGGAAGAAGAGGAGGTCGATTTTGACAAACTCTCCTTCGTGGAAAGGATGCGTCTCATCAGGGAAAAGAGAAAGCATGAAGAAGAAAAGGAAGCGGTGGCCGAACCGGAAAAGCCGGAGGTCAGCATTCCCGACAAAGAGAAGGAGGCGAAGGTTTCCCAACCCGAGCCCGCTCCTACAAAAACCGCTCCTGCCCCGACTACCAAGGAAATTGAAGAACAGGCGCCCGAAGCAGCAAAACCCAAAATCCAGGCCAAGAAAAAAACACCTGAAGAGAAACGGTCCCTTAGCACTCTGGTCAAGGAGATCAAGCCCATCCTGGCACTTGCACGGGAGAATGAGGTGGATGTCTCTTCGGAAAGGGAAAGCATTGACAAAGCCATCAAAGCCGCAAAGAGTAAAAGAAAGGACGAAGCGGTGGAACTTCTTACGAAAGCCAACGATGAAGTCAAGATGAAGATAAACCGCAAGCTGGTCACCGACTTACAGGAAATCGAAAAGGAGTTCAACGTAGCCAAAGACCTCGGATTGGAAGTGCAGGACATAGAAAAGGACCTGGCTTTCGCCAATAAGAAACTCAAGATGGGCGATGTCCTGCAAACGAGTGAAGCCATCTTGCAATTGGAAAATCGGATGACCGGGGAAATCGGAGACGTTCTCAAGGCGAATGAATCCATACAACGGGCTCAAAACATCATCAATCAGGCGAAGGATTTCGGCATTGACGTGACTGAAGCGAACCAGACCCTCAATCTTGCAAAGGGATTCCTGGATTCGGGCGAGGTCGACAAGGCCGTGATGTTCTCCAAGAAGGTCACCGACAACCTTTCCGAAAGCATACCTCACATGGTCAAAGAGGAGATGAAGAAGGCAAAAGCCAACCTTTTGAAGGCGAAGATGACGGGGAAGGACATCTCCAAACCCATGGGCCTTATGAAAAGCGCTTCGATCGCTCTGAAGACACAGGACTATCACGAAGCATTGGAGAAGATAACCCAGTTCAAGGAAGCCATGGGAAGAATATAGGCACCCTAAGCATCTCTCTTGATTTTAATCATTATTTCATTCTAATTCTTCCAGTTCCCTTTGGAGTATCTTCGTCTCCTGGGCTTCAAGGGTCTGCCGGCCCACGGAAATGATGATGGATGATTCGCTTTCTGATATGTTGTCCACGACCCCCCGTATGAACTTTAACACGGCATCGAAGCTGTTGTTGGACACCAAATACTCAATACCGTCAAGAACAATGATGCCCTCTTCGGTCTCCTTGATGAATTCTTCTATGGTATAGATTATCTTTTCCAGCCCGGGTGATATCGTTTCCATCTTGGAACTGTCTTTGTCCGTGAGCCAGATGATGTCCCCCTTTTTGAGGTCCTTGTATTTCTTGGCAATGAGACGTGGATTGGACCTTGTGATTACGAGGGGCTGCCAGCCCGCCCTAACCTTTTTCTGGGCACGAATGAAGCATTCATGGGGCTTGTCTTCGAGTATCAGGTACGATATGCCGTTCATAATATCTTCGTCCGGCCCTCCCTCATCCACTTCTCGCTTGGACGATTCCTCCTTTTGTTCAAGCATGTTCATTACGAGGTCCTCATTGATGTCCGTTTCCATCAGTTCGGAAAAAGCGCCCAGTCGCTTTATCATCCCCTTTAGTTCGCGTACGTTGCCTGATAGATTCTTGCCAATGATGTTCAATACCTCTTGAGACAGTTCTATGCCTTCGTCCTTGGCCATCTGGCCCAATATGGCAACCCTGGTTTCGAATTCGGGCGGCTGGATGTCTGCCATGACCCCGGATTCGAATCTGGAAACGAGTCTCTCTCCCAACGTCGGTATGTCCTTGGGCGGTCTGTCCGATGCGGCGATGATCTGCTTATTGCTGTTGTAAAGTTCGTTGAACGTATGGAACATCTCGTCCTGGGTCTTTTCCTTGCCCGCTAAAAACTGAACGTCGTCTATCATTAGAATGTCCGCCTGCCGACATTCATCTCTGAAATCCTGGATGGTACCTTTTTTCAACGCCTTGATGAGCATGTCGGTGAATTTCTCACAGGTCATGTATCTTATCCTGGTTTTCGGGTCGTGCTCAAGAATGTAATTGCCGATGGCATTGAGCAGATGGGTCTTGCCCAGGCCGGCACCGCTGGTGATGAAAAGCGGGTTATACTGTCCTGAAGGTTTCTTGGCCACCATCTCACTGGCAGCGTATGCGAATTCGTTGGAAGGGCCCACGATGAAATTGTCGAAGGTCATGTCAGGATTTAGTCCCGTTTCCCGTGGCGTCATATTTTTTTTGGCATCTTTCTGGAGGTTCTTCTTGTGCTTCAATATGAGACCATACACGTTCTGAACGCCTTTTTCTCGCTCTTTCTCCTGGACCTCCCGGGAAATTTCGCCTTCCAACTTCGACCGTTTTTTGTCTTCCCGAACCTTTCGTTGGAAATCGAAAACCTCTTTTTTCAGTTTCTTCGGGTCTTCGAAGGCTAAAAGGTCGTCGAATATCTTGCGTTTCTCTTCCAAACGACCCCCGTGGTCAAGGGAATCGAGCATCCTTTTGAGGGCTTTGGTCTCACCCACACGTCTTTTCAACTCGCCAAGATTCTCTTCGTTCTTCTCAAGGTCATCACGCAATTTCTCAACCTCGAATCCTTTTTCACCAAGGCGTTCCAGTTCTTCCAGAAAACGCGTTTTTTCGTCCTCCATACCCCAACTAAGGCCAACCCTGGCTTTTTCAGGCA
>CAZPOY010000125.1:0-4710 GCA_964588345.1 uncultured Thermoplasmata archaeon
CTCTGATGCCTTACCGCCTCAACGACGTTGCCCGTCCCGGCTTCTCCCTTTGTCCTAATCATGGCTGCGCCCTCATTAATTCTCCGGGCCGCCTCGCCAAGATTCGTTGCACCGCAAACGAAGGGGATGGTGAAATCCCTCTTATTTACGTGATAGAAGGGGTCTGCTGGGGTAAGGACTTCGGATTCGTCCACCATGTCCACGCCGAGCGATTCCAGGACTTGGGCTTCAACGAAATGCCCAATGCGGCATTTGGCCATGACGGGAATGGTTACGGTTTCGATTATCTCCTCGATTTTGGCCGGGTCGGCCATCCGTGATACGCCTCCTTCGGCGCGGATGTCCGCAGGAACTCTTTCCAAGGCCATGACGGCCACGGCTCCCGATTCTTCGGCTATCCGGGCTTGGTCCGCATTGGTTACGTCCATGATGACGCCTCCCTTCTGCATCTTGGCAAAACCTCTTTTGATAAGGTCCGTTCCGTGCTTCAACTGTGAAATGTCCAATTCAAGAGCCATGTATATTACCGACCTTCCATCTGCACCGTTTATAAAATAGTTGTGTCTGAAAAATTATTATCGCCATCGCTATTCTTTTATCACACTTTTTCTTTGTACGACCATGAGCATCTTCGACGACCGTCGGAAGGGTGTTTTCATCGCCCTCGAAGGCATTGACGGCACGGGCAAGTCCACACTTTCCAAATTTCTCAAAGAGAAGATTGAGGAAGGAGGCCATCAGGTCCACACGACCATGGAACCCACGGGAACGTGGCTCGGAAAAGCCGTTAAAAAATCCGCCGAAGAGAAGACCTTTCCACAGGCCGAACTCATGCTCTTTCTGGCCGACCGGTGCGAGCATACGCGCAGAATCGTCGAGAAGCTCAATGCGGGAATCTGGGTCATAAGCGACCGATACAAGGACTCTTCCACGGCTTACCAAGGTGTATATCTCGAAGAAAGAATGGGTGGATTAAAAAAAAGCGCTGCCTGGATTGACGAACTAAACGATGAAGTCTCCGTAGAACCGGACTTGACCTTTCTGCTGGATGCCGCCCCCGATCAAACCTTGAAAAGACTGGGAAACAGGAAACGCGAGAAATTCGAAGAGAAGGAATACCTGAGCAAGGTTCGCAAGATTTATCTACTTCTGGCCGAGGAGAAACACAACATCGTAATGGTGGATGCACGGAAGGGAAGGGACGAGGTAGCCCGAAAGTGCTGGGAAACGGTCGAGGAGAAGTTTTTTCAATAGTCTTTTATTCGACATAGCCATTACGACCCGCATGGCAGGGGGCAAAAAGATGCAAGAAACCCAAAAACAGATGCTGGAATCCCTCGGCATAAACGACGTTGACGAACTGTTCTCAGACATACCTGAAAAGATTCGTTCGCCTCTCGACCTTTCCCAGGGGATGGATGAATTTAAAACCGTCGAACACGTGGATTCCTTGCTGGAAAAGAACGAACCGATTCCACCCGGCAGGTCATTTTTGGGCCACGGTTGCTATTACCATAACATCCCTTCGCTGGTATCCCGCATCACGGGACGTGGGGAGTTTCTTACGTCCTATACGCCTTATCAATCCGAGATAAGCCAGGGGATGCTCCAGGCCCTCTACGAGTATCAATCCATAACAGCTGAACTGACGGGCCTTCCAGGGACCAATTCATCCATGTATGACCTTCCCACGGCCATTGCCGAATCACTCCTCATGGCATCAAGGGTCACAAGAAAAAGCAAGTTGCTCATTCCCAAGGCGATGGCAGACGTCAAGAAAAAAGTGATAAGAACTTATACGAAAGGCCCCCGCCTCCAGCTTGTCGAATATGATTATCTAAAGGAAGAAGGGACGATTGACCTTGATGGTCTTGAAAAGCTATCTTCCCAGGACGTGGCAGGCGTTTACGTGGAAAGCCCCAACCTATTCGGATTATTTGAAACAGAATTGGATTCGCTTAGGGGCATATTCCCCAAATCACTTCTCATCATGGGTTCGGACCCCCTTGCCCTTTCGATAATGAAGACTCCTGCTGAAATGGACTTTGACGTAGCCGTGGCCAACGGGCAAGTACTTGGCAACCCTCCGGGTTTTGGCGGTCCACATCTTGGCATATTCACTTGCAAGACGAAATACACCAGGAAGATGCCTGGAAGGGTCATCGGAAAAACGGTGGATGCCAACGGTGAAACCTCATATTGCATGACCCTGCAAACCAGAGAACAGCACATCCGGCGTTCCAAGGCCACCAGCAACATCTGCACGAACAACGCCCTCTGCGCCCTTGCTTTCGCTGTTCATGCTTCCTATCTCAATGGAGACGGGATGGTGAAGATGGCCAAGAAGAACATGGCCATGACAAGCCAATGGCGAAAGAAGCTTTCATCGCTTGACCGGTTCGATGGACCACTATTCAACGGTACCTATTTCAACGAATTCCCACTGAAATTCAAGGGAGACCTCCAAGAACTGATGGAGAAGATGCGGAGGAAGAAATATCTGCTTGGCTATCCGCTGGAAAAAGACCTTTACGGCTTGAAAAACGTTCTCCTAACGTGCGCCACCGAAGTCAATTCGGTTTCCCAGATGGACTCTACCATCGAATCCCTCAAGGAGGTGGTCTGATGTTCCGGCAGGCCCGATGGGACGAACCCCTGATACTAGAAGGCGAGTGTCCAGGCAAAGAAAAATCTCCGCTACCCAAGGGGATGGGCAGGCAATCCCCATTGAAGTTGCCGTACAAAGAGGAACATGAGATAATCAAGCATTTCACGCGTCTTTCCCAGATGAACTACGGAGTAGATACGGGGTTATATCCTCTAGGTTCATGCACGATGAAGCACAATCCCTCATTCAACGAGATGCTCGCATCCAGGCCAAAGGCGAAATGGATGCATCCCGACGAACCATGTGATACGTCCCAGGGGTCCCTGGAGGTCATGTACAACCTTCAAGGCATGCTGTGCGAACTGGGAGGCGTAGAAGCAGTCACCCTTCAGCCGTCGGCGGGAGCCCAGGGGGAATTCACCGGAATGATGGTCATTGCGGCTTATCATGAAGACCAAGGGAATGAAAGGTCTGAGGTAATCGTCCCCGACTCGGCCCATGGAACAAATCCAGCCAGCGCAGCCATGGCAGGTTTCGATGTAGTGGAAATTCCTTCCAAGGAGGGGCGGGTTGACCTGGATGCCCTCTCTTCGGCTTTGAGCGAAAAGACCGCGGCCCTAATGCTCACCAATCCCAATACGCTGGGCCTGTTCGAAAAAGAGGTCTTGGAGATAGAAGCAATGGTCCATGAAGCAGGTGCATTATTGTACTACGACGGAGCCAACCTCAATGCGATAATGGGCAAGACAAAACCAGGTATCATGGGTTTCGACGTGGTCCATTTCAATCTCCACAAGACCTTTTCAACGCCTCACGGAGGAGGCGGTCCCGGGTCAGGTCCCATCGGTGTCAAGGACTTTTTAAAGGCATATCTTCCCGTTCCTGTGGTAAAAAAGAATTCGGATGGTAGATTTGCTTTCGATTATTCTCTTGAAAAGACGATAGGTAGGGTGCTGGGAACCCAGGGAAATTTTCTAGTTCTTCTCAGGGCATACGCGTACATCGTCCATCTGGGTTGCGACGGACTAACCGAAGCCACCGAAAAGGCCGTCCTCAATGCCAACTACGTAATGAACGGTGTTAAAGAACACATAACGGTTCCGTACGAAGGTTGGAGGAAGCACGAATTCGTAGCAACCGCCCGGAAGCTTGCCGATGAAAAGGGCATTCATGCCACTGACATCGCCAAGTATCTACTGGACCAGGGTATTCACGCCCCGACGATATACTTCCCTCTTCTTGTACCAGAAGCGTTGATGTTTGAGCCAACCGAATCGGCCACCAAGAAAGAATTGGACCATCTTGTCGAAGCCATCAGGGAAGCCGTGGAAAATGCCGGGGAATCGCATCCGGAAAACCTGGCTAGGGCGAGGGTTGATGAAACGCTGGCAGCGAGAAAACCGATACTCAGCGAAAAGATGGAAAGGGAAAGATAGGTAATTATGAACGGTTCTTTCAAGGAAATCTATTTATAGCGTTTGCCGGATTTGCATGACGGTGCTCTTATGCCCAAAGATAAAGATTTAGAAGCACAGGTGAAACAGAAGAACATACAATTCTTCGTTAAAAAACTTGTATTGTGGTTTGTACCGATCATAATCGTTGGAACAATCGCCAGCTTAATGATGTATTACATTCCAGAGGATAGCGACATCGTTGTCGTTTATGCGCTTTGGGGTTTCCTTGGCTTCATCATGCTTGGCATACTCATTTCAAGAATCGCCGGTTTCAAACATTTTATCGCCAGACATGGCATAATTGTTGAGAACTCACCTGAGATTCAGGAAGTAATCAAAGAAGAAACCACAGACGACCTTGAGTACAAGGACCACGGATACGCCTGTCCCCACTGCGGAAACATGAAACTTTACGTTCATCCGGAAGGGTCCGGCGTATGTGGTGAATGCGGAATCGCTTTTCATAAGTTGTCCGAACTAAAAACATAATGAGATGACTGAAATTCTTAAATAGAAAACACGGTTTTTCCAGCCAAGGCGCAAGTCACGGGAATTGCTCAAGACCTTGGTCAAATATCCATAATGAAGAATATGCAGAGGTTGTTCGAGCAACTTGGCAACAAGTTGTGAGAGCACATCGGCTAT
>CAZPOY010000126.1:0-4648 GCA_964588345.1 uncultured Thermoplasmata archaeon
CCTGAGGAAATTTTCGCCCACGTTTTGCCCAAAGGGGAAAAGGTGGGCGGACGGTACGGTGGGAAAAAATAGAGGTGGGCATTAGCGAATGGAAGCGTATGTATCGCGACTTTGACATTTAATATCTTATTTTGACAAAGTTTTCGCCCATGTTTATTTCGTGGTTTTTCATGTGGAACAATCAATCTTTGTCTGCTCAGTCCATCATGGGAATATTTATGCCTTCTCTGCTGGCGACCTCTTTTGCCTTTTGGTATCCCGCATCCACGTGTCTTACTATGCCCATACCGGGGTCCGTTTTGAACACACGGCTAATGCGTTCATCCGCTTCTTTGGTGCCGTCGCAGACAACGTGCATTCCTGCATGCGTCGAATAACCTATTCCGACCCCTCCTCCATTGTGTATGGCCACGCAGTCTGCCCCTGCGGATATGTTTATCATGGCATTGAGAAGAGGCCAGTCGGCAATGGCATCGGACCCGTCCTTCATCCCTTCGGTCTCCCGATTGGGAGAAGCGACCGAACCGCAATCCAAATGGTCTCTGGTTATGACAATCGGCGCCTTGAGTTCTCCAGTGCGGACCATCTCATTTATCTTGAGGGCGAATTTCTCACGCTCCCCATAGCCCAGCCAGCAAACCCTTGCCGGAAGTCCTTCCCATGGTAATTTCTCCTCTGCAAGATGAATCCAGTTGTGCAGGGTCTCGTCCTCGGGGAAAAGGTCCAACACTACCTTGTCGGTTTTCAGTATGTCTTCGGGGTCTCCTGACATGGCAATCCACCTGAATGGGCCTCTCCCTTCACAGAACATCGGACGAATGTAAAGCGGAACGAAGCCCTTGAAATCAAAGGCGTTTTCGACTCCGTATTCCTTCGCCTGGGCCCTTATGTTATTGCCATAATCGAATACAACCGATCCCCTTTTCTGGAACTCCAGCATCGCTTCTACGTGCCTTGCCATGGACTTCATGCTCTTATCCATGTATTCTTCGGGGTTCTCCTTTCTCAATTTCAACGCGTCTTCAAGGGTCATCCCACCCGGAACGTAACCATTGAGGGCGTCGTGGGCGCTGGTCTGGTCGGTAACCACATCCGGTTGGAAGCCACGTTCCAGGAGTTCTGGATAGACGTCCGCACAGTTTCCCACTAGTCCAATGGATAGGGGGGTTTCCGTTTCCTTTGCCTTTGCAATCTCTTCTAGGGCTTCGTTCAGGTCGGTCATCATCTTGTCACAGTATCCCATCTTCACCCGCTTTTCGATGCGCTTGGGGTCCACCTCCACGACCAGGGCCACCCCTTTTGCCATGGTTACGGAAAGGGGCTGAGCTCCGCCCATGCCTCCGCACCCGCCTGTTAAAACGACTTTGCCTTTTAGGTCGGGTCCGAAATTTTGCCTGGCCAGTTCAGCAAATGTTTCGTACGTTCCCTGGATGATTCCTTGCGTGCCGATGTAAGCCCAACCCCCTGCGGTCATCTGACCGTAAACGATGAGTCCCATCTCCTCGTGCTTGTGATATTCCTCCCAGTTGGACCAGCGCGGAACGAGATGTGAATTGGTTATTAGCACCCTTGGAGAATTTTCATGTGTCTGGAATATGCCAACGGGCTTGCCCGACTGCATCAGCAGGGTTTCGTCATTTTCCAAAGATTTGAGCGACCGAACAATGGCGTCAAAGGATTTCCAGTCCCTGGCACACTTGCCCGTGCCTCCGTAAATTATCAACTCCTCGGGCATTTCGGCGTTCTCCAAATTGTTCATGAGCATTCGAAAAATCGATTCTTGGCGCCAGTTCTTGCATTCAATGTCCGTGCCCCTGGGGGCTTTGAAGGTTTTTTTGGATTTGTCGGCTTCGTTGGTCATTTTCCCACACCAAAGAGAAGGTGATGTGAGATTTTATCCTTTCGTAGAAAACTACTCGAGAACTTCCGTACCGATGGCAACGCCTTTCTTGTCCACGACCCTTCCAACGACCTCGGCATCAAGGTTGTTGGCCTTCAGCGTCTTGATGATTCCGTCAACGGCCTCTTCCGATGCAACGATGGCAAAGCCCATCCCCATGTTGAATGTCGTATACATCTCCTTGTCATCTATTTCGGAAAGTTCCTGGAGGAATTGGAATATGGGAAGTATCGGAAGCGGTTCATCAATGTCGAATCCAACACCCTTTTTCATGCGAAGGAGATTTTTGAGACCTCCGCCGGTGATGTTGGCCATCCCCTTGACCTCATGGAACTGGAGGATTTCGAGAATTGGCTTCACGTAAATCACCGTCGGGGTCAGCAGTTCTTCTCCCACGGATTTGTTCAACCTCACCTCTTTTTGATGCAGAGGTAGTTTCGCCCCTTCGACAATCTTCCGGGCCAGAGTAAGGCCATTGGAATGAATGCCGCTTGAAGGTATGCCTACCACCAGGTCTCCGGGGCTGATGTCGGTACCATCCACAAGGTCCTTTTTCTTGACAAAACCCAGTGCCGTTCCCGCAAGGTCATAGCCGTTTATCATCTCAGGCAGTTCCGCCGTTTCACCACCTATTATCGTCACGTCGGCTAGCTCCGCGCCTCGGTTTAGGCCAACGGCTATCTCCTTTATGACTTCCGAATCGGGTTTGCTGACGGCAAGATAATCTACGAAAGCCAACGGTGTTGCACCGATGCATATCATGTCATTGACGTTCATGGCCATGCAGTCAATGCCCACGGTGTCGAACTTGTCCATGGCTTCAGCCACGAGCATCTTGGTCCCGACGCCATCGGTGCAAAGGGATAGGCCATATTCACCAAAATCGACGAGGCCGGCAAAGCCCCCTTTCATCTCGATGGGTGCTCCCAGTCCTTCACGCTTGTATTTCAATATGTCCAACAGCGAATTGATTGCTTCGTCCGAAGCGTCAATGTCGACGCCTGCTTCACGATAACTTTTCGGTCCCTCGTAATTCATTTTATCATCTCCTCAGCATTGATTCAGAGAATCTTTTTCTCTTGCAAAATTTATCAATTCCGAAACGTCGGCTCCATTCTCGTAACCGGCCAGTATCAGCGCGCCCCCTTCTCCCACGCCCAGGGTTTCCTTCCATTTCGCCTTTGAATCCAGAATGATGTCCTTGGAAATGCTCCAGTCGCCTATTATGGCGTCTTCCTTGTCCATGGCTTCCCCTCCTTCTTCTTCGTCCTTGCCTTGGTCATCTCTTTCCTGGCTTTTCTTTTCAGAAACGCTTTTTTCGAAACGACCGGGGCGAAAATCGGAGGATACCTTTACCGTCTCTTTGTCGAATTTCAGAATGAGAGTGCCTTCCTTTTCGTCCAGCAATCCGGCTTCGGTCATGTTCTCTACCAAAGCCACGGCTTCAGAATACATCATCCATTTTCTTTTCATGGATAGGTCCATTACGAATTTCTTCCTGTCCATCTCATCGACACCCTTGGCCTGGAAGACGTAAGCCAGTATCTTCTTCATTTCCTTCTCATTCATTTTCCGGTCTCCATTGGTCGAAAGGGACGACCCGTTCGACGTTCGGGTGGTGAAAACCCATTCCATGTATCTTAAACTTTTCATCATCAAGGTCCGATAAAAGAGAGGGTGGGCCGGACGTCCTTCTCCCATCGACTATCACGTTGTTCATCCCTTTTTCAAACCATTCGGGTGCCTTTTCAATGATGTCCTTCAAGGTGAATCTTCCAGAAATATTTAGCAACCCGTCCTCATCAACCTGTATCATCAGGATGACATTGGGGGTAAGTTCCAAAAGCCTGTCCAATTCCTCAAGCGAGAAGAGAAGTTCCGTGCCCAAGACGACCTTTCTTGCACCCAGAACGAGTATGTCCATGGACATCCCTGCGTTTCTGGACCCTGCATATACCCATGGACGGCCCAGGTTGGACAGTTCGGCGATTTGGTCATCGCTGGGCCTGTTGTCCCTGATTCCTCTCCTGTCGAATATGAGAAGGGGGGAATCGCTGCTGGTGGCCTCCATCAGAGCACTTTTAACCTCCGAAAAATTCCCCGGATACAATTCCATCATCGGCAACATCATCAAGGGGATTGCTTTGAACGTATATCATTTTTTGGCAGATTCAAAAAGCATGATTGCCTTTTCGTCGTTGAGCGCCCGCCGCACGTAATTTCTCAATCCTTCGACGGTGCGTATTTCTTTGGTCGTAAGGTTGGCCAGTTCCCTTCTTATTTCTTCATCTAGTTCCACGGGGAAGCCATGAAAAAAATCTTTGAGATGGCGGGCTATCTGTCCTCCGCTCCTGTCCCAATCCGTAAGGACGATGAAGTGACTGTAACGCTTTGCCATCTTCTCGGCGAATACAACGAGGGACTCGCCCCTATTGACCTCTTCGATGGGGCAAGTTATGCCCAGGAACCGCAATGTCCGGGTATCCTTTTTCCCCTCCACGATGACAGCCGTTTCCGGACCTAGTTCCCGAAGTTTTTGGATTATCATCAGGACCTTGGCTCTCCTTTCGTGCTCATTCATCGATTTTCTCCGTAATCGTCTTCAAAACGGCCTCTTCACTCAGCCCCTGAATCGTTATCTTCTTTCTTCTACTTCTCAATCCAGAGGTCATCTCGAGATGGGTTGCTTGGGGAAAGACGGCCTGGAGATAGGAAACGACCTCTTTGTTGGCTTTGCCCGAAACCGGT
>CAZPOY010000127.1:0-3250 GCA_964588345.1 uncultured Thermoplasmata archaeon
TCAGCTTGAGCGGTTCTGGCTTGTGCCAAGGTGAACTTCATCACCTAATCGCCATGAACTTGATTGTCGTAGATATACTTTTTCTTTGAATCCCCGTTGCCCCATTGCTTTTTGAACTACCCCCGGGCATCACCTGACGATTGCCTTGAACTGGCCTCTTGGGTCCTTCCAAAACAAAACGACACACCAAGCAAGAAATGCCGTTAGGAGCAGGACAATCGAGAGCAAAAATGCTTCCAAATCAACTTCCAGGAACGGTCCTCCCTCAGCCAAATATGCCACGACGTGGTCCACGAAGAACATGATTGCCGTTCCCCAGAGAATGAGATTGAGGACGCCAACGTTGTATCTCTCCCTGGCCTTATCGCTGAAATACCAAAGTACCGTTGACATCACGGCTGCGAGTGCAATCAATATCAGCCACATCTTCTTTCCTCCCTTCGACTAAACGCCCACGGGCATTTTTGAACCGGCTTTTCTCGCCAGGACGTGGGATATGATTACCATCACCATCCAAACGAAGGTTATCGTCAGCGTCATCGTCCCGCCTATGACGGCCATCTCGTTGAGCATGGGTCCGATTTCCGCAGGATTTTCCATGGCGGTCAGGAAGGGTGGCCAAGGAACGATTTCACCGTGCCATACATGCTCTACGGCAAGAACGACTACGCCTCCCCAGAGCATTCCGTTGAGCCATTTTATCTTCATCTTTTCCGCCATCTCTTTTCCCATGGCCTTCTGAGCGATGGTTGTTGCGACGGCTTGCGCAGCGGGTACAAGGAAACATGCCATTTTCATTCACCTCGGTAGCAATTATCTCGCATTCGTGTTACGCCCATATGAAGGACGTATAATATTCTTTCGGTAGCAAGACTAATATAATCGTGCTACCTTGTCACTCCAGAAGTGTTACCATGCCCGTTGAAAGAGTAGGCGTATCATTTGAACCCGAACTGCTTGAGGAATTTGACAAAATGATAAAAGGCAAGGGGTATGCGAATCGTTCCGAGGCCATCCGGGACCTTGTACGGAAGGCCCTTCGGGATGAAAAAGTCAAAATGGGGTCCGGTCGGATGATTGGGACCATCACCTTCATCTACGACCACCACGAGGGGGACGTTACGAGCCGGCTTCAGCATTTTCAGCACCACCACCTTGAAGAGATTGCCTCCACGACCCACGTTCACGTGGACGAAAAGATGTGTCTTGAGGTTCTGATAGTCCGGGGAGAGGCGACCAGATTGAAGAAACTCGCTGACAGCATATTGGCCATCAAAGGCGTTAAAAACGGCGAACTTGTGATGACTGACGCATAGGTTGTGCTTTTGGCATGGCGGTACATCGAAAAAAATGTAAGTGAGTAAGAGGTTGTTAAAAGTCGGTCTTGGTTTTCGGCAAACAAGTTAAGTATTGCCAATGCAAACCACAATTTGAGACGATGAATGGTGTCAGACCCTTTGAGGAAAATGCCGACAAATATGATGCTTGGTTCAATAAGCACCCCCTGGCCTATCATGCAGAACTGCGGGCCATAAGGAAAATGATGCCGAAAAAAGGCAAAGGGTTGGAAGTCGGTGTGGGCACGGGACGCTTCAGCGGTCCTTTGGGCATCAAAACCGGAGTCGAACCGTCGGAAAAGATGGGCCAGATGGCAAGACTGCGCGGAATCGACGTCACGGAAGGTGTTGCCGAAGAACTTCCCTTCGAAGACGACACCTTCGATTTCGTGCTCATGGTAACAACCATATGCTTCGTCAACGATGTGGTTAGGTCTTTCGAAGAGGCGGGTCGCGTTCTGAAAGATGGAGGATTTTTGATAGTCGGATTCGTCGACAAGGAAAGCCCCTTGGGAGAAAGGTATCATGACAATCGCCAAAAAAGTGAATTCTACCGCCACGCCACCTTTTTTTCCGTGGATGAGGTGCTGTCTCACCTCAAGGATGCAGGATTCAGGGACCCTCGGTGCGTTCAAACGATATTTGGCCATCTGAAAGAAGTCGAAGAGGAATGTCCTGTGAAGGAGGGAACGGGGGAGGGGTCATTCGTGGTTGTGCAAGCGAGAAAAACTTGGGGATGACCCGGTACGGAGAAATCAGGATTCCGAAAAAATGACGCCTGATGCGATTCAGCGCCAATACGTGCTCTTCTTCCTCACGTCTTTAGCATTCTCCCAGTCGTCCAAAAACTTCTGTAGGCCGATGTCGGTCATGGGATGGTGCAGCATCTTCTCGAGGACCTTGAAAGGAACGGTGGCGATGTGAGCGCCCATTTCTGCTGATTCCAATACGTGAATGGGATGGCGAACCGACGCTACGATTATCTCCGTGTCGAATCCGTAATTGTCGAATATCTCCACGATGAAGGAAACCATCTGCATGCCGTACTGGGAAAGGTCGTCGAGTCGCCCCACGAAGGGCGATACGTAAGTGGCACCCGCCTTGGCTGCCAGAAGGGCTTGGCCGGGACTGAAAACCAGGGTCACGTTGGTCTTGATGCCTTCGTTGGAAAGCACGGAAACGGCCTTGAGTCCCTGGTCGGTCATGGGGATTTTCACAACGATGTTGGGGTGGATGTCAGCAATTTTTCTGGCTTCCTTTATCATTCCCTCTGATTCCGTGGATACCACTTCGGCTGAAATGGGACCGTCCACAATATCGCATATCTCCTTGACAACCTTCTCAAAGTCCTTGCCTTCCTTGGCTATCAGCGAGGGGTTCGTCGTCACTCCATCTACTATGCCCCAGGTGCTGGCTTCCTTTATTTCTTCCACATTTGCCGTGTCTAAGAATATCTTCATTCGCATCATCTCCTTTTCCTGTGTATCACATCATGGGCCGCATCAACGATGTTTTCAACGGTGAGCCCGTACTTCTCCATGAGTTCGTCGCTTTCCCCCGATTCGCCAAATACGTCAGGTATGCCGACCCGTTTCATGGGAACGTGCGCATTCTCGGCTAGAACCATTGAGACGATGTTGCCCATGCCAACGGCAAGATTATGCTCCTCGGCAGTGACTATCGCCCCGGTTTCCCTGGCCGCACGGATAATGGTTGTTTCGTCAATGGGCTTGATGGTGCTCATGTTGACAACCTTGGCTTCGATGCCGTGTTCCGAAAGGATGTTGGCCGCCATCAGGCAGCGCGACACCATTATGCCGCAGCCTATCAGGGTCAGGTCCTTCCCTTCTCTCAGTATCGATGCCTTGCCTACGGCAAAATCCACATCTTTGGTGATACTCGGAACGTTTGTC
>CAZPOY010000127.1:3260-4613 GCA_964588345.1 uncultured Thermoplasmata archaeon
CATGTACACGGGGCCAGGATAATCCGCTACGGCTTTCACCGCTTTATGGGTTTCTTCGGCATCGGCCGGAACCACCACGGTCATGTTGGGCAGGACCCTCATGAGGGCTATGTCTTCGGTTATCTGATGCGATGCGCCATCGCCCCCAACGGTAATGCCCGCGTGGGTGGCCACTATCTTCACATTCAGATTGGGGTAGCAGATGGATTGCCTGACCTGGTCATAGACCCTGCCCGTTGCAAAGGCCGCGAAGGTATTGGGAAATACCACCTTGCCACAGGCGGCAAGCCCTGCTGAAGCGCACATCATGTTCTGTTCCGCTATGCCAAAATTGAAGAACCTTTCCGGGAATTCCTTGGCAAAATCCAGCGATTTGGTCGATGAACAGAGGTCCGCGCCGGTTACCACAATGTCCTTCCTTTGCCTGCCCAGTTCGACCAGGGCTTCTGAAAATGCCTTTCTCTGGGGTTTGTAGGTCCAGTCCATCAGGCCTCACCCCCCAGTTCTTCCATGGCTTTTTCATACTGCTCTTTGTCAGGGCTCTTTCCGTGGAAAGCCAGAGAACCTTCCATGAAGGACACGCCTTTGCCCTTGATGGTGTTGGCGATTATTATCGACGGCTTGCTGTCGTTCTTCTTGGCTTTCTCGATGGCGTGAAGAATCTCCTTGAAGTCATGGCCGTTCACCGTCTGAACGTACCAGCCGAAGGCCTTGAACTTGGAGAATATGGGTTCGATGGTCATCACGTCATCGGTCCTTCCGTCTATCTGGAGGTGATTCCGGTCGAGAAACGAAATTATCTTGTTGAGCTTGAAATGCGAAGCGGACATGGCGGCCTCCCAAATCTGGCCTGACTGTATCTCCCCGTCGCCGTGGATGGTATAAATGTTGTAGTCCCGCCGGTCTATCCTGCCTGCAAGAGCCATGCCTACTGCAATGGAAAGCCCTTGCCCCAGCGAACCCGTGGAGATGTCCACTCCCGGCGTCTTTCTCATGTCGGGGTGCCCTTGCAGAAAATGCCCCAACTTCCTGAGGTTGTCCAGTTCTTCTACCGGGAAATACCCCGAATACGCCAAAGCACCGTACAAGGCGGGAGCTGCGTGCCCTTTGCTCAAAACCAGTCGGTCCCTGTCTGGGTCACTGGGATTTTCCGGGTCGTGCTTCATTTCGTGAAAATAAAGTGCAGTAATGATGTCTGTTGCCGAGAGCGAGCCACCGGGATGGCCTGACCCGGCATGGTAAATTGAGCGTATGATGCTGGCTCTTATTTTCCTGGCGTTTTCTTTGAGTTCCGCTATCATGTCATCGCTGATATGGGTCAAGTCTTACCCCCGGCAAGTAGATTTCTTTAAC
>CAZPOY010000128.1:0-4579 GCA_964588345.1 uncultured Thermoplasmata archaeon
GCTGAATCCTTTCTGCGAGATGTCAACAAGCTGCTTCCCCGTGACGTGCTTGGTGCCACACATCTTCATTATTTCAAGGTATTTTCGACTGACCCGTTCTTCTTCGGGATAGGAGAGCACGATGACGCTGTCGGCCATGTATCCCTCCAATGAATGGGGTATGTCTCCGTAACTCATCTCCGCGGTTACAATCGAAGCCGCATTCCATACCTTGAATAGGGCGAAAAGCTCATGCATGAAGTCCCTAGCCGTTGTCTCCTGGTCTATCACGTCTGTAAATGGCGTCAGCGGGTCTATCACGATGCGTTGCGGGTTGTAAGTTTCCACCAACCCTCTCATCTCGTTAAGGGTGCTCATCGGGTCGTTTCTCAGCTTTTCCGATACGTCAAAGAATACAACGGTGTCGTTCTCCACGATTTCCTGGTCGTAAAACAAAAAGGTCGAAAGGAACTTCTGAACCACCCACTGCGGTTCGGATATCGCGGTTATGTAAAGTCCGCATTCTCCCGCTTTTGCCGCGGAAAAGAGGGATTGCACAGCCAGCGTGGTTTTCCCCGTACCTGGTTCCCCGGCCAAGAGCGTTGTTGACGGTAGAGGAAAACCGCCCTGGCACATCTCATCCATGCCCGGAATCCCCGTTTTCACCCTCTGGAAATTCATCGTGGTCCGCCCCCTATCTCAAAAATGCAGCTTTCGTCGCCCTGGGATTGGCATGCGATTTCCCGGACGGTGCATTTTCCCCTCTTGTTTTCAATGACCGTTGAAAGCACGCCTCTGAGCATGTGGCAAGTGCATTCACCCTTTCCATTGAGCACTTCAATGGAATTATCCACCCTGACCGAGCCACCGTTGAATTCTATGTTTCCCGCCCAATTCTCCGAAACCATTGCGTTGGATACGGAAGGATAATAGTCTTCTTCAAATCCGTTCTCCACATATCGTTTGCCGATGATCTTCCCTGCTCGAAAGAATAGTCCATGGGATGCCACGTTCATCACCGTTTCGTAAAGGTTCTTGATTTCGTCCAGTTCCTTCTTTTCCAGTCGAAGGAATCCGCTATTTTCCTGCATGTACCTCCCGTAATAATATCTCCATTCTGCTTTTTAAATTATTGGTGCGTTTTCACCAAAATCCCACGAAACATTTATTTATATTCCTTTTATCCAAGCACCACAGGACCCCCGTTCTGGAGATGAGCAGATGGTAAAACTTACAGAGTTAGTCCTAAGAGACGGGCATCAATCCATTCTAGCCACGCGCATGAGAACCGATGACATGGTACCCATACTGGACAAGATGAACCAAGTGGGATACTGGGCAGTTGAAATGTGGGGAGGGGCAACCTTCGACGTACCCATACGATACCTCAACGAAGACCCATGGGAGAGAATCCACAGGATAAAGGAAAAGATGCCGGACACGAAGATGATGATGCTCGAAAGAGCCATGAACATAGTCGCTTACCGGAATTTCCCCGATGACATCGTGAAGAAATTCATATATTTCGCCAACAAGAACGGCATCGAGATATTCAGGATATTCGACGCACTCAACGACCTGAGAAACATGAAGGTTCCCATTGAGGCGGTCAAGGAGAACGGTGCCCATGCCCAGGGTTGCATCTCTTACACAATCAGCCCCGTGCATACCGTTGAAAGATACGTTTCCGACCTTTTGGAAATGCAGAAGATGGGATGCGAGAGCGTTTGCATCAAGGACATGGCGGGGATGATTTCTCCCCAAAGGGCTTACGACATCGTCACGGGATACTACGACGCAGGTGGCAAAGTTCCGTTGGACCTTCACGCGCACTCCACTTCCGGCATGACGGGCATGGCTTACATGAGGGGTGTTGAAGCCGGAGCACCAATACTTGATACGGCCATGTCCCCGATAAGCGGCGGAACCGGCCATCCACCCACGGAAAGCATCGTGGCGGCCCTCAAGGGAACGGAATGGGACACCGGTTATGACATGGAACTTCTCATAGAAATTCGCAAGTATTTCATGGAGATGTGGAAGAAGTATAGACATCTCATAAGGCAGGAGGCCATGAAGGTTGACCCGTCCGTTCTGGTCCATCAAATTCCCGGCGGAATGCTTTCGAATCTGGTCTCTCAACTGGAAGCCCAAGGGGCGTCGGACAAGTATTATGCTGTTCTTGAAGAAACGGCAAAGGTCCGGGAAGAACTCGGCTATCCGCCTCTAGTAACCCCCACGAGTCAAGTGGTCGGCGTCCAGGCCGTGATGAACGTCCTGTTTGGCCGCTACAAGAAGATACCCAAGGAGACCAAGGATTACTGCAAGGGGCTTTACGGAACGCCCCCCGGGGAGATAAAGCCCGAAATCATGAAAAAGGTCCTTGGCGATAATTGGAAAGATGAAGTTCTTGACAAGAGACCCGCCGATTACCTCGAACCCATGTGGGACAAGAGGAAGTCCGAACTCAACGAGAAGATAGGCGACAAATCCCTCATCACCAAAGAAGAGGATTACATGACCTATGCGATTTATCCCGAAGTCGGGCTCAAGTTCCTAAAGGGCGAAGCCGAACCGGAATTCACGTCGGAAGACCTGCCTCTTGGCATCGAAAACGAGAAGACCCGGGCATTCGTAAAATCGTTCTTCCCCGAACTGGATGACATTTATCTTGAAATAGAACCTCCAGAGGCCCGCAAGGTAGGCGGACCTGCTCAGATACCCACGGAATTCAACGTTGAGGTTGATGGGGACTTCTTTGAGGTCAAGGTCGAACCCACCGGAGGATTCATGGTGGCAGGAGGAGGCGACGCGGGACCCGGTCCGGCAGACCTAAAGAACATCGAAGGGGCCCAGAAAACGGGAATGCAGGGCAACGTCTGGAAAATCAAGGTGGCCGTCGGTGACACGGTGAAGAAAGGCGACGTGATAGCCATTCTGGAAGCCATGAAGATGGAAAGCGATGTGACGGCGGACCTGGAAGGCGAAGTCAAAGAAATATTCGTCGCAGAAGGGGACGCGGTCAAAACAGGCGACGTTCTCATGCAGATATTGTAGGGGTGGCCGGATTGCTGGAAAAGGTAATGGTTGCCAACAGGGGCGAAATCGCCATCCGGATATTCCGGGCTTGCAAAGAACTTGGGATACCCACCGTAGCCGTTTATTCGGACGCGGACCAGAGGGCCCTTTTTGCCCGATACGCTGATGAAAAGTACAACATAGGGCCGGGACCGGCTGCCAAGAGCTATCTCGTCATGGATAAGCTCATCGAGGTGGCCCTGGATGCAGGCGTTGACGGCATTCATCCGGGATACGGTTTCCTAGCAGAGAATGCGGTTTTTGCCAAGATGTGCGCTGACAACAACATTGAGTTCATCGGTCCTCCGGTGGATTCCATGAAGTTGATGTGCAGCAAGATAGATTCCAAGAGGTCCATGATAGAGGCGGGCGTTAACGTGGTTCCCGGCGTCACAGAAGCCATAGCGGACCACGAGAAGGCCAAGGACATCGCTCACCAAATCGGCTACCCCGTCATGCTCAAAGCATCGGCTGGTGGTGGTGGCATCGGCATCGTCAAGGTCGAAAACGAACAAGAGATGGAAAAAGCCCTCGAATCGGTAAGGCGGCTTGCCAAGAGTTCATTTGGCGACGACGCCGTTTTCATCGAGAAGTACGTTGACGACCCCCGTCACGTGGAATTCCAGGTCATAGGCGACAAGGATGGCAACATCATACACCTCAACGAGAGGGAATGTTCCGTCCAGAGAAGGCACCAGAAGCTCATTGAGGAGACCCCTTCCTGCGCTTTGACGCCGGAGATGAGGGAGGAGATGGGCCAACAGGCCGTTCTGGCAGCCAAAACCGCGGGATATCACAACGCGGGAACCTGCGAATTCATGTATGCTCCTGCCAAGGAGAAGGGTGAAAAAGACAAGTACTACTTTTTGGAGATGAACACCCGTCTCCAGGTCGAACATCCGATAACGGAGATTTGCACGGGCGTGGACCTTGCCGTTGAGATGATACGCGTGGGTTCGGACCTTCCATTGCAGTACAAACAGGAAGACATACAGGCCCGGGGGCATGCCATCGAGTGCAGGATTAACGCAGAAGACCCGTTGAACAACTTCATGCCCGCTCCCGGAGAGATAAAGCGGTATGCGGAACCGTCCGGACCTGGTGTTAGAATCGATTCAGGAGTGTATCAGGGATTTGAGATTCCCACGTTCTACGATTCCATGATGGCCAAACTCATAGTCTGGGCCGAGAACCGGGACAGATGCATCCAGAGGACCAAGAGAGCCCTATGGGAATACCAGATAGCCGGCGTTCGCAACAACATTCCGTTCCACGAAGTTGTCATGAACGACCCCGTCTTCCAGTCTGGAGACTACGCAACAAGCTACATCCCGAAGTATGACATAATGAACCGGGTTACCGAATACGTCAAGGAGCAAAAAGCGGCAAAGGGCGGAAAGAAAACCGCCGCGGCCATGGCCGGCGTTCAAGCGCAAATTTCTGCCATGAACAGCGAACGGTAGCACTGGAAACATTTCAGCGGTAGCAATCTGGAAATACGCGTAATTGCGGAAATAATAAA
>CAZPOY010000129.1:0-4470 GCA_964588345.1 uncultured Thermoplasmata archaeon
GCACTTCCGCCGGCAGGACGTCGGTGACATTGAGGTAGGTCGCATTGCCCGTTATGTTGTAGTAAATGGTATAGGTAAGAACGTCGCCGGGGTTGACCAGCGTCGTGGATGGCACCTTTTCCAGCGTGGCCGTCAGATTGACCACATATGCTATGGTGGTGGCGTTGTCCGTTCGGATGTCCGCAACGTCATAGATATATTCCATCTCAACGGAGTTCACCAAGGCCGACCCGTCTGCCCATTCCGGTACCGTGTAATCGTAGGTGAAGGAATGGTTGCCAACGGGCACGTTTGTGAAGTTCCACCAGAGGACCGTTCCGTCGGGTAAGGTATCAGTGATGTTCACCCAGTCCGCAGGTCCCGTTCCCGAGTTGTTGTACCAAATCGTATAGGTAATAACGTCTCCGGGATGAGCGTATTGGTCGCTTTGCATTTTGTCCACGATGACCAAAGGATGCAGGGGTGCGATGACGGTCAGAGGCGAAGTATCGGTCTCCTCATCGTAGTAATTTCCAAATGCGCCCGTGTAATTGACCGTCGCCGTGTTTATCAAGACTTCTCCGTCGTTAAGAGAGGTCACGAGTACTGTTACGATTATCGTCGTGGAATTTGTCGGGGCCATGTTGGTGAAGTTCCAATAAAGAGTCTGTCCCGATTGTCCAGAAATTGGCACGGAAGATGAATTGAATATGACTCCCACGGGAAGAACATCCGTGACATTTACGAAACCGGCAGAACCGGAGCCCGTGTTGTCGATGTCTATGGTGTAATTGACGAATGTGTCGGTCTCCGCACTAAGCGGGTCTGTCGTCTTGGATATGGTAAGAACAGGGGCTGTAACAATGGTCACGGCCGTGTCGTAATCCATTCCTCCAGCAACACCGTTGTCGTATTCATACGCCAAGGTGACGTTGTTGAGTAGTGAAGTGTCATCGGTCACGACGTCGTTAATCACGGAAATGTTAATCGGATAAGTTCCCGGGGCCACGTTTGTGATATTCCACCAGAGGGTCTGGCCCGACTGTCCCGAAGGTGCAGGGACGGCGGAATCGAAGGTGACTCCAGCAGGCAAAACGTCCGTGATGTTCACGTATGTCGCATTGCCGCTTCCGCTGTTGGTGTAGTTAATGGAGTAATTGAAAACGCCCCATGGGTCAACGGTTCCAGGAACGGATACCTTCGTGATTGTCACCTGTGCGCTTCTTATTTCAAAGGCATCCTGGGCCGGCATGCCCGGATAGTCCCCGCCGTTGGCATCGGTGTAGTTCAGTTGAATGGCATTGACAACGTTTGCCCCATCCGTCGTGTCGTTGACAAAGACGGTGATGTTGAATACATAGGTACCCGGAGGCACGTTCTCGAAAGCGTAGAATCCCGGTGGCGTCGATGTTCCGGCGTTGTAATACGGCGCCGTTGAAGCACTGGCATCTGCATCATCGGATACGTATTGGACTTCCGGAGGCAGGATGTCAGTGATGTTGACGTATCCAGCCGTTCCCAGGCCCGTGTTTTCGAACATTATCGCATAAACCAGGGTTTCTCCTGGGTACGCCTGGGACTGCGAAACGGATTTGTCCAGGACAAACTCGGGTGCCAAAACCGTGACAAACGCCGAATCCTGTTGGATGGGAAATTCGATTCCGCCCGAATCGGCCATGACCATCTGAACCACGTTGTTGAGAACTGTGCCGTCCGCAAGCGAATTGTTCGCCGTAAGATTGACGATTATCTCGTAATCGCCCGAAACGACGCTTGTGAAGTTCCACCAAAGTAGGTTTCCAGTTTGGTTGCCTGCGGGCCAGGAACTTACGTACTGCGAATCGTCCGGCAAAATGTCGGTGATGTTGACGTAACTTGCATTGCCCGTCATATTGAAATGAATCGTAAATGAATAATCGTCTCCGGGCTGAACCGTTGGTGTTGAAGGGGATTTCTCAACGGTGGCCGTTACGTTGCTTACTGCAAGGACCACGCTGTCATTGCTACCCGGAAGCGGGTTGCCCACGCTGTCCGTGTAATTGAGGTATGCCCAGTTCCATATCCAGGTTCCGTTGCTTGACGTATTAACCTGCACGGTTACCACGATGCTGTGGTTGCCCGGCGTCACGTCCGTGAGATTCCAATAAAGCGTGTTTCCGCCCAGTTCTCCCGACCCATTGTCGATTATCGTCAGATTGCCCAGGTCCAGGACATCGGTAATGTTTACGATGCTTGCGTTTGTGGAACCTGTGTTGGTGTAATAAATCGTATAATTGACCCAGTCGCCGTTGTTGACCCAGTAGCTGTCCGCCACCTTCACGACTTCGATGACGGGCCACGTGAATATCTGGGTGGTTGCGTTGTCGGACTTGGGCACATCCAGGGGAGTCCCGGATACATCCGAGTAGTTCAGATAAGCCCAATTGGTGAGATTGTAATCCTGGGTAGCCGAAGCGTTCACGATCACCGATACGGTTATCTCAAGCGTCGAAAGGGGCGCAAGACCTGTGAAATTCCACCAGAGCACGCTTCCCGTCTGGTTGCCCGTCGGCCATGAATCGACGTAATCGGCAAAGGGGTCCAGAACGTCTGTGACGTTGACCCAGCCACTTGGTCCCGTACCTGAGTTTTCCACGGTTATCACATAAGTGAGGGTGTCACCGGGCTGGGCTTGAGAAACGTCGACGGTCTTGACCACGTCCAGCATGGGCGAATGAACGGTCACGACGGCACTGTCGGAATCCGTTCCAAGGTATGCACCTGACGAATCCGAGTAATTGAGGAAAGCCCAATTGGTGATGACCGCAAGGTCCGTGGTTTCCGTGACCAGCACTTCGATTACGATTGATTCGGCCTGTCCTGGGTTTAGCGTAAAGTTCCAGTAATGTGCATCTCCGTCTATCCATGTTGGAGGCAGGGAGAAGTTGGTGAAATCAAGTCCTACGGGTGTAGAATCAGAAACGTTGACCCACTGGGCCGACCCGTCCCCGCTGTTTTCGACAAAGAGGGTATAATGGAATGTCTGGCCCGTATCGACGTTATGGTCATCCGTCGTCTTGACAATTGTGACGTTGGCGGAAACCGCCGTCACGTTGGCATGGTCGGAAGAACCGGGGAGGACGTTTCCAAGTGAATCTGAGTAGTTGAGGAAAGCCCAGTTTGAATATACTGCCCCTTCGGTAATGTTGTCTGCCACAACCGTTACGACAATCTGATGATTGCCGACGCCCACGTTGGTGAAGTTCCACCATATCGTTCCAGCAGTTTGGTTGCCCGTCGGAGACGAACTTATGTAAGAAATGCCCGAGGGGAGAAGGTCGGTGATATTGACCCACTGGGCCGGGGCGTTCCCGTTGTTATCGAAGGTAATGGTGTAATTGAAAATCTCGCCATTATCGACGATGGGGGTCGAAACGCTCTTGCTCACCGTAATGTTCGGCGTCAGGATGTCCGTTATCGCGGTATCCGAAGAACCGGTCATGGTGAAGTTGCCCGAAGTCGTATAATTGAGATGCACATAATTGAGCACCTGAGTTTCGCCCGGCGTCGTTTCATTTACGGTCACGTTGATGACGAAACTGTGGTTGCCCACGGGCACGTTGTAAAAGACCCATTGGCCCAATCCCAACCAGATACCATTTTCCGTCGCGTTGGAATCGCTGACATATTCGACCCACGGCGAGAAGGTTTCGTTTATCCAAACGGTTCCGGCTTCTATGAGTCCCGTGTTGTTGAACCATATCGTGTATTGAAGGTCCGACCCTGGATAAGCGGTTGAAAGGTCAACGGTTTTTTCCACGGTAATGTTGGGGCTCACCAGTTGCGTGACGGCTTGGTCCGAAGTCGACGGCGGCAGGAAAGTGCCGTTCTCCGTGGCGTATTCGCATTCCACCAGGTTCGTCATTACAGGCGAAAGGGCCGCTTGAGGTGTAACCGTGGCATTGACCCAGAAGTAGTATTCGCCTTGTGTCAAATTTGCGAAGAAGTAGGTCATGTTCACCGGGTCTAAGGAGACGAATCCGGGCAAGGAGGTGGCGTTGTCGTTCACATAAATCACTCCAAGCGGCAGGGACTCGTTTATCCAGACCTGCTGTGCATCGCCCGTTCCCGTCACATTGAGGTATATCGTGTAGTTGACCGAATCGCCGATGCTGGCCATGGGCACGTCCACAATCTTCTCCACGGCGACATACGGCCTCAGCACGAGAACCTCTTCCCAGTCGGAAGAACCGGGGAAATCATATCCAAAGGGTGTGGTGTAATTGAGGTAAGCCCAGTTGACCAGGGTTCCGTTGAACATTAGGTCGCTCACCGTTGCATTGAGAATGAGCACGTTGTTCGTGCCCGGGGCCACCGAAAGGTCCCAGTAATAAGCGTTGCCCGAGGACCCGGATGGGGGAATAGATGAATTGACCAGCGTCATTTCCGAAGGGATCACGTCTTCAAGATGCACGAGACCCGTTCCGTTGCCCGTGTTGTTGAAATAAACCT
>CAZPOY010000130.1:0-4466 GCA_964588345.1 uncultured Thermoplasmata archaeon
GGACAAGGGCATCGTCGCCATCGACGCCCCTTTGGCCGTTCCCAACTCAAGCGGAAGCCGATACGTCGAAGTAGCGCTCATGAGAATGGGCATCCCGGTCTACGGAGCCAACAGGACCTGGCTCACCCGCAAATACGGCAGTGTTCGGGGCGAAGAACTGGCATCGGCCATGAAGGAAAAAGGGTACGCCTATGACGACAGATTTTCCAAGAAAAGCACCGTCACGATAATGGAGGTTTATCCTTATGCCAGTCTTTACTCGCTTCTTGCCAAAGTCCCCCACTACAAAAAAGGGAACAAAGAAACGATTCTGGCCGGGCAAAAAAGCATTTTGGGATGGATGGACCGATGTTCGGATGTGTCCTTGGAAGAAAACGTTGCCGAAGAAATGGTACCAAAGAAGAACATGTCCCGGAAGGAACTGAAAGCCAATGCCGATAAGATCGACGCCGTCGTTTCCGCTTACACTGGATACCTGCACTGGAAGGACCCCGATACATGCTGGGCTATTGGCAACCGTGATGAGGGGTTCATACTTGTTCCAGGAAGATGAAGCCCCGTTAATAACGGACAGGCGCTTCGTGACCTTGGCCTTCAAGCCCAGAGGGGTCCAGGACGGCCCCCCCATTTCTCATGAGCCGCTTTATTTCTTCTTCGCCATACCAGGGTGCCAGAAGGTTCTCCACGGACTTGGCGTGATATGAAATATAATAGTTCCTGTCGTAGGACTCGCCCCCTTCCAGCATCGGTTCTATACTAACCCGCCGCGAAAAATCCTTGCTGGTAGAATCGGTCACAATAAATCTCACATTTTGGCCAGGGGAGACCTTTTCACCGTTGGCTTCCGCCTGCATAAGAGCGGCCTTGGTCGTGGTAAAAACCGAATATCCAGAAACCGCCCTGGTAGCCCTCTTGGTCATGACCATCTCCACGGGGTCCGCTTTGCCAGAATGTATGATGCGATGATACCATCTGGCCAGTTCCAAGGCGGCGGGGATGCGGTCCAGAAAACCCTGAGCATCATCACCTTCGGCCAGTATCGAGAGCATTTCACCCTGCATCTTCTTGAAAAGGGGCGGCGTGTCCCTCCTGCGCAGGAATATTCCGCGAAGCTTCATTTCGCCGTTCTCAAATACGCCGTAATATCGGTTCAGGGCACCAAGACCAGGGACCCGGCTTGGCAGGAATACTATCCACTTGTAGACACCCTCTTCGCCCAGGGGTATGCCAAGACGGGCCTCCGTCTTCTCCGCAAGCTCGCCCTTCTTATCCAGGGGGCCCTTGAGCCAGAGCGAATCCACGATGCCGTGGAGGACCCTGAAACCCATCTCCTCGGCCATGATGGATGTATCCACGAGTATCTCCCTGCCGTATGCGGTGATGGACTCGTGGCACTCGATGCGCCCGAACCTGGCGTTTTTATATCCCGTGTAGCCAAAGCACGTCACCAGAAGCCATTTCAGCACGTCGGACCGCTGGGAGTATTCGTCCCCCTTCTCACGGCTCATGCGCTTGTACTCGATTCTCCGGGCGACCACCGGGTCCAGTATCCTGGGGAGAAGGCCCTCTTTCTTTTCGCAGATGCGGTAGCCCAGTTCAGGAACCCTCTTTTCGGATTCGGGACAGCACCGACATTTCACGGTTTCCGGGCTCAGATTGTGCCGGACCATTATTGACGGGTACATGGACACGAAGTCCAGTTCCAGCACCGATTCGTGAAGTCCCGTTTCCGGTTCGAAAATGAATCCCCCCCGGTCGGCAAGCATGAGTTCCCGCATGGTCTTGAACGCTTCGGGCACGTTTTTTTTCCACATCACGAGGACTCCATCTCTCATGGCTTGATTGACCTGCATGGCGCTTATGGCCGTTCCCGGGCTGGCCCTCACCTGCCTTTGAAGCGGGATGCCCGATATCCTAGCAAGGTCGATTATGCCCGACAAACCCCCTGCCTTGTAAAGAAAAGAACTCTCCGAATCGACATGGATTCTTCCCGGAATGTTGTAACTTGCGGGGCGGTAGACCATCTGGCCGTAGGTCATGTAGGACCTCTCGGGAAGGGCCGGCGACCATCCGTGCCTGATTCTGCCGAGATGAAAAACCGCCCCGCATAGTTCGGCCCTGCGGTAAAGATACGGAAGGACAAAGGAATCGCCCCCTTCGCAGAGCAAGACGTCGGGGTCCTTGCTGAGAACCGCACTTTTGAGTGCCGACAGTATTTCTACGTCGTTGCCTTGGAACGTCTCTTCGTCCAGCCACGCCTTTTCCAACGGGTTCTCCCGGGAAGACACGCCAGAACCCTCCGCCTTTGCACCCAGGGCTGACACCTTTAAAGGCGGGACCTCGTAATCCAATGCCTCCCGTTCGTCAAGAATAACGAATCTTCCCTGAGAAAAACGCACCTTTGCAAGGGGAAAAAGGCCATTTTCCATGAGAAATCTCTGGCCCGGGTCAATGTCGGCATTGAAAAACTCCAGGTCACCATAAGACGTAAGGGAATCCAATGCCCGGACCCTCCTCATGACATTTTCCAAACACCCTGGGTCCACCTCTAGGACCTTCCGCTTCTTCTCAGATAGGAGCGATGTGCGCATATTCTTGAACCGACAATCGAATCCCGCCTCGTCGCGGAAGGTTTCCAATACCCTTTTGTAATCGTCGGAACGGGACCTCACGTAAAAACGAGGGGAAAAGTCGCAGAGGATGCGTTTTGCCCCGTCATTCGTCTTCAGCCAAACGACCATCTTCCTCTTCCGATGGTTTGGATAGGCGTCCAGCATCCAGCCCTTCACCGTCAAGCCTCCTCTTTATGCGTCTTATCTCCTTCTGCTGTCCCACGGCTATCGATAGAAAAAGGGCATCCATGGGGTCGGGTGGTGCCTGATAGCCTGAAGCCGATGCCAGATGCTTTGCATGTGCCATGACTTCGTCGTAGGCGTCCCGGTCTTCTTTCCTCAGAGCCCGCCGGTATTTTTTCCACCGGGAAGATAGCTGATCCAGATACATCCTGTAAGAGGGGACCGTCCTACCCAGTGGCTTCACCTCCTGAAGAAACGGCATGCATGAAAATTCCGCTACGCAACGGCCTCACTCCTGAAATGCTCAAGGTCCTTCTGGGACGAAGGGAATTCCAGCACTTCCGCTTTTCTTTTCAGATGGGAATGAAGTGGCTTGTCCACTACCAGAGTGACAAGTTCGCGTTCGCGGGAAAGCCGGAACAGGTCCCGGATGCATCTACCCAGCATGGCCTTGGATTCGTATTCGTCCAGATTCTCATCCCTGAAGAGGGCAGCGGGCCCCATGACCCCTAAACAACGCACATCGGCGACTCTGGCCATCCGGGAGACCCCAGACCGGATTATGCTTTCGAACTGATGGGCCGTAAATGCCCTGGAAACGTGGACTTTGTTAAGCACCGGAACCGGGTCCAGGTCCATCCTCTTGCAGACATCCACCAGGGGATAGGGGTCGGCCCGGTTGCATCCGTCAACTATCAGAGCGTCGCCTCTGGTTTCGGCCACGACGGCCGCGGCCAGGAAGTAGATGGGGGCGGGGCTCTTCGTTTCGAGAGCGTACACGCCGGAATGGAGTTCCTTTCTGCAAAGCGTTATGCCGGCCATGGGAAATACATAAGGTGCCCAGGGGGTATTTGAGGAAGGGAAAGAGGGGTGGGTGAAAGTGAGAAAAAACGTTGAAGGATTTTTGTTCTTAATGAGCACCCGTTCGAAGGCGCATTATTCTCCAAACAAAAAGGCAGACATATACATATGAAAGCATGGTCGGGGGAATTGGTAGGTAATGTGTTCAGTCCCACAAAATACACACAATGTAATACCTATCCTTCTTCATCATTTTTATTCATATTTTAAGGGCGGGCATATGAGTATAAAAGTATGGAGGGCGGTCGGAAGGCGGGAAAAATAAAGGCAGGCATATGCGGATGAAAGCGTGGTTGGACGAACAAATTGTAGCGCAATTTGCGACTAGAACCAATAGAAATTGGTTCTGTCTTAAGGAGATATTAAAAAATTGAAAGTCCACTTAAGTCTTGAGGTCGGAAGGTGGAAACATTCTTTTTTCAATGTGTGAGTGCTCTTTAAGTGAGCACAGAAAAAGCACTTTAGAACCCTGCATCCTTCATATTTTAAGGGCGGGCATATGAAAATAAAAGCATGGTTGGGGGAGGTACGGTGGGGAAAAAAGCCCGATTCCCAAAACCCCCTGAGGAAATTTTCGCCCACGTTTTGCCACGAAGTGGGAAAAGTTAGTAGCCTGATTTCTCATTTGCCCCAATTATGATTCAACGAAACCCCCTGACAAATTTTTCGCCCACGTTTTGCCACGAAGTGGGAAAAGTTAGTAGCCTGATTTCTCATTTGCCCCAATTATGATTCAACGAAACCCCCTGACAAATTTTTCGCCCACGTTTTGCCACGAAGTGGGAAAAGTTAGTAGCCTGATTTCTCATT
>CAZPOY010000131.1:0-4456 GCA_964588345.1 uncultured Thermoplasmata archaeon
AAGAACGGGTCCGTCGAAAATACCTTGAAATACTGAAGATGAGGGGGACCAAGCACGTCACGGGGAAGCAGCTTGTTGACATCTCGCAGAAAGGATTCAGCGTACAGGTCGGTCTGAGATAGATGGTAAAAGAGGTTCTTGGTGAATATCTGAAAGGCGGTACGGGCTACCTTCCCGAAGACTTCCCCTTGAAAGAGTTTTACGGTTTTTTGGAAGAAGAAGCGAAAAGGGGCGTCCCCTTAATCGTCGTAACCAGAACTCATCCCAAACGACTTCAACGGGATTTTGATTTGGGTGGGAATCTCATCATTTGGCTATCACAAACCGTTTCTGGAGAGAACGACATCGTTCAGACCATCAGACCGGAATCAAGCATAAAGATTCACATGGCCTTTGAAGGATTCTTCCTTGAAAATGAAGAAGGGTTTTCCATGCTGGACGGAGGCGAGTACCTCATCACGCAAAACGGCTTCAACATGACCATGAAGCTCATCCAACTTTTGAACGAGAAGGTCATGCTCTCCGACTGCGTATTCCTGCTCCCCGTCAACACGGGAGCGTTAAAACCCCATGAACTTGGGCTTCTCAGAAGGGAGCTGTTTCCCGTAACAACGGAAGGGCTCTGCGCTTGGAAAGACAACCTGGAAACTCTTAATTAATATAAGGTCCATTTCATTGTTGGTATAGATGCTAGTCGCAATGGTTTTGATTAAGGCCGATACTGGTCAGGAAAAGCGGGTTTTGGATGAAGTTCTGAAGATAGAGGGGGTTACCGATGGTCATCTCCTTCTCGGGATGTACGACATTTCAGTGAAGGTCAAAGCTGAAGGGCAGGAACACCTTTCCAAAATCGTAAGTTCGGACATCCGCAAGGTCCCAGGCGTTACGGAAACGAGGACGCTGCCCACGGTTTCCTTTGGAACCATCGATTGAGACGTTGGCAAAATTAGATTGGGTTTCCCGTCGCGTCAGTAAGACCCGCGTATCTTTGTACGGTCGATGGATATTCCGTGGGGCGTAACCATAACCATGTGGTGGCCGATGCCGGCGATGTCGCCGCCCACCTCATCCACGACGGACCTGAGTTCCTGATGAATCCTCTTTATGGATTTTTCGTCCTTGGCTATGGAGTTGTAATCAACGATGAGAACGTTCCCGCTGTACACTTGGGAGGAAAGGTTGAAAATGTCCTCGTAATTGTAAACCTCGGCAACCTTCACCATGACGCCTCCAGAACTCAGCGCCGCTGATTCGTCTTCGAAGGTCATTTTGCCCAGGTCTATGTAGGTGTCCGTGTCTGAAACGCTCTTATGCTTTCCGAATTTCTTTTTCTTCAACAGAGACATGCGGTCCCTCCGATGAAACCTCATTTTCAAGAGAGGATATAAAGGTTTAGATGGTTTGGACGTTAAACTTCATGGCACCACAACTTGTCACCAACAAAGTGGATGTTCTTGGCCCCCTTGCCCTTTTGCTTCTCCACCAGCTCGTTGCCGTCCATCAGGAGCTTGACGACGGCCAAGGGTTGTCCGTTCTTCTGGTCCCGAACCCACGCGAGGTTCCCCCTTTTCAGTTCCGGTGATGCGTTGGTGACCCCTGGCGCCATTATGTCGGCTCCGTCGCAAACAAAGGGGACGGCCCCCATGTCAACGGTCACGTGCCCTTTTTCGGGTATCTCCTTCAGGAGGCCTTTCAACGTGGGGTAAATGATTCCCTCCATCTCCATGGCCATGATGTCGTGTTTCAATATGAATACCGTATATTGCCCCAGGTCCGCCTTGTCCACGGGGTCGTCTTCCTGAAAGAGTCGGACTCCAAGTATGTCGTAGATGCTTTTTGCAATGTCGGCGACCTCTTTTCGCCTCAGCCGGTGCCTGTGCTTTATCTTCACGGGGAAGGGAAATGAAAGAGATGACTAAAAGATTGCGTTTGAATGCTCCCGGCGATTTTTCGGGAAGCTTCAGCCCAAAGTTTTTTTCCAATCTCGTTCTACCATTCTTGAAAATGAACGTCGATGAGGATGAAAAAGGAAGAAAAAATTCCGTAGATAAACACGAACGGAGGGGGCACCTAATAATGCCCGAATACGTACCCGGGCTTGACCTTTCCAAGAAGATCGTTTCGAGTTCCAAGTCAACGACCAAAAAAGCCATCAACGGCTCCGTCAAAAAGACGAAAAAGGCCATTAATTCAGGCAAGGAAGACATCGAGAGCGCAAAGAACATAATTAAGGAGGAGATGGGGTACCAGGCATATGCCCGTGAAGAGAACAAAAGGGCGTACTTCATCCGGGTTGCCAAGCTCTTTGGTCCGTTTGGATTCCTCATACTCTGGTACATATTCCTATTATGGTGGCCCAATGTCAAAAGCGGGACGGACGTCGCAAGCACCAGCATGATATATCTCCTACCCTCATTTCTCGGCAAGGAGAGCATGATTCCGGCTGCACTTTCCGCCGGAGGCGATGCATGGATTGTGGCATTGACTTTCACCTTCGTGGACGCTTTCCTCGTCTTATTGGTGGCACTGAATTTTGATTACATCAAGCAGATTCCCAACATCGGAAGGGTCACCACCGCCATTGAGAGAAGTTCCCGAAAATTCCTCGACAAGGACCGATGGCTGAATCTCCTCATAAAACAGTTCGCCACCATCGGTCTATTTTTCTTCGTCATGCTTCCGTTTCAAGGCGGTGGTGGGGCCAACGGCGCCATCGTGGGCAGGGTCATGGGGCTCAAGCCCCTGAGGGTCATCATTCCTGTCATACTTGGTTCCGCCGTGGAATCGTTCGCACTTGCCTATTCGGCCAGCTTCTTCCTGTCGCTGATTCCCGATTGGACCAGTTACGTGGGCTATATCATCGTCGGATTGGCCTTAATCTTCTATCTCATTGCATGGATGAAGAAGGCGAGAGAACGAAAAAGGAAAGAAGAAACCCTGTCTGCGGGAGCCTTGCAATGAAATTCAGCAGCATGAGGGTTTCCAGCAGAACGCTCTTTCTCGTCGTTTCCATATCCGGGGCGTTTGGCATCGGCATGTCGGGGCTCATTTATGGCTGGTTCTTCTGCTATGCCTGCCCATACGCCGTTGCATCGTGTCCCATTGGGATTGTCCAGCACTCTTTCGTGGACATGCGCCTCCAGGGCTTGTGGGAAGGGATGAAGCTTCTTCTTTACGTCGTCGGGTTCATGTCTTTGCTGGGCGTTCTGACGGGAAGGATTACCTGCGGATGGGCTTGCCCCATCGGATTTTTACAAGATGGCGTGGATTGGCTAAGAGGTAGAATTCTTCCCGAACCAATGAAAACAGGGCTCCGCCTCCTTGATTCCCGATGGAAATTTCTAAAGTATTCCTTCCTCATTTTCATCCCTCTGACTTCCTACGTGTTCATTGATACCGTCTATACGACGTACTGTCCCGTCGGAGGCATCACTGGAACCATCCCCGCACTGATTTTCGAAGGCGGTTCCTGGGAGGCAAGCTCCACATTCGGCATCAAGTTGGCCTCCGTAGGGTTCTTCATCGTGCTGGCTTCACTCTTTTCCCGGGGATGGTGCCGGTTCCTTTGCCCCATCGGCGCCTTCCTTGCCCTATTCAACGGGTTTAGTTTTGTGAGATTTGAAAACGACGAAGATGCTTGCGTCCGGTGCGGTGCGTGCATAGATGCATGTCAAATGGGGCTTAGGCCCCTGGACGAAGTTCAGACTCAGGAGTGCATAATGTGTGGCAGATGTGCTGACGCGTGCCCCCACAATTCCATAGAACTGAAGTTCCTTTCGCTGAGAGGAGGTAAAAAAAATGAATGAGAAGGTTCGCATGGCATTCGCCCTTGTTCTGGTTGCCTCCCTTATGGCCACTTTTTCCTTTGGCATCGTCTATTCGTATGAACGGTCCAGGCACATCGCATCCTTCCCCTGTTTGGGTTGCCTGGGTCTCAATCCCACCTTCGAAAAAAGACCATTCGAAATTGCAGATTTCCAGCATCCTGATTTTGTGTTGGAAATCGCTTCTGAAAGTCCGATTTTTCTTCACTACCGGACGGATGTCTGCCCCGCCTGCGACGAGATGGAGCCCGTGGTCGATTCCCTGGAAGAGGATTACGGCGGCCTCGTACGATTCGTTCACATCAATCTCGACCACGCCACAGAAGAAGAGGTCCGTTCTTACGACCTATACGACGTTGAAACCGAAGCGGGGAGGACCGGCGTCCCCATGTTCACCGTCATTTATCGCGACGCGGCAGGCGTTTTGTTCTTCACTACCTCCTACGGAATCATGGCGGAAGAGGAATTGGCCAATGACATCGAAACCGCTTTTGAAAAACATCAGTCAGCTGATGAAGGGGGCACATTGGACCCGGGTACAACGCTTGTTGAGCTGTTCGTAAATGCTTCGTGTTCGAACTGCAGTTCCCTTGAAAGACATGTGATGGAGGGGGGTCTGGAAAAAGAATTCA
>CAZPOY010000132.1:0-4424 GCA_964588345.1 uncultured Thermoplasmata archaeon
TCTCCCTGAGATGGGCTCATTTCTGACTTACATAAAGGGATTGCGCCCCAGGAACCGAATCGGATTTGCTTTTGGTTCATTTGGATGGGCTGGGCATTCCGTCCCCAACATCGAACAATACATGAAGGACCTTCGTTGGGAGGTTCCCCTTGAAGGAACAAAATGCAATTTCGTACCCGATGAGGATGAGATGGAACAACTTGAAAAGAAGGGGATGGAACTGGCCAAACTTTTGAAGGGGGAAAAATGATGAAATGCGATTGCCAGGCAGCCGGAAAGGCGATACAGTACATTTGCAGATGCGAAGATTGCGAATGCGAAACGATAATTGAATTTGATGAAGAACCAAACCAAACGCCGTATTGTTGCGGCAAAAAGATGATAAGAAAATGAGGTGAAAAACATGGAAGGAAAGATACCATTGATAGGGGACAAGTTTCCCGAAATGGAAGTGGTGACCACGCACGGGAAGAAGAAACTGCCAGGTGAGTACAAGGGGAAATGGTGGATACTGTTCAGTCATCCAGCCGATTTCACGCCGGTTTGTACGACGGAATTTTATGGCTTTCAGAAACGGTATGATGAGCTTAGGAAGATGAACTGCGAACTCATCGGATTAAGCATCGACCAGGTCTATTCTCACATCAAGTGGACGGAATGGATTCAGGAAAAGCTAGATGAAAAGATAGAATTTCCCATAATTGCCGACCACGGAAAGGTGGCTGACATCCTTGGACTTGTCCACCCCAACAGCTCTTCGAGCACCGTAAGGGCCGTATTCTTCGTTGACCCGGAAATGGTCATCAGGGCCATGATATACTATCCTGCGGAACTTGGAAGAAACATGGACGAGATAGTCCGGGCCGTAAAGGCGTTCCAGGTATCGGACAAGAACGGCGTCGCCATGCCCGCCAACTGGCCTGAAAACGAATTGATACAGGACCAGGTCATCATACCACCGCCTTCGGACGAAAAAGGAGCCGAGGAACGAAGGGGCAAGGACGGTTGCTTTGACTGGTGGTTCTGCTACAAAAAGCTATAAACAATAACACAAGAAGAGGGAGAAACATGCCGGATAGATACGAAGTATACAAATGTGACATATGTGGAAACGTCGTCGAACTTCTCGATGGCGGAAAGGGGCAACTTGTTTGCTGCGGCGAACCCATGAAACTGCAGGAAGAACAGACCGCGGAGATGGCTACGGAAAAGCACGTCCCCGTCGTTGAGGAAAAGAAAGGCAAGGTCCAAGTCACCGTAGGTTCGACGCTGCACCCCATGGTCGAGAAGCATTACATCCAGTGGATTGAAGTTATGACCGATGAAGGGACGTACATAAAATTTCTCAAACCCGGAGACGAGCCCAAGGCCGCATTCGACTGCATGGGCAAGATAAGGTCGGTACGAGAATACTGCAACGTTCACAAACTATGGAAAAACTGACCAAGTGATGAAAACGAGGGAACGAGATGATAAGCCAAAAGATGCAGGATGCCATAAATGAGCAGATAAACGCGGAACTTTACTCCGCATACCTATACCTCTCGATGTCGGCTGACCTGGAAGAGAAGGGACTGGGCGGATTTGCCAATTGGATGCGTGCTCAGGCCCAGGAAGAAGAATTCCATGCCATGAAATTCTACGGATACGTCGTAGAACGGGGCGGCAGGGTGATTCTTGATACAATAAAAAAGCCAAGGGGCGAGTGGTCCACGGTCAAAGAGATATTCGAGGAGACCCTGAAGCACGAAGAGCATGTCACGGGGCTGATAAACAAGCTGATGGACATGGCCATCGAAGAGAAGGACCACGCATCCGTGCAATTCCTTCAGTGGTACGTTGAAGAGCAGGTCGAAGAAGAAGCCAACGCCGGAGAACTGCTCGACAAATTAACCTTGATAGACGGGAAGGGACAGGGGCTTCTCATGATGGACAAGGAACTCTCCACTAGGTCATTCACGCCCCCTGCAACCGAAGAGGTATGAAAATGGAATTCAAAGGACTGACAATGGACCAGTTATTTCTCTCCGCCGTCAAAAGTGAGATAGAAGCAAGTGACATATATGCAAAAGCAGCAGAAAAGGCCGAAACGGAATATCTTCGGGACCGGCTGAAATTTCTGTCGAAAGAGGAAACCATGCACGCCAAGATGCTCAAGAAGATGTTCAAGGAAACCTTCCCTGGCCGGAAGCTGGACCTTGATGAAGACCTTCCTGAAGATACGCCGGTGCCGCTTCCCGAACTGAAGCCCATCGACAGTTACTCCCGGATAGAGAACGTCTTGAAGGACGCCATGGCTGCAGAGAAGGCCGCTTCCCGATTCTACGAAGAAATGTCGAAGAAGGTGGACAACCCCAATGCGAAGTTCATGTTTGCCTATTTTTCCAAGATGGAGACGACGCATTTCAATCTCCTGAAGACAGAATTCGAAGTGCTCACCAACGGAGGGGATGAATGATGGACCTTACCAAATTCAACCTGGAAGACGTCATCCTAACGGCCATGAAGAGCGAAATCGAAGCCAAGGGCACATATAACAAACTTGCAGACAGGATAGAAAACGCCTTCATGAAAGAAAGGATGCGGTTTCTGGCCGAAGAAGAGGAAAAGCATCGCAGTTATCTTGAAAAGATATACAAGGAAAGATTCGGTGGCAAGCCCATTAAATTGCCGGAAAAATCGGTAGTCCCCATGCCAGAAGTGGTTTTGACAGGCCCGGACCAGCCCATTACTTCGATATTCGAGGATGCAATGGAGGCGGAAAAGAGGGCTTCGGATTACTATCTGGCCATGGTGGAACTATTCCAAGTCCCTGAAATCAAACTTACGTTGACGTATTTTGGAAAGATGGAGATGGGGCATTATGACATCCTGAAGAACGAACGGGAGTCCTTTGCCCAGATGGAAAACGTCGATTCTTTTGAACCTATGATGCACATCGGACCATAAGAGGTGAAATAAAATGAACGAACTAAAAGGAACCAGAACAGAACAGAATCTGCTAACCGCTTTTGCAGGGGAATCCCAGGCGAGGAACAGATACGACTATTTTGCCAAGCAGGCGAAAAAGGACGGTTACGTCCAGGTATCCATGATTTTCGAGGAGACGGCAATGAACGAGAAGGAGCACGCCAAGCGTTTCTTCAAGTTCCTTCAGGGTGGAGAAGCAGAGGTGAAATACGATTTCCCTGCCGGCATGATAATGGACACGGCAACCAATCTGAAAAATGCTGCAGACGGCGAAAACCACGAGCATTCGAAGATGTATCTCGAGTATGCCAAAGTGGCCGAAGAAGAGGGATTCAAAGAGGTCGCCAACGTATTCCTTAGCATCGCTAAAGTGGAAAAGCAGCACGAAAAGCGCTTCAGGGCTCTACGAAAGAACATCCTGGAGGGGACAACTTTTGAAAAGGAAGAAACGACCCTCTGGAAATGCAACAACTGCGGATACATCCACGAAGGCAAAAGTGCTCCTGAGACATGCCCCGCCTGTGCCCATGGAAAAAAGTATTTTGAAGTACTGGCTGAGAACTGGTAGGGGAAAAACCCCTACTTTTTTCTTTTTTGCATGACCCGAGCACCTAACATATCGATACGCAAGATAAAGGAATGGGAACCATCGGAGATAATCGCACTTTACAAAGATGCGGGCTGGTGGAAAGACCACTTTCCCAAGGAGGAGGTCCCTTCGCTCATCAAAGGAAGTTTTTTATTCGCCGTTGCCGTAAATGAAGACGGACACGCGGTGGGCATGGGGCGCGTAATATCTGACGGCGTTTCCGACGGTTACATTCAGGACCTTGCCGTTCTCAAGGATTACCAGAGCATGGGCATAGGTAGGAAGATTGTTCGTTTCCTTCTTGAAGAATGCATAAGTTCCGGGCTATCGTGGGTGGGTCTTTTCTCGGAACCGGGAACGGAAGGGTTCTACGAGATACTGGGCTTTGATTTCAAGCCGGACTATAATCTAATGATATACGAAGGAGAGGAATAACTTGGCCCTTTTCAAACCTTTTGACCGAATCGTGAACAAGGAGGACCGTACATGACGTTTGAATCGGAATTCAAGACCCTCGAGATGGCCGACAAACCCGTATTCGACGGTTATTTCAGCAGGTTTCCTCCAACCCACAGCGAGCAGAATTTTACCACCATGGTCTCTTGGATGCATCATACGGAGATTTGCTGGACGGAAAAAGAAGGGCGTTTGGTCTGCATGCAAAAGCCCCCAGACGGCACAAGGTTCATGAGAATCTTCGGTGAATATTCCCGCGACCTCTACCGCGATTTGTTCGAACTTGCAAAAAAGGTGGCGGACGACATTGCCGTCGTTGGACTTTTGAAAGAAGACGTGGCAAACTTCAAAAAGGATTTCCCCGGCATCAAACCCGTTCCAAATAGGGATTATTTCGATTACGTTTACC
>CAZPOY010000133.1:0-4381 GCA_964588345.1 uncultured Thermoplasmata archaeon
TATCGTCCCGGAGGGGAAACCGTGGAAGACCTTTCAGCAGCCTTCGATGCACTCATCCGGAAGCGTTATTCCGTGGCTCTGAAGGCCACAGAAGCGAAAAAATTCGGTATCCTCGTATCCATGAAACCAGGTCAGGAAAGGTTGAAGTTTGCAGAGGACATCAAGCACGAGATTGAGAAAATGGGCAAGGAAGCGGTACTCCTTATGTTTGATACACTAAACCCCTCGTCCCTTTTGGATTTCCCGTACGACAGCTACATCTCCACCATGTGCCCAAGGGTGGCCATAGACGATGCAGACCGGTTCCCCAAGCCAGTCATCACGCCCCAGGAATTTTTCATGCTGGCTGAAAAGGGGAGCCCTGAAGAATACGTATTCGATTCCCTCGATTGACCGGTGGTTTTAGATGCTTACGGATGACCGTCTTTCTGGTAGGCGCACAATCCTTCCCTGACGATTTTGAAATAAGCGCTCACCCCTTCGGGTATGTGCCGGTGTTTCTTGACCACCGCCCGCCTCACGCTCGTCCTGTTCACCACCTTCTCCAATTCCACGATGGTCTTGCTGTTATGATGCAAAACATGACCACCCAACGGTACGAAAACGCCCCTGTCAACGTCGGTATAAACCTGGGTAGTGACCAAAACCGGTTTTTTTCTTTTCCGGGCCCAGGTGATCAACGCCTTTACCTGAGGAGCAAGGCTTTTGGGTCCTTCGTCGTCAATGAAATCCCGGCGGTAATGGGCCGTAATGGTATCCACTATTATCAGCCCCACCTGGTCGTTCCCCATGGCTATCTTGGCGGCTTTTTCCACCATGGCGTGCTGCGAGGGGAAATCGTGTATCTCGGAAAAGAGTATCTGCTTCTTGATGCCGGACCGGTCATCGCCGCACATCTGGTCGAACCGTTCGAAGGAAACACCTTCGGTGTCGATGTAGATGACCCGGTCTCCTTCAAGGGCTCTGGTTACGGCGGCCTGGAGGCAGAAATTCGTCTTGCCCGTTCCCGCTTCGCCGTACACCTCGGTTATGGTCCCGCCCTCGATTCCGCCTTGGAGCAGTTCGTCGATGGGTTTGCAACCGATGGGAAATTTCACGGGTTCGCATTGCGGTAAGGGATAAAGAGGTTTTCAATGGCGGTCACCCCCTTCGGGCGATGGCGACCCCTGCAACGGCTAGGACAAGCATCATTCCACCCAAAATCCACCAGATGCTGATTTCCCATCCCTCCCCATCCTTGACAAGAAGCATCTTCTCTGCCGTCGTATGGTTGCCATATGCGTCATATACTCGTAGGGACACCCTCTGTTCACCCGCCTCCTCAAAACGCCAGTAAACGTCTTTTCCGAAAGCATCCCAGTCACCGTCCGCATCCATGTCCCAGGAATAATTGACGATGCCCGTGTCGTCAAAAGACTCCCTTGCCGAAAAAAGAACCGTGTCTCTTGACCGGCATTCGCTTGGCGAGTTTATCACGGCAACGGGGTCGGCAAGGTCGTCGAGCCAATCGCGCCAGAAAGCCGAAGCGAAGTATTCACCGGCCACGGTGGAGTGGACGACCAGGGCCGTTTCTCGATTGCAGCAAGGGGAATTCTCGTTCCAGTTTATGCTTGAAATGACCACCGTGTCATTATCAGCGACAAGTCCCTTGTTATGTACCTTGGAAAATCCATGGACGTCGCTTATCAATTTCGCTTGCATGTCCCATCCTTTTTTTCCGGCAAGGCCATTGATGTATTCCATCGTGTCGTCATTGTCCCTGGGGTCGTTGTATTCCCTGTTATAATATGTATTGTCCATCACGACCCTCACCCTGACCCCCCGTTCAGCAGCATCGATTACGGCTTCGAGATATGGATTGGGGCTCTCCTCAACGCCGTCGCCCTTGCTTCCCCAGTAGGTATATATGTAAAACTGCTGGACCAGAAGTGATTCGGTGGTGTTTTCAATTACGCGAAGGACCGGGTCTTGGTCGAGCGTGCAATCGGGGGTGGCGTATATCTCGCCGGCAAAATTGGCGTCGGACATAGTTTCCAATGGTTTTCTGGACCAATTGAAAGGCGTCGTTTCAAATAAGGAGGAAGTGCCATCGTACTGGTAATCGAGAGAATCGTATGCGCGCCAGTCTTCTTGGAAAAGGGTGCTGAGAAAACCCGCCCCGTCTTCCGAATGCACCCAGGCACCCCAGCCCCGGTTTCCCACCTTCCCTTCCTCGGGAAATCCGCTGGACTTGAGATTTTCGGACATAAGAAGAAACGAAGAATGGTCTATGACGAGGTATTTGCTGTGGATGAAATTGAACCGCTTTTGCCAATTGTATTCAAAACTTCCACCTGTTACCTTGACCTTGGCCCCCGCATCTAAAAGCATGTCCGCACAGAACACGGACTCATCGGACATCCCGCCCACGGGGCTACCTTCCAGAAGGACTCTCACTTCAACACCCCTATTGACGCATTCGGTCAGGAGTGAAGCAATCCCAGGGTCGGCCAATTCGTAAACGCAAACGCTTATGCTTTCTTCAGAAGAAGCCAATGCCTCCTCCAATATGGAGCGTCCCGCATCTGGCATGAGGAAGAAGGTGGCATCCGCCCCGTGGAAAAAGCCAGGACCCAAATCGGTGGACCCCAGGACCTTGCGTATCGGCGAAGACCAGTCCCTTGACGTGTTCGTGTCTTGCCATCCTCTCTTGACGTCGCCTCCTTCATACACCCGTGGCAGACCTCTAGAATGTACTTCCCCCCGGCTCCTCTTGGCCACCGGTTCACCGGACCAACCGTCCCCCTCCCAAACGGATTTTCCGTAAATGAAAGCGTCGGACGTTCGGTTAAAGGGGTCGAGCAAGAGGACTTCGTCGGCATCGTCAGCCAGTTTGAAAAATCCCTCCTTGCGATCCCAGTTTCGGTCGTCATACGTTAGGTTGGGTTTGCGGCCGGTGAGATTTTCGTAAGGTCCCGCTTGTTCTGCAATGACGACCTCTTCATCTGGTCCTAAGGACAGGTTGGAGAACCACCTCCTCCCTTCGTTGTCCGTGATGGACCATCCTGAGAGATTGATGGACCGGTTGCAAATGTTCTTCAAAACGACAGTCTCGGAATCTCCATAAGCATAGGGAAGGATTTCCCAAAGAAGAACGCAACCAAGACCTTCCGGTTGAAGGTGTTCAGACGAGTTAACGCCCTCCTCACCCCAAACGGGCCCCGTCCAGCAGAAGTTGGCAACAACCACAAGGAGTAACACGCACGAAACCATTTTACCTCTCATACCAAACCCAAAAGGAGAATTACGATTATCATATTAATGGGTTTGCCGGTTTTTAAAATCAATGAATGAACATGCAATCTCTGCTTTACGGGTCACATCATCAATCCGCAATCTTTTTCCACCCTCACGGTCTTTTATCGTCATGGGAAAGGACAAGGGACGACTTGGTTTCATGGAAAAGGTCCGCAAAGTGCTTCATGCTCTTTCTTCATTTTTCATGCTGTTCTACCTCCTGCCTGAAACGATATTGTGGGTCCAGCGGGAGTGGCTATTGTTCGTACCCCTCGTCCTGGTCACGTTTTTGGAACTGGTGCGGATATCCCAGGGTTGGTTATTGCCCGGCATGCGCGAATACGAACGTAGCAACGTTTCCGGTTATGTATGGGCCGGTGCTACCCTTGTTCTTGCCATCGTGATATTCCCCCCATCCATGGTTATACCCGTATATGTCTGCTGGGCCTGGCTCGACCCCCTTTGTTCTTTGATGAAGAGGGATTCCGTCCTTTATCCCTTTGTTCCTTTCTTCCTGTACGTTTCTCTTTTTCTCGTTCTTACGGTATTCCCGGGCCCGGGCAATCTGACGCCTTTGGGGAGACCCGGAGACATAATGGCTGCGTTCATCACTGGGGCCATCGCCATAATGCTCGAATACCCCAATCTTCAGGGATACAACGACGACATGCTCATGGTGATGGGACCGCTCATAGCGGTTTCCGTGCTTAACGAAATGGTGGTAATATGAAAAACATCGAAACATTCGAAGCTGGGAAAGAAGACAGGGAAATAATCGTTGGCATATGGAAAGCATTCATGGACCACCATGGTGACCTGGACCCCCATTATAAACGACGGAAGGACGGTCATGTCGCCTTTGCCAAATATCTAGAGGAGGTGATGGACCATGAAGAAAAATTCATTTTTGCAGCCCGTTGCGAGGACCAAATAATCGGATACTGCATTGGCATAATCTCTTCTTATCCCCCGGTCCTGAGGATGGAAAATTACTTCATGATAACGGACATGGCCGTAGATAAAGACCACCGTAGGATGGGCGCTGGAAGGGCTCTTGTCAAAGCCATGGAAGAAAAGGCCCAGCACTTAGGCATTAAAAGGATGG
>CAZPOY010000134.1:0-4378 GCA_964588345.1 uncultured Thermoplasmata archaeon
GAACTTCCCTACGAAGTTGACGTGGACGTCCGCGAATGGATTGACATGGACCAACTCATGACCGAGAACAAACTCGGACCCAACGGCGCCCAGATACTGGCTGCGGACATGGTGGCTCTGGAATTGAAAAAGGTCGTTGCCCTCATGGAAAGGACCGACGACGCACTGAACATCATTGACACACCCGGACAGATGGAACTTTTCACCTTCAGGCCCGCTTCGGAGCACATCATAAACACCTTGGGAAGGGATGAGACCGTTCTCGTATTCATGCACGATTCGGCCATTGTGAAGCACCCGAAAAACCTGGTAGCCAACATCATGCTCTACGGGGCCGCTCAGATGCGCCTGGGCGCTCCGTCCCTGCACCTTCTTTCAAAATCGGACCTTTTGAACGAGGAAGAGTTGGATTCCGTGTTGAGCTGGGTAAACGACATCGAACTCCTCGACCGTGACCTTGCCTTCGACGAGGAAGATGCATCTCTGGCATTCACACGAAGCATGCTTTCCGGCCTTGACTACTACATGGACACCATCACCATGATACCCTGGTCTTCCACGGAAATGGTGGGCATGGACAAACTTGATTCCCTCTTGGAGAACATCATCGGCTGGGACAGTGAATCCTCAAGCTGAAGGGGGAATTTAGTATAACTCGTCCTGAAACTCATCGGCCTTTTCTTCGCGATTCTTTGAAAGCAGAATGGCTGAAGCAACCAGTGCAATGACAAGGCACAACGATATGAGCCCCCAGATGATGTCCTGATAATTCATTTCGAAGGGGAAACCCCCCTCTTTTTCCTCAACCTCTACCACGTAATGGCCTTCGGCATCCGTTGAGAAATCATTGACGGTATCGCTGGCATTTACGAAGAACGACAACCGTCCCGGCCGGTCGATGCCTTCTATGGTGCATTCGTACCTCGTCCCGTTCTTTTCAAGCGGTTTGGATAGGTAATATTCACCACCTGGCGCCTTGTAATAAATGATGGCTTCTTCGACCCGGTGGTTGTCCGTTATGTCAAATGTTAGACGTATGGCCTTGCCTTCTTCCATTTTCGACGGGCCAGTGTATTCGACGTTGGGCGGTTGCGTATCGGTGACATTCACTATGTAATAACCCGAAGCGGGGTCCGTGACCGCATTGGTCAGGTCCCGGGTCTTGATTTTGTAACGGAATGTGCCAAGGTCGGTCTGCGCAGGCATCAGCATCCGATAATGGCCGCTCCTGTAGTCTCCGGAGACCTTTTCCATCTCGACCTGAACCTGTTGGCCACCTTCCAGGTATGCCACGTATGCCGAAACAACGTTGTGGTCGTCGGTGACGTTTGCGTGGAGCCAGAAGGTCTCATTCACTTCCACTCGTTCAGGGGATTGATGACTGATAAGCGGGGGGGCGTAATCGAATACCCTAATGGCATAAACGTCATAAGGGGCATTTTCAGGAAGGTAAGCGACATTGACGCCGTCGGTGGCTTGGACAAAATAGGTGATGTTCTGGGGAACGGCGAAAGAGGGGAGAACGCATCGCCCCGTTGAGATATTGACGGACGCGTTATTCTCGGTCCCGTTCTGGAAATACGTCACAGTAGCCGATTCCAGGAAGTAATTGTCTGAAAGTGCAAAATTCAGCGTGACGTTGTCGTTTATCTCCCATTGGGACACGGGCACATGCTGGATTTCCGGAGGCGTTAGGTCGGCAAGTTCCTTGGTAAAGGTGCCAGAAGGTGCATCCGATGGAAGGAACGCCGTATTGAGCGTGTCGGATATGGTAAAGTAATATTCCAGGGTGGCAGGGCTATCCACGGGCCCGATTTCTGCCAAATATTTGCCCAGCGACGCGTTGGCAAGGGACATCTTGGTATCGTTGAAAGGCCCGTCATCGGTTCGCCAGTGCAACCGCACTTCCTCAATGCCCATGTTGTCAAAGGCAAAAATTGATAGGGGGACCTTCTGGTCGAAGGGGTGTTTTTCCTCCTTGGCATCGTGTTCGGCAACGGGCATCTGGTCGTCGAATATTTCAATGGTATTGTTCTCGCCCACTCCTGGCCAGTATTTAACGTTCATGCCGTCGTACGCCTCAATGTAATAGTAGATGAAACCCAATTCCGTCTGGAGAGGGATGTTTGTGGAAAAAGCCGAATTCCCGGAATTGTCCATCTCGATGGAATAGTAATTCGCCCCGCCCGTGCTGTACCATGCCTTTACGTATTCGACGTTGAAATTGTCGGTGACTTGGGCGGTTATGGGTATCCTTTTGTTCACGGGGCTTCTTTCCACGGCTTCGTGAATTATTTCAGGGGGTTCCCAGTCAACGGAAGTAATCGTAGCATAACCCGTTTCGGGATGCCGGACCTGGTTCTCCCAGTCGGAGAAAACGACGTACGCTGACATCTCACCCAGGGATTGGGTCTTCTCGACGGCCCAGGTTCCCCACAGGTCAGGGGTCGGTAGTCCGTCACCGTCGAAATCGTAGGTCGTTCCATCATCCTGGAACATCTCAAACGACTTGAAGGTCTTGCCGCCGACGCCGGTAACCATGAGTTCTCCCGAAAGGGCATCGCTGTTATCAGTGACGTTGCAGGTTGCGGCCCAGGACGTATTCACCATGACAAAATCCGGAGAAAGGTCACTAACTACCGGTGGGGTAAGGTCCGTCGCGTTGATGACGTTGTAGGGCGGCATTGACGAAGGATGGGTTGCATTGTAGGTCTCGTTGTCCTCAACGAACAGATAATATTCAATGGTCGTTGGTTCCAACTGGGACGGGATTGATGCGACGTACGTTCCTTGGGTGGCGTTGCCCGAGGTCAAGGTGAGGTTGACCATTTGGAAGGATGCGTTGCCCGTTTTCCTCCAGTAAAGAAGGGACCGGTTTATCGTTCCGTCATCCGAAGCGTTGCATCTTATCTCGATTGGATGGCCCAGGTCCACTGCATCTTCTGGAAAATGCCTTATCTTGGGTATGCCCGGGTCCGTAAAATGGACGCTGAAATTGCCTGATGAAGGATGCCTTTTTTCGTTGAAACCATCGGTGGCGTTTATGAAATAAAAATAGTATGACTCGTTGTTTGGTGGAGGTATCTCGCCCACGTATTTGCCACCGACCTTCTGCATCAGTGCCGAGACCACCGTGCCGTTGGTGGCATTCCAATAATTCAGATGTACCGATTCCACCACATGGGCGTCGGTCACCGTTGCTTTCACGTAGTAGGTTTTGTCAAAGTCCCACGAATCCACATGCTCCACGGATATCACCGGTGGCGTCGTGTCAACAACATCCACATTCACCGGCGCACTCTGTCCCAGTTCCGGATAATACGTATTCTGCGTTCCATCGCTGGCATTGATGTAATAATAAAGCTGGCCGAGGTCGGGCATTGGAGGGACGGTGCCCTCGTATTCCCCGGGAAGAACCTCGGACATGGGAACCGTCTGCCAATCTCCTGCCGAACCGTATCTGTAATGTATCTTGGACTCAAGGAATGGCCCGTCGTCTGAAAGTGTCGCATTCAGGGTCAGATTTTGCCCGAATTCAACGGCAAACACGGGGCTGTGGGATATCTCGGGCGGAATGTAGGGGAGAGACGAGGTGAAGAAGATGCTCTCCTGGTCTGACACCCATGCACACGAATGAATCCCTCTTTGCGACCATGTCGATGCCTGCTCCTGGCTTCCGTCGGTTGCAATGTTCAAAGGGGGGATGTTTAGGTCAAAGTTCCAATGGTCTGCATCGTGCCTGGGAAGAAGTTCGTCCGTCTCTTCAAGGAGGGAACCGTTGGATTTCACGGTGGGAGTCAGCAGAATCGGTTCTCCAAGGGAATACCTGCCGTTGTGATTGCTGTCCAAATATATTATTCGATTTTCATCCGTCAAAGGCAAAACCGGATCGTCGGTGGCAATCTCGCGATTATCTCCCGCATAAACGACTACGTCCTGGGGCTGGTATTTGTCGAAACGCAGGATGCACTGCATGAGGTCGATGTTGGCCGACCCGTTGGTCGCATCGTTTTTGAAGGAAACGTTCAGGTTCTTGATGTCCCCAAGCGTTGATACCCCCAGGCTTATTAGGTCGATGTAAGCTAAAACCTCCTCGTCGTTTGTAACGGGGAATGAAAAACCCGTTGAGACGTTCCCTGAACCCAGGTTGATTTGGATTTCGTTCTGGCCGTCGTAGCCATCTGGCGTGAAGTACTTGACCTTCAATCGGGCCTTGGAAAGTGGTTCGGATGAATTCATCAGGAGGTTTTCAACATCCCACGTATCGATGCCCATGGTCTTGCCCGGTTCTATCTCATAATAGAAATTATAGCCTTCGGGGTCGTCTTCTTTAAGGTCGTCCAGGTCTTCGCCGGTGTCATCCCAGGGTAGTTTCGTC
>CAZPOY010000135.1:0-2038 GCA_964588345.1 uncultured Thermoplasmata archaeon
CGTAAGGCCTTCCCATGAGCCGGAAGGGGGTCTTAAAACCACGGACCTCCAGGCGTTTTCCCAATGAATGCAGGGTCTCGACCATCCCGGCGATGCCCGCGTGCCTCCCGAAGAATATGAGCCGTCGCCCGTGCTTGTCCGTAATTCTTTCGTAATCGATGAGATTGCATTCAAGGTCCATCATTCTCTTGAGCATGGGCATGTTGTGCTCTTGCCCCTTTATCGTATGGGAGAAGAATGCCAGGGTCTGCCCCTTGGTGAAAAACGTTACCGGCATCTCCTTTACCCCGAATACCACCGGAACGTTGGAGATGTCCTCCTTGACGATGGCTCCTGCCTGTTCGTATTCTTCGTCAGAGAAGATGCGTATCCAAGACCTTTGAACCACGACGTCAATGTTCATCTCGACCAGTTCGTTCACGTGGCCGGGTGAAAGCGGGGACCTTCTTTCAAAAACGTTCCTGTCCTCCCTGCGTATTCCGATGGTGGGCTTCATGGTCTTCACGGTTCCAACATGAGTTTTCGGGTGTATATAATGGTTGCATCCCTTGTTGCCATTTTGCATTGCCTCTTCCTAACAGATTCCACATCAAGGGAACCTGCCATGCAATTATTTTTCATACATTCACCCTCCCCACCCAATCATTCTAAAAGGATGAATGTGATTTCCTGCCGGAGATGAAGGAAGTATCCAAGGAATGGACCGTCACAGAAGCCGTGTTCAGGGCGAAAACGCTGCTTGAGAGTGACCCGCATCTTAACGACATAATGGTAGTGGGCGAGGTTTCCAATTTCTCTTGTTCCGCAACAGGCCACTGGTACTTCAACCTGAAAGACGACGACTCTGTCCTTCAAGTGGCCATGTTCAAGAATGCCAACATCCGGGTGAATTTCAAGGCCGAGGACGGAAAGAAGATAAGGGTCCAGGGAAAGATTACGGTATATCCCCAGAGGGGCCAGATGCAGTTGATTGCTCATTCGATGCAAATTGCCGGGGAGGGCGAAATACTTGAACGCTTGAAGTTGCTTGCCGAGAAACTCGAAAAGGAAGGCATCTTCGACGTCAAGAAAGGCCCGCTTCCCACATTCCCAGAGTCGGTCGCCATCGTTACGAGTTCCCAAGGGGCAGCTCTTCGTGACATAATTAAGGTCCTAAGGAAAAGAGCCCCTTACGTTGACATCCTGATTGCTCCGTGCACGGTTCAGGGAAAGGATGCGCCCCTTTCGATAATCCGGGCCTTGGGCCTTGCTGAAAAATCTAGGGCAGACCTTGTAATCGTTGGCAGGGGCGGAGGGTCTCTTGAAGACCTCATTGCGTTTTCCGACGAAGAGGTCGTCCGTACCATCGCCGGCATGGAAAAACCCGTAATCTCCGCCGTCGGCCATCAGACCGATACGATGCTGTCCGACTTTGCCGCAGACCATCGGGCCGCCACGCCTTCCGAAGCCGGTGAGAATGCGGTCCAGGAAGTATGGACCTACGCCCAGCAGGTCGACCGATTGGAGGAAGACCTGAAGAACATCCTCATTGGAAACATTGACCGACATGAAAGGCATTTGGAACAGATGGAAAAGGCCGTTGGCGTTGACATGCTGAGAAGGCGCGTTGCGAATCTCATGGACAATCTCAAAGGCCAAAAGAACCTTCTCGACAAGACGTACATGCTGGGTCTGAAGGAATGCTCATCGGAACTGGGTTCACTAGGACAGGGTCTTGAAAAGATGAACCCCAGAAGGGTTTTCAAAAGGGGCTATTCCATCACCGAATCACAAGAAGGCGAGATAATCCGGTCCGTTGCATCGTTGAAGGTGGGAGCGGACATCACAACCCATGTCAAGGACGGTTCGATTCGTTCAACAGTAAAGGAAAAGGAGGAAAAAGAATGGAAGAAGAAATGACATTTGAAAAAGCCATGGAGGAACTCCGTGCCATTGTGGAAAAGCTCGATGAGGGGGAAGCCACCCTCGATGAAATGATTGCTTCCTATGAGAGGGGCAAGGAACTTTCTGCTTTTTGCAGGAAGAAGCTTGAAGGGGC
>CAZPOY010000135.1:2048-4305 GCA_964588345.1 uncultured Thermoplasmata archaeon
CATATCGGAGATTGAGGAAACCACCCTAAATGATTAAATTCCATAAACCCATTGTAAGCCGGTTTGGGTGTGACGATTGACGAAAGGCCAAAAGGTCAAAGGACCACGAAGCGACATTGCTTTCTCGGTGGAAACCCTGAAAGTGGCCGAAGAGGTCGAAGGGGGTTGGGAAAACCCACAGGGCTTTGGCATCTCAGTTGCTGGAATCCTGGATTGTTCCACGGGAAAGATGCGTTTTTTTACGCCTGAGGGTGAAGAAATTCTTGCTCTTGAAAAAGCACTGTTGGAAAGTCGTTACATCATCGGTTTTGGCATCAAGCGATTCGACCTGGAAGTTCTTGCCACCGTATTGCCAAGGGCCCGCTTCCTTCGATTGAGGACATTCGATTTGATGGAGATGGTCCAGATGAAAGCTGGGCAGAGGGTATCGCTTTCCAATCTAGCCAGATACACCTTGGGAAGAGAACTTTCCCTAAGCGGAATACAAAGCCCCCTTGAATGGAGAACGGGCAATCGGGGTGCGGTGAGACGGCGCCTTGCATCAAAACTTGGCATAATCCACGGTCTTTACGATGTGGCCCTGGCGGGAGACCCTCTGGTTTTCCTGGACGTTAGCAATGGGACGGCCGAGAAGAAACGAGCATGGCTCGACTTTTGACTGGTTTTTCATTTTTCTTCAAGTCTACCTGAAGGCGGCAGTATCGCCACGAAATCCTTTGCTTTTTCAACCCGATAGTGGGGCAGATTCGACTTGCTGAGAACCTTGTTCAAGCGCTTGACTATCTGCGGATGGAAGCCGATGTAGATGAATGCCGTGAGGAATACGTATCCCATTACCAAGGTGGTGATGAGGGGTATCAGGGCCACGAGATAGGCATATGCCGATTCAAGGTTGGGAGTGAAGAGCAGTATGATTTGGAAAAGTGCATAGAGGCCGCCGAGAAAACCTGCTTTTTGCAGGAACTTTTCGATGACGTCGCCCACGAACTGGACGTGTATCTCTTCGGGATTGATGTAGACGAGGTTGGAGTCCTTGAGGATTCTTATGATGCCGATGATGCCCGTATAGATGGGGGCCATGGCCAGTAAAATCAAAAACCACGGCGATGAAAGCGCCTCGTTTATGTTGCCCACATACTTGAAATATGACGCCACGAGGATGAAAACGCCAAAAAGGGGCAGAGGCATCAGTTCTAGCGCGACCCCGCTCCTTTGTTTGATTGCTTTGAGTATGTTCCCCTTGATGGGTGGGTAGTATTTTTCTTCTCTTTCGATGACGCAAAGGCGCTCTCCCATGTATTTGGCGAACCATTCCTTGTTCCATATTTTCACTGCAAGATTCATCAGCAAAACGAATACCATCCCCAGAGCGATCCAGACGGCCGAACCAACAAGGGCGGGGATGATGTAAAGTGGAAAGAGTATAAGCGCCGTTGGCAGGGTGATGATGAGAAGATTGAACATGATTTTTGACTTCAGGTTCCATTTCACGAAGGTTCGTTCAGGATGTTTTTTTCTCCAATAAACGCTCGCCGTATTGAACCCAATGTTCAATATGAGGAGGATGGCAATGGGCCAGCCGATGGTGGAGAGCAATACGAGAAATATCTGGGTAAGCGTGGTGCTTTCATCAACTTCTACTATGACATAGGCCTTGGTGACAATCTGAGAACCGTTGTAGATTGTAAGAGTCACATTGTATGTGCCGGACTTGTCATAGGTGTGTTCAACGACGGTCGTATTTTTCGTGGTGCCGTCGCCCAAGTTCCAATGGTACTTGTAGCTGGTAGATGAGATGTTGTCACTTTTGGCATGGAGAAAAATCGTCTCCCCTGTCCAGGTTTTTACTCTATTCCCCTCCAATTGACCTCCTGAGATGGGCTCTATGGTTATCTGGCCCGACGCAAGAGTGGCCCAAATGACGGCACCCAATAGGAACATCACAATGAACTTTCGCATCCATGTTAGCAAATGCACGTAGGAAAAAATACTTTTTGTAACCTTTTTTGCGTGTCGGACGCAAAAAACGTTAGCGAAAAAACAAGAGATATAAGAGAAGTTTTCTGTACTTAAGCACTTCAAGACCTCGGGTTTGTTTTACGAGAGGACTTTACGACTTTGGTTTTACGGCGTAAATAAGGTTAGCGAAATAACCTTTTTTGCGTGTCGGACGCAAAAAACGTTAGCGAAAAAACATGAGAAATAACCTTTTTTGCGTGTTGGACGCAAAAAAGATTAGGCAAAAAACAAGGGATAT
>CAZPOY010000136.1:0-4301 GCA_964588345.1 uncultured Thermoplasmata archaeon
AAACCCCCTGAGAAAATTTTCGCCCACGTTTTGCCCGAAGGGGAAAAGGTGGGGGTTAAAAGGTGGGTGGGTAATTTTTTTCATTGCTTAAGTGCTCTTCAGGTGAGCACAGGGAAAAATCATTGATGTTGCGGAACAAAGGTAATTAATAATTTGAAAAAAATGGGCCTTTGTGACAGCGGAATACGACATTACGGACCTTACCAATAACGAGAAGACCCTCATCCATCTTCACAGGATAAAGGTATCTTCCGAGAGGAAGGTCTTTCCCATCGAGATTACGCAGGAAGGAATTGCCAAGGCCGTTGGAATGAGGAAAACCCACGTCCCCCGAACGGTGAAAAAGCTTGAGGAGGACGGACTCCTAACATCGAAAAAAGGGTATGTCAAGGAGAAGAGTCGGAAGCTCAAGGTGTATTTTCCCACGGAAGAAGGGAAGAACAAGGCCAACAGCATCGAGAGGGACCTTTACGGGAAGTCCGTTTCTATAATCAGACCGGAGGGCGTTGAAGAAAAAACCATAGAGGACGTGATAAGAGAGGAATCGCGCTATGGGATTGAACTGCTGGACATCGTAATTGCCCGGGAGGAAAGCGAGAGCATCGACCTTGCGGGGCTCCGTTTCGCCAAGGCATCGGAAAAAGGGGAAGCCCACCTATTCAACGTTCCGGAAAAGAAGAGAATCGTGAATAGGGAAGCGGAGATTTCCGCCATGGAAAAGTGGCTGGAAAACGATGCACCTTTCTTTGTGGTATCAGGTCAGAGGGGGAGCGGAAAGACTACAGTTGTGACCAAGTTCGTCAGGGAGAAGGTGGCTGGGACCGGCGTTCTTTGGTTCTCGATGTCCCGGGACCGGCAATTGGAAAGTTTTTTCCGTACGGCCAGCGATTATTTTTCCGACATATCCGACCGGGAAGAAAGCATTCAAGACCACGAAGAACTTCTAAAGCTTCTTCGAAGGCATCCAACGCTCATCATCGTCGACGACTATTTCGAGGTCGAGGAGGATTTCGTCGATTTCATGACCGACCTTTTGAGGTCAGCGAGAAAGGGTTCGGGAGTGAAAGTCATGATTACAATGCCCCTGGGAACGCCGTCCTATTCCCGCTTTTTCACGATATCGGACATCGAAAAAGACCGGGTGAGACAATCAATATTGAAGGGGCTGGACAACGAGGACGCCCGAACGCTACTTGGGAAGAACGTGGAGGACGGGGCCATGCGGAACATATTCCTTCTCACCAAAAACAATCCGGCTTGGCTTGTGATGATACGAGACGAGGACCAGCAGGGACTGCTCGAAAAGACGCGATTCACCGTTGAGGAGATCCGGCTTCTCTTTTTCTGGAAGGAGCAGGTGAAAGAAGATGCGGTGGAGTCCGTTGCAAAATATTGATGCCCGATTCAGATACTCACATTTGGTGGGGACGACTTTTCATGAATAACATACCCAAAACTTATTAGCGGCCCAATCACTTGCTCTATCCGGTGCTTCATGACCGAATCTTTTGAGGAAACTGCAACTGCTACAGATGCCCCTAACATCGAACCGACCGAAGACGGCGTTGGGATAATATACGGAGACGTAGGAACGTCCGAATTTTCAGCACTTTTATTTGCACCGTTGGAGAAGGGCGAATACCTACAGGTCGCCCATGATGCCTATGGAGACATTCTCTGCCAGATCGATTCCATCGACAGGAAAACCGATTTGTCCCAGGAGAAGGCCCAGCAGCTCAGCAACGGCGGCGTCATTCAGATTAAAGAAAAGATACTGGCCACAATGAAGGTCATCGGATACAGGGACGACAGAGGTCTACTCCAGAGTCCTAGAACGCCACTCAAAGCGGGGATATTCCTCAAGAAAGCCGACGACGACCTAATTGCTGAAGTGGTGGGGCTGCGGGGAGAGATGAAGACCGGGGCCTACATCGGCATCGTCCGAGGGCATCAGATACCCGTTCAGATAGACATCAACTCCATGGTCCAGAAACATCTTTCCGTGCTAGCCAAAACAGGCGGTGGCAAATCGTACATAACCGGCGTTATTATTGAGGAATTGATGAAGCACGACGTAACGGTGATGATAATCGACCCCCATGGAGAATACGGTTCCATGCGACACAAGGGCGAGCACGACCCCCACATGGAGCGTTTCAACATCAAGCCCGATGCTTATGGCCACAAAATACAAGAATTCGCTACGGATACAAAATTAAACCCCGATGCGCGCCCCCTCAAATTCACCCTTTCCAACCTCACCCCTAGGGACCTCATGGGACTTACCAACATCCGGAATGTCAGGACCCTTCTTCCCACGCTGAAATCAAAGATGGAGTACCTGGAATCGGCCAAGCCCAATTACACGATACGCGACATCATACGGGCTCTGGAAGCCGACGAAGACAAGGCCCTGGGACAACTTGTGGCGGAACTTGAGTACCTTGAAGACGTGGAACTTTTCGCCAAGGAGGGAACGTCCCTCAACGAACTAATCCAGAAGGGGAAGACCACCATCATCAATCTCAAGGGCACCCCTCCTGACATACAGCATCTCATCGTGAATCGGCTGGCCACGGCTCTTTTCGAACTGAGGAAACTCGACCAGATACCGCCCCTGATGCTTGTGACCGAGGAGGCGCACAATTATTGCCCACAGAGAGGCACCGTCGCTTCGTCCAAGATATACCGGACCATCGCTTCGGAAGGCCGGAAATTCGGGTTGGGCATGGCAATTATCACTCAGAGGGCCGCCAAGGTAGACAAAAACGTCCTCTCTCAATGCAACACCCAGGTCATTCTCAAGGTGACCAATCCCAACGACCTAAAAGCCATTGTTTCTTCGGTAGAAGGGCTGACATCGGGTATGAAGGACGACATCCAGTCACTACCACTGGGCACGGCAATCATAACGGGAGGGTCGTTGTCAATGCCGCTATTTGTAGACGTAAGGCCCCGCGAAACCAAGCACGGGGGAGAATCGGTCAAGATAATTTAAATGGATGATGTCATTTCAAGACCATGTACATCACCGACGACCATCTTCATCTTCAGGACGACCCCCTAGGTTCGGCAAAGGATTTTCAAAAAGCCGGAGGAACGCATATGTTCCTATGCCACATGCCTTATCGGGACATTCCATCCTGGGACCATGGATATCTAAAACAGTACGAACGAACCCTGGATTTTGCTCGGAGGGTCCGGCAGGATACCGACGTCGAGGTTTTCACCATACTTGGCCCTTATCCTGCGGATTTCGTTCGCGTGTATGAAGCAAAGGGACAGGAGGCAGCGGAGGACCACATCCGGCGTGGGTTGCAGAGGGCTTTCGAACTCATCGCCAGCGGAGATGCCGTGGCCCTTGGAGAAATCGGGCGACCCCACTTTCCCGTCGACCCGGAGGTAATGGTTTCATGCAACAGATTGATTGGCGAGGCACTGGTTGGGGCCAAGGAGGTGGATTGCGCGGTTGTTCTCCATACGGAATCGGGGAAAACGGCTTACCGAGAAATGGCGGCCATTGCCGAAAAAGTGAATTTTCCCAAGGACCGGCTCGTCAAGCATTTTTCCGGACCCGCCGTCTTGAAGGAAGAGAACATGGGGCTATTCCCTTCGGTTCTGTCTCGTGAAGAGAACGTCCTCGAGGCATTGGAAAAGGGGACCCGCTTCATGATGGAAACCGATTTTCTGGACGACCGGAAGAGGCCTGGTGCCGTATTGTCCGCCCGCACGGTTCCCAAAAGAACCAAAAAAATGATGGAAATGGGAAAGATGAACGAGGAACAAGCTCACAAGATACACCAGGACAATCCGGAAAAGGTGTACGGCGTAGAATACGACTGAGTGGGTTCTTGAACTTATTCTACCGTGGCTTCAGGGGGTTTGCTCATGTCTATCTCGATGAAAGATACGTTGGAGCTTTTTCCCTCTTTGTTCTCAAGCACTTCCGTTCCGACCACTATGTCGTCGATCTTCGATTCGGTCACGAAACGATTTCTCACGATTTCAGCAACATCCACCGCTTGGCTTATCGTTCTTCCTCTCGCTTTGATAACGACGTTGTCCGTGTCTCTGAACTGGGTCACAACGGCCAGCACGTAGTTCATCGTCGGTTTTTTTCCTATGTAAATAACGTTCTCATCCGCCATTTTCGTCATCTCCTGTTTGCGTCCCAAATGGACGGAATGTAAAGGAATGATAAGGATATATAAGATTATCTGTGTTCGAGGTGTTTTGTAGTATCCCAAAATGATTTAACACCCAATCTTGACAGTTTAAGATTAGGTTCCACTCGACTTTTC
>CAZPOY010000137.1:0-4168 GCA_964588345.1 uncultured Thermoplasmata archaeon
CACGGCCGCTGCCAGCCCCATCGCCCCGGCCGCCGGAGAGAAGGACGGAAGGAAGCTTTATCGCTTCACCTACCTGCTTAGACTGCCCATGGCTACGGTTTCAGACATCGTGGAACTGGACCACGAGGTCTATCAGGTGGTGTCAGGAAGAGAACGCCTTGAGGTGGTGGACCTCAGGAACGGCCGATGGATGAAAATGAAAAGAGAAGAACTCGAAAGAGGAGAAGTCATCGGCTCCGACAGGGATTTCCGCCCCGCGGTCATCGTAAATGAAGAAGGAGGGGCCCTGAAAGTGGTGAATCCCCAAACCAACGCCGTTGATGCCGTGGCCAAGATTGCGGAACTTCCCGATTATGCAAAAGAGGTGTGGACCTTCAGTTATTTGGGTGAGCTTTTCATGGTTTTCAAAGCGGAGTGAGGAACGGAGCCGGCAATCAGCATCGCTAATTCATCCGACTGGCTCTATTCCTCTTTTTCTTTCTTTTTCTTCTTTTCACCAGGCGTCGTAAGGGAACTCAAGAGGGCTTCGAGGTCGTCGTCTTCCTCGTCCTCAAGGTCGTCCTCAAGAGATTCGGCAAGGGAGTCAAGCAATTCGGCGACGGCGTCCTCATCTTCCGCATCTTCCTCCATTTCGAATTCGTCCTCAATGATGAAATCCTCTTCCTCATCATCACCAAAACCGAGTCCGCAATGGGGGCATTTCTCGGCTGAAAGCGATACCTCTTCTCCGCAATAAGGACAAATGCCCATCTCTTCTTCTGGTTCCTCCTCCACGGCCCCAGCCACGATGCCGGGATGTCCTGATTCTTCTTCAAGGCCCGTCTCGGCTTTCACTTCAGTTTCTTCGACTTCCGCTTCCGGCTCTTCAACTGCCACTTCCTCCTGGATGGGCTCGGGTTCAACCTCATAAGCCGCCGATTCCTCTTCCGATTCAAAGGGTGGTTCCGATTCTTCTACGGCATCGAACTCAACGAAACAATATGGGCAACTCGGAGACTCGGCGCTTATGTTTTCACCGCAATTAGGGCACATCCACGTCTCAACCACGGGTTCTCCTTCCGGATATGGGGACTCATCTTCGATGTATTCATCTTCTTCGGGTCTTCCCCGCTTCAATATCAAGAATACCAGAAGGACGACTACTACTATGGCCAAGACGATGGCTGCAATGACCCAGCACATGTTCGGTAGAAGGACTTCCTGGGACCCTTGTTCCATGGGACTTATCTCAACGGTCATGGTCTCGGAAACGCCTTGTGAGGACGCCGTGACCTCCACGGTGCCGTCCTTTATGGCGGTGAAACGGCCTGAATCATCGATGTCAGCGAAGTTGTCGTTGGACAGGGACCAAGTGAATTGCTGACCGTCTATCTCGTTGCCGTATTCATCGTAAAGCGACGCCTCGAAAGTGACTTCGTCATCAACGGTGAATGAGGCACTCGACGGGGATATGCGAATTGCCGATGGTTCCGCCGGAACGACATCCACCACGAAGAAACCTTCGACGTTAAGACCGATGGCAGAAGCGGTTATCGTATCGACCCCAACATAGGTTGGAGCAGTGTAGAGACCAGACGAGGTCATCGTTCCTTCCATGGCATGCCATTGGACGTCAATGGTGACCGGGTTGCCTTTGACATCATATCCCGAAGCGGTGAATTGCTCCTGGGCACCTGCCTGGAAATCGTGGAGGAATCCCACGGCCCTGTTGGGTGCTTCTATCACGATGTCCGAAACCTCGCCGGCGGTTACCGTGACGACAGTTGTGTTGTAGAGGATCGTTGATATTCTTGCGGTAATGGTGACTTCTGTTGCCATCTGGGGCGTGAAAAGGCCGTCCGCGATGGCCCCGTCAGTGGTCTCCCAGCTCACGGTCTCGTCAAGAAGGTTGCCCTGTTCATCATATACCTTTGCGATGAAATGGGCTGTTTGATCGGCAGAGACTTCTGAAGGCCCTGATACGACTATTTCCGTTGGTTCGCCTGGAAGCACGAAGGTGCTAGAGGTCTTTTCGATGCCTGACATCGTTGCCGTAACGTATGCGCTTCCGGTGCTTTGGGCAGACAGGGTCACCTGATACCCCGAATCCGTCATCAATTCGAAGTTTCGGTAATCCCATGCTGGGTCCAAGGTCATTGGGTCAATGGAATTGCCATATCCGTCCGAAGCCGTAGCGACCTCTACAGTGACCAGTTCGCCTGAAGTGACTTCCGAAGCCATTGACGATAAGGTGAATCCGGCAAGAACGCCGGGCAATACATCGGTGGTGGAGGTCTCATTGATTAGAGCCCCGTATTGAGCACTAATTCCGCTTGTTCCCACCGTTTCAAAGGATATGATTGTGGAAACGCCTTCGATGGGTTGTATGGTGCCGACATCGTCTCCCGTGAAGGACCAAACGACGGAAACATAACCGACCAGACCTGAAGACTCATTGTATCCCAATGCATAAGCGGAAATGGCGGAGCCGGCCTGATAATCGGTGTTCAGCTGCAACTCCCCTCCTTGGGCGTCTAGGATTCTTACCTCGTCCACCGCCGGAGCGGGCTGGGGTTCCTCAGTCACCTGCACGTTCAAGCTATCGGAAAGCAAGCCCATGTAGCTTATCGAGATGGTCGATTCACCAGCACTCAATGCCGTGACGACTACTTGTGACCCGTACGATGCTGAAAAGTTTACGAAACTGGGTCCGGTCCAATCGACTTGGATGCTTTCAGTGACTCCCAAGGTGACGTTAATGCCATATGCATAGATTGTTCGCGTCTCATCCTCGGCAAGGTAAATCTCATTAACCTCGTCTCCTGCTGAATCGCCCATGAACACGTCATTGTATGCCATTTCTGAGACCTCGATGAGACCGGTTTCGTCGGCAAGGCCCTGATATTCAATGGAAACGGTTCCGTTTACGTAACCCCTGGCGAACGTCAAGCGGTTCCAAGACCCCTGAGCCACGGCAAGTTGACCGAGTGAAGCATTAGAAATCGACCAGTTGGCAGCGACGGGGCCCAGTAGACCCAGCGTGTTGTTGTAACCGCGGGCCTCCATGTAAAGGTCCATTCCGCTGCCCAAGGTCAAGGCATCCACCGTCGTTCCGTCTTCATTGACTATCTGAACATAATCAATGGCAGGCGTGGTTACTCCACCTTCTCCCGTAACCACGGTCACGGTCATTCCATCGGTGTCCCAATGGCCTGCCGCATCGCTGACGTTGAGAACGATGGAGTAGGTTCCCGTCTCATCGAATGTGAATGAAGTCTCCGCACCGTAAAGGACGACCTCGGATGACTGGTAGGTGAATGTCCAGGTATAATTTACGATGCCTACGTTGTCCCAGGAACCGGTTCCGTCGAAGAACGTTTCCGTTCCCTGCAATACCGTTTGATTGTTGCCTGCTTCAGCGACCGGTGCTTCTCCATCGGACACGTTCACGTACATCGTATCAGCATCAGAATACCTCTCGGCGTCCCATGCCGTCAAAGTCACTTGGTAGGAACCAGCAATGTCGAACGTGTGGGCCGGATTGACCCCGGCAAGTTCCACGAGGTCCCCGTCGTAGATGAAGGACCATCTGTACTCGGCAATGGCCACGTTGTCGGATGACCCGCTTCCGTCGAAAGTAACGGTCACGTGCTGGTCAACTGACTGGTCCGGTCCGGCGTCTGCAACGGGGTCCGTGATGTCGTTTATCGTGTATGTAAGATAAGTAGCATCACTATTGCCATCTGCGTCGGATGCAATGACGGACACGTTGAAGTTTCCGGCATCGTTGAACGTGTGTTCGAACCACCAAACGGAGGATGCTGCTCCCTGGGAGACACCATCCAAGAAGAATTCATAGCTGACTACGGCCACATTGTCCGTGGAGGATTCCGCAGTGAAGTTCACGAGCGTTCCCTGGTCAACGGGCGAAGTAGGTGCTCCCACCAATGCGGCAACGGGGTCCGTGATGTCGTTCACGGTGACAGTCATGGTGTCGGTGTCCCAATTACCCGCAGCGTCTGTAACGTTGAGTATTACCACGAACATGCCTGCATTGTCGAATTGATAGGTTGGAGCGACATCGTAAAGGACCACGGTACCCCCATCATCGAACGTCCATGTATAGTTGTCGATGCCTACGTCGTCGTAGGAACCGGAACCGTCAAAGGTCACGAGGTCTCCCTCGATG
>CAZPOY010000138.1:0-4127 GCA_964588345.1 uncultured Thermoplasmata archaeon
ATCGGAATATTCCACATCCCTGGCACTCCTCATATTCATACTTGCCTTCGTCTCCTTCGTGACTTACAAGGAGTCACGCAAGAAAGAAAAAACGGGAAACTAGGTGGTCAGGACCATGTCCATGGCTTTCAGACATCTCATTATCAGAATTTCGTGCTTCGTAAGGGCATCCGTGTTTTCCATGTACCTTTCTATTTCCGGGCGGTAGAGCAACGACAGGGCCATGGGGTTGCCGTTTGTCATGTCCATGAGCACGTGAAGAGAATCGTCGTCCAGGTCGACCCCCTCCGGAAGCATCTTCCGTGCCGTCTCATTATCCACGCTCTTGAGGTCCATGTACTCCGTTCTCTTTAATACGCCGTAGTCGCCGATGATGGAAGAAAGTTCTTCGTGTCTCGTCGTAATTATGCACTTAACGCCTTCGGATTCAACCGCATCTTTCAAAAGGACATTGACCAACGCCAAAACTTTTCCGCCGGGATTGTAGACGTCGTCGAAAACGAGAATCAATTCCCCGCCCTCTGAAGAAAGGATGACCTGCTTGGAGATTTTTTCCGGCATGTCTTGGCGGGCATCCAAAGAAAAACCCTTGAGATAGTCCATGACGTTTTCTTTCAGTTTCTCCGAAGTGGTCCCGCCTGCTTTCAGCCATAAGACATTGTACCCCTTAGCATTCTTCACGAAATCGGAAACAAGGTAGGATTTGCCCATGCCCTTCATGCCCGTAATCACAAGCAGATTTCCATTGCCAGCAAGCCACTTTTCCATCTTTTCCAATTCACAATGTCTGCCTTGGAAATCTTCCGTTCCCGGGGCGTCTTTCATGAACCTTACGGTTTCTCCCCCGCTTTTCTTGACCAAACCCTCTTCGAGGGTGCCGCTTTCATCGATGAGTTCGACCAGGTCGAGAATGTTTTGCGAGGATTCTTTCGCAATTTTTCCCAGACTCACTATCTCTTCACCTTCCTCCCTGCTTAAAAGGACTTTTGAATCAAGGACGGACCGTTTTATCTCTTTGGCCCGCTTCAACCCCAGTTCCGTGAGCGAATACGCCTTCCTCTTTCTGCTCGCTCCATGGACGTAAGCGAGATAATCATCTATTTCGCCGTATTCCATGAGATTTTTCGTCAACCGGGGTATGTGATTCACCCGTATGCCCGTTGCCTTGGAGAGGCCTTTCTGCGTTATTTCAAAAGAAGCGTGAATGGAGGGGTCGGGCTTGGAGTGGTCGAGAAGGGTGAGAAGAATCTTCTCTTCATTGCTCAAAACGGGCCTTCCCAGCTTTTTCCTCTCCGGCATAATGATGCCATTTAATCTGATTTATTAAAACGTTTTCGAGATTTTCCGCCGAAAATGACAAAATATATAAATATGACCTTCAGTATCCTAAAACACGTTATAAAACCGGAGGTAGTTTAAACCGGTATCACCTTTTGGATGAATGCTAAAAGGCAAAGGTGAGCAAATGAACAATCATGACAAAGAATTACTTAAAGGAACAACGACAGTAGGAATCGTCTGCGAGGATGGAGTGGTCCTGGCCACGGAACACCGTGCTACCATGGGCACCCTGATAGCTCACAAGACGACTCAAAAGCTATTCAAGATAGACGACAACCTCGGATTGACCGTTGCCGGACTCGTGGGAGACGCCCAGGTTCTTGCAAGGTACATGTCTGCTGAGGTGGAACTTTACAAGATGAGGAAGAAGGCCCCCATTACGGTCAAAGCAGCTGCAACCCTCATGTCCAACATACTTTCAGGAAGAAGATACTTCCCTTATTGGGTGGCTCTCATAGTGGGTGGCGTGGATAATGAAGGAGGACACGTTTTCTCGCTGGATGCAGCGGGAGGAGCTATTCCCGATTCCTATGTCACCACGGGTTCCGGGTCTCCTTACGTCTATGGCGTACTTGAAGACCACTACAAAGAGGGGCTTGACGTTGACGAAGGTGCGAATCTTGCCATTAGAGGGCTTACGGCAGCCATCAAGCGGGACTCGGCCTCTGGCGACGGAATTGACGTGTCCATCATTACCGAAGAGGGTTTTTCGATATTGGAAGAATCTGAAATCGATGAACGTAAAAAAGATATGAAACTGGATTGAAAATCAATCCATTTCCCCGGTCTTAGCAAGGTGAAAACATGAGCGTAGAGGGGATTCTAAGAGAAGCGAAAGAAGCAGTGGCAAAACACGTGCCTTCGAATGTAGAGGTCACGGGCATTTATCTTGAAGGGCCCGTCATCGTCATCTACACGAAGAATCTGGACGAATTCGCCGACAATACCAACATAGTTAGAAAACTCGCTCAAACGCTCAGACGGCGAATCGCCATAAGGCCCGACCCATCCATTTTAGAAGACCCGGAAAAGGTCAAAGCGGAGATTGAAGAGATCATCCCCGAAGATGCCGACGTGGAAGACATCTTTTTCAATGAAGACACCGGAGAGGTGACCATCGAGGCAGGTTCTCCCGGCATCGTCATCGGCAAACACGGAGCCGTTCTCAATCAGATAAAAAAGGAAACCGGCTGGGCTCCCAAGGTCGCAAGAGCTCCGCCCATTCAATCCAAAACCATTCACGACATCCGCTCCTTGATGAGGGCTTCCCATGACGAAAGAAAGGAATTCCTCAGAAAAGTGGGTAGGAGACTCGCAAGAGAGACCATAGAGGGCGAAAAATGGGTCCGGGTCACCGCTTTGGGCGGATTCCGAGAGGTCGGAAGGAGCGCTTCCCTTCTTTCCACACAGGAAAGCAAGGTCCTTGTCGATTGCGGGCTTGCCATGGGAGGCGGGGAAGACAACATGATTCCTTACCTAAAAGCCCCTGAGGTCATGCCCCTGGACACCATAGACGCTGTCGTCATTACTCACGCACATCTGGACCATTCCGGACTCGTCCCTGCCCTTTTCAAATATGGTTACGACGGCCCGATATATGCAACGGCACCAACCCGGGACATGATGTCGCTTCTTCAGGTCGATTCCATCAAGGTTGCATACGGTGAAGGCAACAAAAGCTTGTACGAATCCTCTCACATACGCGAGGGCGTCAAGCACACCATCACCCTCGATTACGGCGAAACAACGGACATTGCACCTGACGTGCGCCTTACTTTCCAGAATGCCGGCCACATCATCGGTTCCAGCGTTGCGCATTTTCATGTCGGCGATGGCCTTTACAACGTTGCTTTTACGGGAGACATCAAATACGAACGGACATGGCTATTCAATCCGACTCAGCATAAGTTTCCTCGGCTTGAGGCCCTTGTCATGGAATCCACCTATGGTGGATATCACGACCTTCAGCCCAGCAGAAAGGAGGCCACCGACCAAATCCAAACCCTGCTCAAAAAGGTTCTCGATAGGAATGGAAAGGTGCTGGTACCGGTCTTTGCCGTGGGACGTTCCCAAGAAGTAATGCTGGCCATAGAAGACCTCATGCGTAAAGGGAAGATACCGACGGTTCCTGTGTACCTGGACGGCATGATATGGGAAGCAACGGCCATCCATACGGCATACCCGGAATTCCTCAACAGCAAGCTCAGGAACAAGATATTCCAGAAGAAGGAGAACCCTTTCCTTTCAGAAATATTCAATCGTGTTGACAGCAGGGACATGCGGGAAGACATCATCCATCAGCCCGATTCGTGCATTGTCTTGGCCACAAGCGGAATGATGAACGGCGGGCCCGTAATGGAATACTTCAAGAACTGGGCCTCCGAAAAGAACAACTGCCTCATATTCGTGGGTTACCAGGCGGAAGGCACCTTCGGAAGACGTCTTCAGAGAGGCATGAGCAAGGCAACGGTACAGGACCGGGGCAACTCCATCTCCATCGATGTGAATTTTGACGTTCAGGTGTGCGACGGCTTTTCGGGACATTCCGACCGGCTGCAACTGATACGATACGTTTCACGCCTATCGCCCAGACCCAAGAAAATCATCATCGGGCACGGTGAGGAAAAGAAATGCATCGACCTTGCCAGCACCCTTTACAAGAAATATGGCATGGAGACCAAGGCGCCCATGAATCTGGAGACCATTCGGCTTCAGTGAGATTTTTCGCTAGATAGGGCTTCAAGACCTCAGGTTTGTTTTACGATAGGACTTTACGACTTTGGTTT
>CAZPOY010000139.1:0-4118 GCA_964588345.1 uncultured Thermoplasmata archaeon
GACTAACCCTAGTTATCCTTTTTACCTTAAAAGTAAAAAGAGCCACTGGGGGGAATTGAACCCCCGGCCTACGCCTTACCAAGGCGTCGCAATACCTCTATGCCACAGTGGCGCATTTAGGGAATGGGGCAATAACTTCCTGTTTATTATATTTGCGTTTTGGCGAGAAAGTGCTTTTTAACGTTCATTCCATGTCAACGAGAATGTTGATTACGCACTCGGAAATGTCCTTCGAATAACGGGCTATCCTGAAAATGGACTCGACCATGTATCCCAGCAAAAGCGTATCTTTGGTCTTTTGGGACACGACCATCTCTATCATCTTCTGGTATCGTTCTTCAACCTTCTCCCCCTGCTTCATGGCCATGTTCGCCATGGCCATGTCCTTCTTGAAAAGTGAATTCATCGCCATGTCCAGTGATTCTTTGGACATCTTGAGACTGAAAATTATCTCTCGCTTGTTCCCGTCGGAAAGGTCCCCTTTCATGTCAATGACCCCGTTGGCTATCCTGTCCGCGTGGTCGCCTATCCTTTCCAGTATGCGCGAGATTAGCATCAAATTCATCCCCCTCTCCTTTGTCGTTCCAAGGGTTTCTATCATCTGGGGGTCTTTCATTAATTTATTGTACTGCCTGGCTACAAGCCAGTTGAGTCTATTGAGCTCCCTGTCCCGGTCTATGACCTCTGAAGCAATTTGGAGGTCGTGGTTTTCAAGTACCAGTTCAAGGCTCTCCATCATGGAAGATATGATGAGGTACATCCTCCTCACCGAAAGGTCGAAAGAGAGTTTTTTGGTATCGGAAAGGTCTGTGAGGGTCATGGAATTAAGTCCATCATCAACGACCTCGGGGCCTATCACCGTATCCGTAAAGCTTCTCACGGCTTTTCTTACCTCATGAGAAATGCGCTTGGTCGAATGTATCTCTATTTTGTCGTATCCCATCACGTAAGCCCCAACAAGCTGCCTCAATGCAGAATCGTAACCTCCAAGTTCCGCTTCATTGAATAATTTCATCTTCTCGGACATTTCATCCTTGAGATAGGGGGTCACCAATATGCTTCCGTCATCCTGAACCATCAGCCCCAGAAGACTGTTTTTCGTAACGCCCATCTCTTTTGCCCAAGATTTGGGTAAAGAAACCGTGTAAGTAGAACCACCTGTCAGCTGAACCTTTCGCGTCTCCATGCAATGGATTAATGAGATAATATATAAAAACTTATTCTAATATATAGTTGATTTGGACATTATATATTCCGTGAGTGGGCATTTTTACCTCGCTTGAAAAAATTTAAGGAGGATGGATTAATCCGATGGTGATGCCTAAGAGGGTAAAAAGCGGACCGAAGAAAGCCACCAAAAGACAGCAGGAAGCTATCATCCGGATGGCCAAGGAGCTGGAGGAAAAACCGCTTCTCCTCGTTCCTGAAAAGGGAGGTCATTCGCTCATTTATCCATGGCGGGGACTCGGAAGAAGATTAAAGAAGATCGTGGATGCAAAGAATGACGAGAGGCGACTGAGCAATTTCGCTTCCCGGGGCGATGACGTTGCCAAGGCATTTGCCGCCACCCTTCTTGTGAAATGCGAGGGGAAAGCCCCCTATCTTGGTTCTTTGGCTACGCCATACGGCAACTACAAATATGCCATGAGGGGAAAAGCACGGCCGGAACACCTGGTGGCGGTTCAGAATTTCCACGACCCCCTTCTACGGCTTCTCGCCTACAGAAAAAAAGTGAACAAATGGGGTGGCTTTCTGTATTCGCTCAAGGAGAAAACCGTTTACACAAGAAAGCCGGACCCGGAAGAGTATTATCACGTTTGGAAGAACGAACTGCCTTCCCCCGGACCCGTTCCAGCACCGGGACCCTTCGCCCTGGTGAAGTGGGAATCCCTTGGCAAAACATTCGAAGTGAACAATCGCCACAAGGAAAAAGGTTCCACTTATTCAAGTCTGACGCGCTACATCGTGGCCAGGTCCCCTTGGAAAGATTTCTCCCTCAAAGCGGGCTTTCATCTGGAGAAAACCCACGGCGAGATTACCACCTTTGACATTGATGTCCCTGAAAACACGTTCCAGGCATACTTCTTAGGAAAAATCACCGACGACATACTCTTGAAGAGAATTTCGGAGGTCTACCGGCAGGAACTGGGAAAGATGGAAGAGAGACGATTCATAATTGGGAGCACCGATTACGGAGATGACGCCGGGGGTTTTCTCGAACGATTGAACCCAACCGAAGCTGAAAGAAAGGTCCTGTCAAGGATTCTTCAGGATGTCTCAAAGCCCGTGTTCATCGATGAGCCCAAGGTGAGTCTAGCCCTATCCCGATTCCCAGAAAAGCTCAAGGACGGTCTCAAGGAGATACTCGAGAGCGAAGAGAAGATAGACGACATCCTGGAAAATCACCACGACTCTCCCACGGACGCCATCAGAATCGCGCTGGACCAAGCAAGAAAGAGCTCCATCGAGAGCCGGTTGCCCGACCTGCCCAATCTTCAGGAGAACGGAAGGTTCATCGATGCGGTCATCCGCAAAGCGAGAAGCGGAAACAAGAGCGAAGCTCTTAGGATTGCCGAAAAGGAGGTCCCAGGCACCGCCAAAGGAAAAACCATCTCCTGTGGCATCATCAAAACGCTCTCCCAGGGAAGTTCGAAGGACTGGCTCTTTTCGAAATTGGAACTGGAAACGGGCGAATATCTCGTTCCATATTTCCAAAAACTCCTGGAAGCTGAGGGCGACGAATACAAAGAGACATTGTCCGAGGTGCTGGTCCGGTCCGGGTCCGGTGAAAGTGTGGAAGATTAACGCTTTTCAACACGTATGTCCAGAACGACGTGGTACCGCCTTTTCGCGTAGGATTTTACCTTCCTTCGTGAAATGACCTCTACCTTGGCCCCCATCTTTTCTGCCGTTTCCCTGACGAACTTTTCGGGCACATCCCACAGGTCGCCTTCGTAAAAGCCATCGTGATAATGCACGATGCCGGAATCCTTGAGAAAGCTGAATCCCTTTTCCAAAAAGGAATGGGTCCCGCCCATGTAGCCCATAATCACTCTGTCGGCCACGGATTCACTCCCTTTTCTATTATCCATGAGCAGGGGCGTAACCTTGCCAACAAGACCGTTTTCCAGGATGTTCTTCTCGAGATATGCAAAAGCCACCGGATTTTTTTCATAGGCGACCACCTTAGCACCTCCGTGTTTTGCAACGGGAAGCGTGAAATACCCTATACCTGCGAACATGTCCACGACGGTTTCTGCGGGGTTTGAGACTCGGGCCATCCTTACTCTTTCATCAATGTTCCCCGAGGAAAACATCACTTTCAGCGGGTCCATGTGGTACTTTATGCCGTTTTCTACATGCATTGTTTGGCTGCCGTTTCCCAGGACCATCTTCGCTTCGGGTTCTCGGAATTCCCCGTTAATGACCCCTTTGTTGTCAACTACCGTTCTTGCGCCCAGTATCTTAGCATACGCCCCGGCCACTTCTTTAATTTTTCCGGCCAACCCCTCAGGCATGTCCAATACGAGGACGTCGCCCAGCATCTCCCATCTTCTGGGCAGAAGACGGTCCAGGTCTTTGGCAAAATCCAGTTCATTTCGTATCTTCTCAAACGGCGTCTCCAAGGTTCCTCTGGAAGGGGTTTTTCGGCCGGACTCAACCGATAGGCCCCATCGTTGGAATGTTTCAGGAGGAGCATCTGTCACCGGAATGATGAGGTAGTTGCCTGCTTCGACTATCTTTCTGTCCTTTCTTAGAACGCCTTCTTCCAGCAGTCTCCTTATGACTCGGTTTCCTTTTTCCTTGGGGACGGATACGTACTTCACGGTGACGGATATCATCGCCATTAGAAAAAATTTGCACCGGAACATATACAGAAAACCTTTTCCCCCATACGACAAATGACCCTCCGATGAAGAGAACTGCGGTTCTGCTGGTTCTGCAGCTAGTCTTTGCGAGCTGAAAGGTGGGGCTGGCGTCGGCTCAAGGGGAATTCCACGACCCGGGATTTACGAACAAACTGCTCTCCATCCAGGACACGCCCCAGTTGCAACCAGGTGAATCGGGAAACATCGTTCTGGTCGTGAAAAATCCCTTTTCCGGTCATGAAATGAGCA
>CAZPOY010000140.1:0-4090 GCA_964588345.1 uncultured Thermoplasmata archaeon
CAGGGTCTTTCTCACCCTTGGCGATTCGGTCGACTCGTACCTTATGCACCGGATGACCAGGGCGATGTCGCCCTCGGCCATCTTTTCCAGACCGTATCTTGGCTGGAACACCTTCCGGTTCTTTCCCATCTCACCGCCTCCTGTGGCGGAGTATGGTCTCCTTGGCCATCTCCTTGACGGGCGAGGGCATGATGTAGCCGGACTCGTCTATGGCCTTCTTGTGTACTCCCGGGTTGGAGTACAGCGCGTCCCCGATGGCTTTTCCGGTGATGGACTGGAACCTGTTGAGGTCGTTCCTCAGGTCCATGTCGCCCACGCTGTAGGACACGTCGGCGGAGTCCGCGTCCGTGTAGGTGCGCCTGCTCCTGTCCGTTGCCACCAGGGAGAAGTTTCCGGTTACGAACACCTTCGTGCTCTTTTTCCTGGCTATCCTGGCGTTTTTGGAACCTTCGTACCGCTTCAGCTTCCACGGGTTGAAGAATCCGGCGAGGGTGTTCTTCCAGCCCTTCGAGTAGAAGAAATCAACGGGGCGGTTTTTCGGCTCCTGGAAGTCCGCACCCAACAGGTTGTGGATGCCCCTTGCGGTCCTCAGATAGACCTTGTAAGGCGTTCCGGGCGGGTTTATCCAGCCGAATACCCTCCCCTCCTTGTAGCCGTTCAGATAAAACTCCTTGAATGCGTTTTTATAGACTATCAGATAGAAGGCCGTGGCAAAGCCGATTAGGGGGACCGCCAGGGCCGCCAGGTATGGGGCCAGGAGTTTGGCGTAGAACTTCGTTGCGTCCCACCATATTTCCGGCTGGGAGAAGATGTACCAGAACTCCTGGACGTACCAGTTGTTGAGCCACCGCTGGTAGAAAAACGGGTCGCCCATTGCGATAGAACTTATCGCGTCTTCCAGGAGGAGTATCAGGATCACGGCTCCGGGGATGGAGAAGTGGGGCCGGGCTATCAGGTTCTTTGCCGCATTCGAAAGTTTTCCGGCCCATTCCTGCCTGTCCATCTAATCGCCCCCCTTCTTCATGGCCATGCCGTCTTTGGCCATCTTCATGTAGTCCCAGCTCTGCATGTCTTTTACCACGTCGGCTTCGGACGTGGCCTTCATGGCCATGGCTTCGAATATGCCCTTGTTCATCTGCGTGAACGACTGGGCGATGGCGTATCCCAGGTGCTTCTGCAGTTTGTATTCGTTCCATTTGGTATAGACCTCTTCCCAGGAACAGCCGGAATCCGCCGAGGGGATGAAGGTTGTCCTCCCCTTGATGGTGTAGGGGGCTATGCCCTTGACCTTGATGTTGCGGGAATCGAATCCGGCGGGAGCCATGGGCCTGTATATGTCGTAGATGCCCATGTTGAAGATGTCTTCGTCGATGAAAACGGTGACAAAGTCCCTTCCGGGCAGAGGCGAATACTTGACCTTTCCGATGACCTTCTCCTCGATGGAGTTGTCTCCCACGAGGATGAGATACTGCGCGTCGTCGGACTTCTTTCCCCGCTTTGCGTCCCTCATTTCGTCGGAAATCATCTGCTGGTCGATGTTCTTGCCCTTCAGTATGTCCCTGGACCACTTCCACTTCTTGAACCAGAAATGGTATCCCAGGGCTATGACGAGCAGGAAGGCGCCTATCCACATGAGGGTGGTCAGTTCCAGGTTCACGTCCATCACAGCAACCACCACACCGAGAAGACCATGTCGGCCATGCGTGAAAACACGATTACGAAGAATACGACCTTGATGCCGAGGAGGAACATTCCGGCCATGGATTCGAGGTTGTCCATGGTCCTCTTGGTCTGGCCCACGGCGTATTCCCTGTCGCCCCCGTCCCTGTGGAAAATCGAGACGAGGACCGGTATTACAGACGAGCCGAGGAAATACTTCAGGACGGCCAGGCCCCACAGTATCGGAATCCACCACCACATCATCTGGATGAGTTCGATTATTCCCGACCAGATGTTTATTGAGAAGGCCAGGTCCATCTCAGGACCCCCTCAGACCCATCAAGAGGGATTTTCCCTTTTCCAGCCATTTTCTTATGGTCTGCATGGGCGTTATCATCAGTCCTATGGCCATGTCGCCGGCGAGCCATATCCCGAATGTTGCAAGGATAAGGGGAAGTCCGCAGGTCATCGCAGACAGAAGGCACGATACCGAAAGGGCCGTTTCTATCCACTTCATCACGTTTTCCACGAGATTGGAAATCCATTTTTTGATTTTTATCCAGGTCTTTTCCAGGAAGTCCATGATGTCTTCCAGCCAATTCAGCGGATTCAAGGGGTCGTCCAGGGGGTCCCACGGCTCTATCTCCGGTTCGTACCCGAATACGTTGGCGCCGTCCTTTTCCAGGCCTTCGACCATTCCGTTGTTGGCGAATTTTATCAGGTCGCCGGACCCGTTCTCGTAGTATATCTTTGCCGATGAGAACGGATGTCCGATGATGTAGTTGATGCCGTTGCGTATGTCCTTTTCTTCACGGTACTTCTCCATGAGGTACTGCGTGTTCTCGTGGGCCTTGGAGGCCTGCTTATAGGCCGGGAGGTAATTGCCTACCCATCCCTCGGCTTTCGACAATGCTCCGAAATACGTTTCCACCCCTCGGTAGGCCTTGGACTCGTACCAGGCCCCGTCGCCTTCGCCTATCAGGTTCACGTCAAGGAGTCCGGCCTTCAGGGACTTCAATAGGTCCTCCGATGTGGGCAGGGGCCCCTTTGTCATCTGGGGCGGTTCGTAATTCAGTAGCGTTCCGTTGGCGTCCACCATGTTGACCTGGTTGTACAGTGAAAAACCGGAAATGCTCCCGTATGAATCCGAAGCGTTATTGAATATGCGCACGTTGGAAAGGCCCCAGGTGGCGTTGTCGGGATAATACGACAATATGCCGTCCATGGCGTCGTCCGCCGGGTCTGCAAATAGGTAATATTTGGTGTTGGAATCGTCGTATAAGAAAAAGACGACTTCCTCGACGGAGGAGCCCATGTTTATGGCCGTAATTTCAATCATGCACTCCCAGACGGTTCCGGCTATCGGGTCGTCGTTGGCGAACTCGCTTGTCTGAACGTCAATCATTCCCACGCTGTCGTTGTCCCAACAGTAGTAATTGTAAGGCGGGACCGCCGGGACGTTGTAGTAGAACCTCACTTTCCAGTCCATGGGCGCGTCTGAAATGAACGGTATCTGGATTGACACGTTGTCCTGTCGTTCGGGCAGTTCCGTGCCGTCCACCTCCAGGTAGAACCTCAGTTTCGTTCCTTCTTCGACTTCCATCATGTGCCCCTTTATTCCGTCGGAGAAACCTTCCCGCATGATGAAACTCCATCCTGTGTTCAGGGTGGACTGCAGGGAGAACACGTTCTCCTCGTCCCCGTCGTCCCACGCGGAAGTGCTCATGTCGAAGATGTTCAGGGTCGATTTAAGCTCCCTTCCTCCGTTCAGATAGCACGGGGAGAGATAGAATACTGGCAGATGCCCTTCTTCGCATCTGACCGCCTGGATGAAGAGATACTTCTGGTATGGCTTTATCGGTGCCAGGACCTTGACGTACGTCCTCCCGTTTTTTGAAAAATAGTCGTTATCGTTTATGTTGTCGTCGTCTGAAAAGATGTACTTGTCCGTCACGATGTTGAACTCCGATTCGGCTTCCGCATTGTTCTGGACGGAAATCTCGCCCTGTCCGTTTATGTGATAGTCCGTATTGTTCCCGATGGCGATTATCACCAGGTGGCCGTAGTCCCATCCGGTGCTTGCGATGGGAAGTCTGACGAAGAAGTCTCCGACCCCCGACATGATGTCTGAAGAATCGAACATGATTTCCTGGGCGACGGTGAACTGTCCGTCCTCTTCCATTGGTTGTTTCAGGCGCACCTTCCACTCCGGCACCTCCGACCCGATGAACTTCCCGTTGGGCTTGTAGTACCAGTCCTCGTAAGTCGAGTTCATGGACGTGTCGTAAAACTGTATCTCGTCGTAGTTTCCCACGGGGTTGAAGGTCACCCATTCGCCGTCATCGAACAGGCTTGCCTCGATGTTTGGGGAAAGGGCCAGGGTCATTACTATTATGGCGCATAACGTTGCGATTGGTCTGGAATATTTCAT
>CAZPOY010000141.1:0-4069 GCA_964588345.1 uncultured Thermoplasmata archaeon
GATGTCGGCCATTCCACTCACCAACGGAGTGATGGGCCGTCTGGAAGAAGAAGAATTTGACCTGGTGGTCATGAATTATGCGAATCTGGACATGGTGGGGCATACCGGAAGCATGGAAGCGACCATAAAGGCAGTGGAGACCATTGATGAATGCATCGGAGACCTCGCCCAATCGTGCATGGACCACGATTACACACTTTTCCTTACGGCCGACCACGGCAACGCTGAAAAATTATTTGATGAAAATGGAGACCCCTTCACGGCCCACACGACCAACCCCGTCCCCTTCATCGTATTGGATGAGAACATCGTCCTTTCAGAAGAAAAAGGCATCCTCGGAGACGTGGCCGTCACAGTTCTCGATTACATGGGGCTTCCCAAGAGCGAACCGATGGAAGGCCGCTCATTGCTGAGAAAAGAATGATTCGGAACGGGCTTTCTTCTTTTTAATGCCCATAACCACGATTGACAGAACATGGAATTAATTGTCAAAGCCCCCTTCTAACCCAATCTTCACACATCAAGCTTAGGCCTTACTTGACTTTGCCAGAATGCTTGAAATGTCAAAGTCACGTTCTAACCGGTAACGGTCCAGGTCGCATCAGCGGTAACGTGAATCCAATACCCACATCCCGGTGTTAAGTATTCGCTGTCGGAAACGTACTTGAGGTTGTAATCCGCGGTGGGGGAAAAGGTTTGGACCTGGTCGTAAGAGATGCCGACAAGAGCGCTAGACACCGTTACGTTTTCCAACCAGCTCGGGTATCCCACGAAATTCCATCCCTTGTAAAGGGGCATGCTAGTCGTGACGGGCCTGGAACCGTTGATGGTGAGATAGGAATCGCCCGTTTCGGATATCTTCAGCCACAACCCCATGGTCAAATTCACCGTGTTGAGATTGTTGATGAACCCCGGAGCTGACTTGTCGTATGTCTTCCACGGGTCATCGGCATCCGTAGCATCGTAATACTGGGCGACAGTCCATTCGGTAGCACCGTCCCCACCTTCATCGTTCAAAACGCTTTCTATGTTCCCGCTGACGTTGGTAGGTATCGAAATGAGATTCCACCCGGTTTCAACGGGAATGGAGTAGGATTGGCTGTTGTATTTGACCGTCCATTCGGCGTCGGACCGGAGAACGGGAAGATTTTCCATGTTTCCGGCATTGTCCATTGAGACTGAGGCGAAGAGATAATCACCATCCCCGTCGGCAAACGCATATTCATCAAATTTTCCGTCACCCGTTTCCACAAGTTCGCCTATGGTCGTATTGACCCAACCGGCAGAGGCCGGCGTCCAGACATACAGAAACACGTGCTTGACTCCACTAGTGTTTTTCGTCCCAACTCCCGGGTCCTCATATGAGTAGTCCATTTCCCAAGGACCGTTGTCGTTTGTTACCGGCGGTGTCCCCCCGGTTACGGAAGACGTGGGCGGAGCAGTATCTATGACGGTTGATGATTCCCAGCTTTTCACGGCGTCTCCTGTTCCCTTGGAATTGGCGTTGGGCGGGTCCGTCGGCCGCGTTTCCTGATTGCCTTCGGCATCTACACCGATGGTCCAGAGTTGGTAATACCCGTCTGCAAGACCGAAGAGGTCGAAGGTTCCGATGATAATCTGCCCTTCTTGTCCTTCCTTGTCCCTATAGTGTTCTTGCCCCATTGTCGGAAATTCGGCGTCTCTCTGATACCAGCAAGCAACGGTTCCAAAACCCACGCTTGCCCCCGTTTCCGGGTCGAAAGGGTCTTGGGCCTCGTAATTCAAGAAGAGGTCAGGCATGTTCATATAAGGCGGAAGTTCATCGACGAGGTTTGTCTCAGGTGGCGTGCTATCGGTGAAGGTGGGATAAGGAGGGGTCGGCGGAAAGCCATTTTGAAGGTCCAAAGCACAGTCATCGCTGTCCGTTCCATTCTGAATTCTGACTAAAGATTCACCCGTTGGGATGCTTCCGGGAAAATCGTTCATGTTAGTATTTTCAGGCCCCGGGTCCGAAACGTCGTGCCCCCATTCCCATCGGTCAATGGGTACCCATCCCCCTCCCCCGACCTTCCCGTTTGGGTCCTTCCATGAGAGAATTACCGCATCAGAAGGGCTTATCTGCCAGGCGCTCGTCGTAAGGTTGACAAAAAGCATGCCCGGGTCGTTCCAGCGGGCCGTATGAACGGTTGGAAGCACGTCAAGAGGCCCATTCCAGTCGGCGGGGCTGCTTAGCATGTAATCCGAAGGCGAGACCACTTCCAAGCAATACATGTAAGCATATTTCACGCCCTTGCCGTCGTAATTGGCAACAATCTCGTTTATCTTCATGTCCTTCGAAGGCTTTTCATCGGTGGTCGAAAAATGAAGGTCCAGGTACTCATTGGCATCCGGCGTGAAAAGAACGATTTCGAAAGCCCAAAGAGCCGGTTGGGTGGAGGAAAGTTCGAAGAAGACGACGTCGCTGACGTTGCACCCGTCCTTTTCGGGAGTTGCGGGGTCATTCTGGGGAATTTTGAGGTGGAAGTAATAATTTCCAGACCCGTCATCCACCGTCTCGGACTCAGCAAATGCGACGCCCTGGGAATATGCCACTATGGTATGCGGTTCAAAGATCAATTCCTCATCTATGAATATAACCCCGTCAATGTTGTGATAAGCTATCTGATTAATGCCTTCGGAATCGTCGCTTGATGCTTCTTTTCCCTGGGGCGGTCCCCCCGCCATTGCGACATTGGCCACGAACAAAAACGCGACGACGAACGCACATGAGAAGGCCCTTTCTTTTTTCATGCAACCACTCAAGCAAATATTTTTTCCAATGTAGATAAATCTTTTGTAATCCAGATGAAAGATTAATTAAGAACGATACGTTTTTTGACACATGAAATACTTCGGCTCATCGGGCATCCGAGGCATCTACGGAGAAATGGTCACCCCCGACTTCTTTCAGAAACTGGGCAAATGCCTAGGCATCATGGGGGGTCCCGTTGCCTTGGGAATGGACCATCGGAAGACTTCGAATCTTCTTGCATCGGCCCTTTCATCAGGCGTTCTTTCAACGGGACAGGACGTGCTGGACCTGGGGTTGGTGCCGACTCCGACGACGGCCTTCTGGGCAGGGAAGGCGAAGATGGGCGCCATGGTAACCGCCTCGCACAATCCCCCTGAATACAACGGCATCAAACTTTGGAATCCCAGCGGACTCGCCTTCGTAAACGAGCAGATGGAGAAGGTAGAGACACTCATTGACCGTGGTGATTACCCCCAATCGCCCTGGGACCGGGTCGGAAGAAGGACCGTGCGAGATGATGCCGTGGCCAGGCACGCAGAAGCCATAGTCCGCAACATCCATTTGGAACGCCCCATAAGTGTAGTGATAGACTGTGGGAACGGTTCCACCTCCACCATCTCACCCTTAGTGCTCCAAGACATCGGATGCGAGGTTTTCAAGCTCAACTGCTCCATTGACCCATATTTCCATTCGAGACCCAGCGAACCCACGGAAGAAGCTCTCACAGGCCTTATACGCAAGGTAATCGAAACAGGGGCCGACCTAGGCATCGCCCACGACGGTGACGGAGACAGGATGGTGGCCGTGAACAGCCAAGGAGAATTCATCGGCGGGGAAAAGCTGATGCAAACCTTCGCTTCATCGCCGGAGATAACGCGAATCACAACGCCCGTGAATGCATCCATGGCCGTAGAGGAAATCGTAGGCAAAGAAAACATCACCAGAACCAGGGTTGGGGACGTTTTTGTCGGCGAAGCGCTTCAAGAGAAAGGAGGGGAGTTGGGTTGCGAGCCCAGTGGCACGTGGATATTCCCTGAATTCAGCCTTGCTCCCGATGGGATATACGCCGCAGCCAAGCTCGTGGAACTAGTTTCAAGGGAAGGCAAGGAGATACTTGAAGGTCACAAAGACCCACCACGTCAGAAACTGAAAATGCCGTTGAAGGAAGGCAAAGAGGAGACGATGCAGAAGGTGGAAACAGTCTTCAAGTCAACGCCCCATTCTGGGATTGACAGACTCGACGGCGTCAGGGCGGATTTCGAATGGGGGTGGATACTCATAAGGCCCTCAGGGACGGAA
>CAZPOY010000142.1:0-4008 GCA_964588345.1 uncultured Thermoplasmata archaeon
TAAGATGTCGCCAATACCGGTGGAAGCTTGATAAAGGCCGTCAAACACCTCCGCAATCAGGGAGGAATTGTGAAAGAGTGTATCGTGGTCGTTGACCGGCAAGAAGGTGCTCAAAATGCCTGTGCGAAAGAAAAAATCGACCTGATATCCATTACGGATGTTGAAAAAATCATGAAAAAGCGTGGATGAGGTCAAATCATCGATTGCTGTGGAGTCCGCCACCCTTCTTGTCGTGAACGACTATGTGGTCCATTATCTCTGTCAGCGGTTTTTCCTTAATGCCCGGGTTTCTGTCAATCTCTTCCTTGTAAAGGTCTCTTTGGAGTTTGAGCGTTTCAAAATGCCCTTTTTCCATCAAGGCGTGCTGATTGAAAACGAGACTGTGTTGGGAGTATTTCTTTGCACAATGCTTATAGACTTTTTCAGCGTTCAATTCATTCTGCATGGCAGAATCCAAGGCACTAACTAAAGTTTGAATGTCATCAAATCTCGCGGAACTCTCGAATGGGGGGAGCCCCTCGGGAACGACGTAATCCTTGTCACCAAACAAGACCTCATGGAGTTTGAGTAGCGTATCGCGATGAAGTTCCTCGTCCCGGATGATGTTTTGAATGACCTGTTTTACAAGCTCGTTGGTCGATACGGAATTCAGAATGTCATTGTAAAACTTTATGGCCTCCTTCTCTGAATCGATGGAATATCCGATAATCTCCTTCAAATTAAGTTCGTCCAATTTTTCAAACATGGTTCGAATAGGGAAGTTTTATATTTAATGGTTTAGCCCGAATCTGATTCTATCATATTGGTCAATGCGAATAAGAAAAGGTGGGGGGCGATGACGGTCTTCGAATACCACCAAGAACGGACCCCGCAAATCCGCTGAGCACAAATTACGAAGGAATGGGGGCAATGGGATTTGAACCCATGTCGGCGGGTTTCTTCCGGGGAGGGAGCGACCCTTCCCGTTGCGGTCCAAAAGGACTGCAGATTACAGGTCATTGCTCCAGTTTATCATCACTGGTTCAGCAAACCCGTCGGCAATCATGCCCATAACTGGAGCCCGCAAGTCTACCAGGTTAGCCTATACCCCCGTATGAAAGTGAGCGTTAGCTCACTTCTTTCGGAGCCGTTGGGCTCTCTTCTTCTTTCTCATTTTCTTTTTTCGCCATTTCCAGCGCTGTTTGCCGCGTTTTTTCCAACTTCTTGAACTGCGTTTCATGATATGTCCTCTTGGGAAGTAACTCCGCCTATAATCACATCGTTTATAATGATTTCCTTTTAGAATGAAGATTATCCTGCGGAGGTCATCAAAAAAAGTATTCGCTACCCTTAAATAAGTTCTTATCGTATGACGGGACGATTCATATGAGTGATATTGATAACTTGGTCAAGACGGCCATGAAATTAAAGGAGAAAGGGCTTTCTGAGAAGGACATCTCCACGGAACTTCATTTATCCGTCGATACCGTAACCTGGTTGCTGACAAGGGGTGTAGGCGAAACGGAAGAAGCACCCAGGCCGGATGTAAAGATTGGGTGGCGCTCCATTGGAGTATTCGGCCACAGGATTCATCTTGTTTCAGAAATCATTGCGGACATCGTTCTTGAAGAAACGAATGATAGAGAATTGAACCCCGCGTCAGTGGTGGGCATAGCCCACAACGGCACACCTTTGGGCACCACGCTCGCCTCGGTCCTTGACCTTGAATTCTCCATTTATCGCCCTTCGGACAATCGACAGGAAGAAGGCACGCTCTCATCCAACTTCGCCAGCATCAGGGACAAGGAAGTCATTGTCGTTGACGACGTGCTAAGTTCCGGTGACACCATCCGGGCGGCTATTCGCGACATTCGGGAAAACAAGGGGAAACCGGTCCTTGCATGCGTGCTTGTAAATAAAACCATGAACGATGACGTCCAAGGGGTTCCCCTCAGGGCGCTCATAAGGGCAGTCACGATCAAATAGGCGGGGTCTTGTTGCATTGGGCGGATGTGGTCGCCAAAAAACTTTTGGAAGACGGCGACCGGCACTTGGTTAATACGGGGATATCGCCTTCGGGGTACTTTCACATAGGTCACATGCGTGAGATTCTCACCGGGGACGCCATACACCGGTCCGTTGTGAAAATGGGTGGAAAGAGCCGTTTGAATTACATCGCAGATTCCTTCGATGCATTGAGAAAGGTGCCCTCTGCAGTCCCTGAATCGTATTCAGAGTACATCGGAATGCCCCTTATCGACATCCCTTGCCCCTGCGGGTCCCACGACTCATTCGCAGAACATTTCCTGGAACCTTTCCTCAAGACGACGGATGCCCTGGGCATTGAAATGGACCTTGTTCACAGCTGGCAGCTTTATCTTGATTCGGGGCTCGAGGAGGAGATTAGAAAAGCCATTGAAAAACGGGGTGAAGTTAGGGAAATTCTCATGAGAATATCTGGCAGGGACCTTCCTGAAGATTTCTTTCCATACGAACCGTTATGCAAAAAATGCGGGAAATTCTCCAAAGGCGAACGGTTCTTCGATGACCCTTTTGTAGATTTCACGTGCTCATGCGGTGCTCAAGGAAGGGCGGACATCCGCACCAATGATGGAAAACTACCATGGAGAGTGGAATGGCCGGCCAAATGGTCCAAACTCAAAGTCACCTGTGAGCCATTTGGCAAAGACCATGCTTCGGCAGGCGGGTCATACGATAGCGGAGCCGTAATCTGCCACGACATTTTCGGCAGGAAACCTCCTGAACCTTTGGTATACGAATGGATACAACTCAAGGGCGTAGGGGCCATGTCCTCCTCCAAGGGCATCGTTGCCACCGCACACGAAATTGCAGAAGTCGTTCCTCCCGAGGTCATGAGATTCCTCATTATGAAACCGCAACCGGAACGCCATTTGGATTTTGACCCGGGGATGGGTCTCATCAAGCTCTCGGATGATTTCGATAAGTTGGAGCGGGGTTATTTCGGGCTTGAGGATTACGATGTCGAAGAGAAGAGAAAAGATTGGGACCGGACCTACGAACTTTCGTTGCTGGGAGACCCGCCCCGTTCGATGCCATTCCAAGTTCCTTTCGGCCACATTGTCAACCTATATCAGATTTCTCGGAACAAGGAGGGGGTAATAAAGAGGGTGGAACGGCTCAAAGGGGATGAATTGACCGATGGAGAAAAGGCCGACGTAGAAAGGCGGCTCGCCTGTGCCAAAAACTGGATAGAGATGGGTCTGGCCCCCAAAAACGTATTATTCTCCTTGAACGAGAAACCGGAAGCCCTGGAGACCGACAGGCGTTTCGTCGAAGAATTCGTTTTCTCCCTTCGCAAAATCGAATGGACTGATGAGAACATTCACAATGCGGTCTATGACACCGCTGAGAGAATGGAAGAAAATGCGGGAAAGGTCTTCCGTGCGATATACCGGACACTCCTTGGCAAAAAATTCGGTCCCAAGCTAGGAATGTTTTTAGCCAGCTTCGAGAAGGATGAGGTGTTGGCGATGCTGGAAAGGTCCCTCGAATGAATAGACCACTTATTGCATTGGGCATATCCTCAACTACTTTTGTCGCTTTTGTCAATAAGGGAAAACGGCAATGGTAAAATGTTTTTGAACTTGCAATGGACCGAAGAATGCACCCAACATAAAATGCATCATTCTTCATCGTTATTCTTCATCGTTATTCTTCATAATCATTCTTCATAATCATTCTTGATATTCATTCTTGATATTCATTCTTGATATTCATTCTTGATATTCATTCTCCATATTCATTCTCCATATTCATTCTCCATATTTTTGGGGAGGGTATAAGCTTATGAAAGCATGGTCGGGGGAGGTATGGTGGGGAAAATGGTAGGAATGAGCATGAAAAAATATGTGCAACCATTTTCTTTTTTTCCGTAGCGCCCGTTCGAAGGCGCATTCATCAATGGTTAGGTAAGGGCGGGTATATGCAAAAATAAGCATGGTCGGGGGAGGTATGGTGGGGAAAATGGTAGGAATGAGCATGAAAAAA
>CAZPOY010000143.1:0-3992 GCA_964588345.1 uncultured Thermoplasmata archaeon
AACTGCTGTCGCGAGATCCAGAGTCTCGCATGATAGGCCGCTACACTACGGGGCTTTGCTTATCTTACCATTCCAAAGGTTCCCCTTCGGAACATTCGCCTGAAACCCTTTTTTTTATTAAATACTTATGTGAAAAACGGGGGAAAACGGTTTTGTCGGAGAAAGTTTTTGGACCTTCCATTGACCGAAGACGCATTTGATTACATGGGCTTGAACCGCCGCGCTCCTATTGAGCATTTTCCAGAAAAACCCGCCCTTTTGGTAATCGACATGCAGAATTATTTTGTGCACGAAGAAGGAAAGGCGTTCTTGCCTGATTCGAGGGGCATCCTTCAAAACATCAGCGATTTGACCGGTCTTTTCAACGAGAAACGGCTACCCGTCATTTTCACAAGGCACGTTCATAGCAAAAAAAATCCAGGAAAGGCCATGGAAGAATGGTGGGATGACCTCATAATGGAGAATACCTGGCAGTCTGAAATCTTAAGCGATTTCTCCCACAATGAAAAGGTAATCGAAAAGAACCGTTATTCCTCCTTCATCGGAACCGGCCTGAAAGAACGACTGAATGTAATGGGTTGTGACGGCGTGGTCATAACGGGCGTGATGACGCATCTATGCGTGGAAACCACCGCCAGGGAAAGTTTCATGAAGGACCTACGGACCGTTGTCGTTGGCGACGCTTGCGCCAGCGTGAATTGGGACCACCACCTCCATTCCCTCAAGAACCTGGCCCACGGTTTTGCCTTGGTCCTTACTACGGAAAAGGTGATGGAGCTGATGAAATGAAGGACCTTGCAATCATCGGAGGAGGCCCGGCGGGCATTTCAGCAGGAATACAGGCCCACAGGATGGGTCTTGACTTGTCAGTGTTCGAACCGGAAGAACCCGGTGGCCAGTTGAATACGGCCAGATTCATCGAGAATTACCCCGGCTTCCCAGAAGGCATAACCGGAGAGGAACTTGCCCGGCGAATGAAAGAGCAGTTTCTCCGTGCGGGGTTGTCTTTTCAAAAGGAACGGATAAAGGACGTGTCCATGTCGGAAAACGCATTCACGTTGACCTCTGATGTTGGAGACCACCTTTTCAAGGCCGTCATCATTGCCACCGGTTCAAAACCCCTTGAATTTCCCGTTGCGGACGAAAGAACGGAAAAACATCTTCATTATGACATCATCGGGGACTACGATTATTCAGGTAAAAGGGTCCTGCTTGTAGGTGGCGGAGACGTTGCGTTCGACCGGGGCATCAACCTTGCCGACAAGAACGGTTCCGTTACTCTTGCAGCCCGTTCAACCCCAAAAGCCATGGGAATCCTTCAGGTACTGGCCCGAGAAAAAGGCGTCAAGACATTGGAGAATGCTGAAGTGGTCGGTCTGGAAAGAGAGGGAGTGGTTTTCGCCGTGGAATTTTCAGACGGAAGGACGATGGAAACAGACGTGGTCATGCCTTGTCTTGGAAAAATGGCCGTTCCTTCTTTTGCCTGGGAAAACAGGAAAATAGACCTGGATGAGCTCCTGAAGGTTTCCCAACAAGACAACGGTCTCTTTTTAGCCGGTGACATCATTGCAGGTAGGTGCCGGCACGTCGGCTGGGCCGTGGGAAGCGGCATCAAGGCCGCCGTTGAAGCCCGTAAGCATCTGAAGGAGGATAGATATGGAACTCGTTAAGACCGTTGGAACCGAAGACGTTGCATTCGTGCACATAGGAAGGGTTAGAAAATCCGAATGGTCTTTGGTGGAATTCGTTGATGCCACCGACGGAGGAAGGCCCAGGGAAGAAAAATGGGTTCTAAACATTTCCACGCAGTTCGGTTGCCCCGTAAAATGTAGGATGTGCGACGCTGGGAGCCACTATTTTGGCGACCTGTCCGAAGAAGAGATGATGAAGCAGATTCGCTTCCTCGTTAAAAAACGGTTTCCCGACGGTAAGGTCGTTACGGACAAATTCAAAATCCATTTCTCGCGGATGGGGGAACCTCTGCTCAATGGAAACCTTCCTTCGACCCTGGAAACCTTGGCCCGAGAATATCCCAACTGCAACCTCATTCCAGCCGTAGCCACCGTGGGCCCGGTGGGTTCTAGTGAGATGTTAGACCGACTGAAGACAATCAAGGACAGGCATTTCCCTCAAGGCCGGTTCCAGCTTCAGTTCTCCGTGAATTCCACTGACGAGGAGTATCGGGACTGGCTCATGCCCGCCAGGAAGATGGACCTTACAGAGATTGCAAAGACGGGTTCGAGATTTTTCACGCCGGGAGACAGGAAAGTCGTGCTGAACCTGGCCGTGGGAATGGATACGCCTCTGGACCCTTCGGTAATTGCCCACACCTTCCACCCGGAAAAATTCATCGTGAAACTTACGCCTTTGAACCCTACGGCAACATCGAAAAAAGAGGGGATGGCAACCCGGGTTTCCGCAGAGGAACCGGAAGGCGTGAACGAGATATGCAAGGAGCTGGAAGAATCGGGCTTCGACGTCATCATCTCCATCGGTTCGCCTTTGGAAGACGAGATCGGTTCCAACTGTGGAGAGGCCGTGCTGGACTGGCGGAAGGAGCTGAAGGGGAATTTCAACGTCAGATAGTTTTTTTCAACCCTAAACAATTAATAACACCCCTCATTTTCAAGCCCCATGGCCATCCGCCAGCCCATCGTAAGCATCCTCGGTCACGTTGACCACGGGAAGACCAGTCTCCTGGACAACATCAGGGGGACCACCGTCGCGGCAAGGGAAGCGGGAGCCATCACACAACACATCGGAGCAACGGAGGTTCCCACGGACACCATCATGAACGTTTGCGGAGAACTAGCACCAACCGGCTCCATCAAGATACCTGGCCTCCTATTCATTGACACCCCGGGGCACCATTCGTTTACGACGCTGAGGACCAGAGGCGGGTCCCTTGCAGACCTTGCAATACTGGTCATTGACATAAACGAGGGATTCAAGCCCCAGACCATTGAGAGCCTCCAGATTCTCAAACGATTCAAGACGCCGTATCTGGTTGCTGCAAACAAGATAGACCTGATTCCAGGTTGGCGAAAGGAGGGCGAACAGTGCTTCCTCAAGAGCGAGACAAACCAGCCACCCCAAGCACAAGAAAGGTTCCAAGACCTATTTTACCAACTCGTTGGAAGGTTCAGTGACCACGGGGTAATCACCAATCGCTTTGACCAAATCAACGATTTCAAGACCGCAGTGGCCATCGTTCCGGTATCTGCCAAATACGGCACCGGAATCCCCGAGATGCTCATGGTCCTCATCGGGCTGGCCCAGAGGTTTCTTTCTTCCGACCTTGAAATGGAACTTGGCCCTGGAGAAGGAACCATTCTCGAAGTGAAGGAGGACAAAGGGCTGGGGACAACTCTTGACACCATCGTTTACAAGGGGGAAATCAGCAAGAACGACACCATTGTCGTTGGCGCAAAGCCCGAACCCATCGTCACCAAAATCCGGGCGCTTCTGAAACCCAAGCCGCTGGACGAAATCCGGGACCCGAGAGAAAAGTTCGATTCCATGGAGAAAGTAACGGCTGCATCGGGAATCAAGATAACGGCCCAAAATCTGGACGGGGCCATGGCAGGTTCTCCCGTAAGGGTCGTAAAAGGCGACCCGGGGCCCATTGTCGAAGAGATAAAGCGGGAATTGGACCTCTCCGTTGAAATGGTGGACGAGGGCGTAATCGTCAAAGCGGACGCTCTGGGTTCCCTGGAAGCCCTGGCCTTTGAAGCAAAAGATGCGGGAATACCCATCAAGATGGCATCGGTGGGAAACGTCTCGAAGAGGGACATAATCGAAGCGGATACCATTCCCAATCCCCTCTATCAGACCATTCTGGCATTCAACGTGGACATGCTCCCCGACGCTGAAGAAGAGATGCGCGAGACCGGGGTCAAGGTCATTTCGGGAGACATCGTTTACGGCGTCATTGAGGAATATCAGGAATGGTCCGCCAAGAGGAAGATTGAACTTGAGTCCTCAGAGAGAAA
>CAZPOY010000144.1:0-3977 GCA_964588345.1 uncultured Thermoplasmata archaeon
TGAAGAACTACGGTTTCATAGAAACCGAAGAAAGCGAAAGAGACATATTCGTTCACAAGACCGACGTTACGACCGAAGGTCCTTTGAACGAAGGCGACAAAGTGGAATTTGAAGTAGAAGAAGAATACCGCGGTCCAAAAGCCGTAAATGTCGCCAAAGTGGAATAAAAAGTTTCTTAACGATTTATTCGTTTGTAAGATACGCACATTCCTTGTCATCATGGTTTTGGGCTGGGAACGGTTCATCCGGAAGTGATTTTCATCATACGGATAATGATGCAGTCCCTTCAACATGCAACCCACTTCCAGACGCCTAATAGTCTGGAAAGTAGCATCCAGCCCTCATCCACGATTTTTTCCATTTTTCTTTTTTTCTTCATTTTATAACAATTTTCACCATAGATGTATTCCAAAAATTCTTAGAATGAAAAGGGCACCCATCAGTATTATTGCGATACCGAAAAATGCCTGCATCCATTTCCCCATCTTGATGAATCGCCCCCCTAACCTACCCAATATGCTCTGTGAGACCATACATGCCGGTATGGCAACCGCACCGTGACCGAAGCCGAAAGTCATCATAAGCAAGCCACCAGTTAGAATCGACACGTCTTTGGCAAGAAGAAGTATCACCACGGGAAAGACCAACGACAGAGCGCATGGGGCCCAACCTATGGAAAAGAGAATTCCCAAGATGAATGTCACCGTGTAAACGTTTTTTCCATTTTTGAAGATGAAAGTCATGACGTCGTTTCTTCCGCCTTTTCCTATATTGAAGATTTGGTCCGTTCGAAGGATTTCTCCAAGTGGTTTGAAAGCGTTTATGCCTAAAAGAACAAGCATGATGCCAGCCAAGAGATAGAACCATTTGGACATCTCGACGAACAATCCTATGTACGCCAGTAGAAACCCAAACAATAGGAAAACCAGAGACATTCCAACAACGAAGAACAAGCCCATGAAAAAGCCGTTTTTTACGTTTTTGGAATCGTTTTCCGAACGTCCTTTTTCTCTTGTCCCCAAATATGAAATCAATGTGAATAAGAACATGAGGGAACACGGTGAAAAAGAGGTGACGAATCCCAGGAGGAACATGCCGCCGAAGGTTAGACCGCTAGCCCCGATTCCCGACGAAGGGACCCTGGTCCATTCCCCTGATGATATGTCGTTTATGTTGGATTCAAGCGTTTCCGAACTTTGCACGCCGGCAATCTCTCCCGAGTTCATGCCGTAAATCCGGTCAATACCCACCACATTAAATTCCGGGTCAATGTAAATCAGCGTAGGATTGGCAAACTCCCCCTCCTTCGTCCAATATTCGATGTACTGACTCGAAATGGCATATGGTGACGATTCTTCAATCCAGTGCCATGTAACATTTATTCCGTACAGGTCCTCTGCTAGTTTCCACCCCGGGTCGGAGTAAGGGTTCTTCCGAATGTTGACCGTGATGATGGTGACGTTCACAAGATTCTTTTCATGCACCTTTTCTAGTTCGACAATCTGCTCCCTGACATGTTTTTCACATTCAAGACAAAGAGGATTTTCAAGTTGAGTTATATGCAGTATTGTGACATTGCCCGACAGGTTATTTAGAATAACGCTTCTCCCCAGATGGTCAGTCGCACTGAAAGGTTCTGCTGGCATTACGGTTCCCTCCATCTGGTCCTCTTGAATAATTCCGTTGGGACCTAGGAAGAGCAGGAATGATGTGGCAACGATTACACAAGCAAGAATTGCTAACACAGCGGACCAGGTCTTTTTCATTTCTTCACCTAAGCGTATTTCCCGTGATAGTCCAAGGCATCTTCTATCCATATATTCAGGGTGTTAGCATCGACTACCCCTTCCCAACTATGCCATATTATTGTTCCATCCGGTCCGACGGTCAGTACCGTGGTCAGCGGGATGTAGTTTGGAGGTCCGTTCGGGTCGTAAGCTTCAAAGGTTTGGCTGGCTTCCGGTTCGTCAGTTCCCGATAGAAGGTCATAATACGCCAAATCATCAGCATACCTAGGGTATATTGATTCGCATATGTCCGTTTGAGTCACGCATGGAGCGCACCCCTCGCTATGGGTCAATATCATGATGGGCCGGTCTTGAAGCGTTTCAATGACCCAAGAGGGGTGTTGTATGTCCAGGGTCCAGAATTGCTGGGAACCGGTCCCTATGCCGTGGACAGGGTTGAAAATCTGTTCGTCAGGTGATTCATCAATGGGCTCATCGCCGGCATTGCCATTTGCTGTTTCGTTGATGCCATAGGCGGCCCCGGTCAGCAATAAGATGACGCAGATGGCCATGAGAAGCTTTGCCGTCGAAAAGAATTTCCCGCAGTGGGGGCACTTCAAGGCGCTGCTCTTGATTTTCTTGTTGCAGTAATAGCAACGGACCTTTTCGGATTTTCCTGCGCGACCTTTATTTTTCTTGCCTGACATCTTAATCTTTCGCCTTTTTCAACATGCCGATTATCTCATCTTTCCGAAACGCCCTTCCGCTTCCGGTCACCTTGCCGTTTATCACCAGAGCCGGCGTTCCCATCACACCGTATTTCATAATGTCCGATATGTCTTCCACTTTGACAACCTCTGCATTGGTGTTTGTTTCTTCCAAAGCTTCACGCACCGTTTTTTCCAGGGACTTGCATTTTGCGCATCCTGCTCCTAATATTTCTATCTTCATGTTCTCACCTTTTTGGCATTCCATTTTTCGTAAAGTATACATCCTTAATCCAGAATGAAGCGTTGACAAGTAGGATGAGCACTGGGACCTCTACCAATGGACCGATTACCGCGGCAAATGCCTGCATTGATGCAATTCCCCATACGCCTATGCTTACGGCTATGGCCAGTTCGAAATTGTTGCTGGCTGCCGTGAATGACTGGGTTGTAGCGATGGCGTAATTGAATCCAAGTTTATGTGATATCCAGTAAGATATGAAGAACATCGAAACGAAGTATATGATGAGGGGAATTGCAACCCGTATGACCAAAAGGGGCTGGGTAATTATATTCAATCCCTGGTAAGTGAACATGACAACTATGGTGAATAAAAGGCCAATCAATGCGATGGGGCTGATTTTTTCAACAAAAATCTCATCATACCATTCTTTGCTTTTTGTTTTAATGAGGATTAAACGCGTGAAAATTCCAGCGAAAAACGGGATGCCCAGGAAGATGAGGACGCTTTTTCCAATCTCCCACATGGAAATATCCACAACCTCTGAAGCAGAGGACCCCCCTATCATCCCTGAAAGCACGGTAATGAAAAGGTATGCCAAGAATGAATACAGAATTATCTGAAAAATCGAGTTTAATGCCACCAGAACCGCACAGTACTCGGAATCACCTTCTGCAAGTTGGTTCCAGACAAGAACCATGGCTATGCACCGGGCCAGCCCCACCATGATGATTCCTATTCTGAGTCCTGGCAAGTCGGGAAGAAAGACCCAGGCGAGTATGAACATCAATGACGGGCCAATAATCCAGTTTAAAAACAAGGAAGTACCGAATACCTTTTTTGAACCTTTTGTCTTGACTAGTTTGCCCAGTTCTTCGTATTTCACCTTGGCTAAAGGAGGGTACATCATTACAAGAAGACCGATGGCAATGGGTAATGAGACCGTATCCAATTTCAATGTGTCAAGGCTGTTCGATACAGTCGGAAAGAAATACCCGATTCCGATTCCAAGACCCATTGCTGCGAATATCCATAAAGTTAGGAAACGGTCGAGGAATGACAATCTTTTTTTCACATTCTTCTTGACGTTCATCTTTGCCACCTAAAGCATGTAATTGAACAGGTATCCTATGCAAATGATTCCCAAGGTAACGATGAGGACGAATATCAATATGAGGCGAATTTTCAGCACTTTTTTGAGTATGACCATTTCAGGGAAGGAAAGAGCCGTTACGGACATGAGGAATGCCAATGCCGTGCCCACAGGAAGTCCCTTTAAAATGAGCGATTCGGTGATGGGTA
>CAZPOY010000145.1:0-3914 GCA_964588345.1 uncultured Thermoplasmata archaeon
GGAGGCCAGGGACGAGAAACATCTCAGGGAGAACGCACAACCCCTAGTTGAAAAAATCAGGAAGGCGATACAGTGACCAAACCAAGCAAAGCGTTCATAATGGCTGCCGGGGAGGGGAGGAGGATGCGTCCCCTGACCGAGACGATGCCCAAGCCCATGCTGCCCGTAGCCGGCAAGCCCATGCTGGAATGGACCATAGAGGCCCTGAAAGAACTGGGAGTAGATGAAATCACCATCTTGATAGGATGGAGGTCAAAACCCATTAGGGACCATTTCGGCAACGGTTCGGACAAAGGCGTGAAAATAAAATACCTTCATCAGGAAGAGCAGTTGGGAACAGCACACGCTGTCGGGGTTGCAAAGAAAGCATTTTCAGAACCATTTTTCTGTCTTTCAGGTGACGTTGTGGTCACCAAGGACGGACTAAACAACCTGATTGCCGTTTACGAAAAGAAGGGAGCATCGGTCATGGGTCTGGCCGAAGTGGAGAATCCCTCCAGATACGGCGTTGTGCGCACGGAAGGTCATGAAGTGGTCGAGATAAAGGAGAAACCTGGCGATACGGACGTTAAGACGATTAATGCGGGTACGTACCTTTTCACGCCGTCGATATTCCATTTCATAGAAAAAACGGACCTTTCACCAAGGGGAGAATACGAGCTTACCGATTCATTGGAATTGATGGCACAAAAGGACGGGCTCCCGTTCGCTTTGTTGGAGGACGAATGGCACGATGCCGCTAGACCTTGGGACCTATTGGACATAAACAAGTGGCTACTGTCACGCCTTCCCCAAAGGTTCGATGGCAAGATAGAAGCGGGAGCAACTATAAAGGGGAAGTTGATAGCCGAAGAGGGCTCACTGATTAAAAGCGGCAGTTACCTGGAAGGCGACGTTTTCATCGGAAAAAACGCCACCGTGGGGCCCAATGGATATCTTCGTGGGAGCACCATGCTCGATGCAAACTGCAAACTCGGGGCGTCGTCCGAGGTCAAGAATTCGATAATAATGAAGAACACCAACATCCCCCATCACAATTACGTCGGCGATTCGATAATCGGGCCCGACTGCAACCTTGGGTCAGGAACGAAGGTGGCCAATCTACGTCTGGATGAAAAGGAGATATACGTCAACGACGGCAGGGAGAGGGTGGCCACGGGCAGAAGAAAACTCGGCGTCATCATGGGCTCGGGAGTGAAAACGGGCATAAACGCAGCCATCGACTGCGGAACCATGGTGGGCGACAACACCTTCATTGGCCCCGGTTGCACCGCATCAGGCAGAATAGCCAAGAATTCCAAGATACTCTGAGCAGGAGAGACGATGAAGATACTCCAGGTTTCCCCGTATTTCGAACCCCACATCGGTGGCGTCGAGTCCCACGTAAGGGACCTTTCGGACCACTTGGTAAAACGGGGCCACGAAGTGACGGTGGTCACGTCCAGATACGAAGAAGGTTTACCCGAAGAAGAAACGTTCATGGGATATCAAGTGAAGAGGGTGGACCCTCTCCTCCTCATGTTTTCAACGCCGGTGACACCCAAACTTAAACGATACGTCCTCGAAAATGATTTTGACATAGTCCACACGCACTGGCCCCCGCCCCTTGATGCTTATTACGTTTCCAAGGCAAGGAAGAAGAAGAGATTCCCCCACATCATCACGTATCATTGCGACCTTGAATTGAGGATGCCCTTTGGCCATTTGGGTGTGACCCTTTACGAGGCAACGTATGCTTCATTTACCTTCAAGCACGCCGATGCTGCCATCGTCACGACGATGGGTTACGGTGCCACCTCCCGGTCTGTTTGGGACAAGAAGACCTTCACGATACCAAATGCGGTTGATGCCGCCACGTTCAATCCGGGCAACGACGGGTCCATTGTCAGAGAGAAGTTCCGACTGGGCAACGGTCCTGTTGTCCTTTACGTGGGCCGCCTGGTCCATCACAAGGGGATTGAACATCTCGTGGAAGCCATGAAGCACCTATCAGACGAAACGCGATTACTGGTAGTTGGGGAAGGGCCAAGCAAGAATTATTTCAAGAAAAGGGCCATCGAATGCAGGGTTTTTGACAGGACCACCTTTGCAGGCAGGGTGCCGTTCGAACTCCTTCCAAAATGCTTTGCCGCATGCGACGCTTTCGTGCTTCCATCCGTAAGCCGCCTAGAGGCCTTTGGCATCGTTGCCCTGGAAGCCATGGCGTCGGAAAAGCCCGTGGTGGTGTCCGACATTCCAGGGGTCAATGAGGTCATAGAACCAGGCAAGCAGGGACTTTTGTGCCAGCCCATGAATCCTCGTTCCATTGCCACACAAGTGGGCACGATACTCTCAAACCCGGAAATGGCTTCCCAAATGGGCCGGTCTGGCAGAGAGCGCGTTTTGAAGAATTTCACCATGAAGGCGGTGGCCGAACAGGTGGAAAACGCCTACCTTGAAGTCCTGGACGACTTTTGAACGGACACAATTCAGATTTTGCTTGCGACCTCTTCTGCAAATTCCAGGGTTGTGCTTGACCCGCCCATGTCGTAGGTTCTGACCTTTCCTTCCTCGATGACCTTTGAAACGGCCACGAGTATCTTTTCGGCCATCTCCTCCTCACCAAGCCATTCCAGCATCAGTCGGGTTGCCAGTATCATGGCGGTGGGATTCACTTTGTACTGTCCGTAGTATTTGGGTGCGGACCCGTGGGTTGGTTCAAAAACACCGTAATCGTCGCCGAGATTTGCGGCAGAAGCGAAACCCAGACCACCCACAAGTTGGGCTGAAAGGTCGGATACGATGTCACCGAACATGTTGCTAGAAACGAGTACGGAATATTCTTGAGGGTTCTTTACGAGCCACATGGCCATTGCATCAACATTGGTTTCCCACAATTCGATATCTGGATAATCCTCTTTTTGCATCTTTCTAGCTTCCCTTACCATGAGGCCCGACGTTTCACGAATTACGTTGGGCTTTTCAACCACGGTGACGGATTTGCGCCCGGTTTTCTTGGCGTATTCAAAAGCAGACCGGAGAATTCTTTGGCACCCTTTGCGAGTGAATATGCGGGTGGAGATGGCCATGTCGCCAAGGTCCACGTTTTCAAAGCGAGCCATCTTCTTGTGGTGGTCCGTCATGGTTTTACGCACTTCTTGTGGAACCGGGTGCCATTCTACGCCGCAATAGAGCCCCTCGGTGTTCTCTCTGAAAACAACAAGGTCGATGTCGTCCCGGTAATTCAGGGGATTGTTCTTGAACGCCTTGCATGGCCGCATGTTGGTGTGAAGATCCAGTATCTGTCTCATGCCTACAATGGGGCTTGAATAGACCAGGCCCTTCCCTTGGAGTTCGGGAACAAGCTCCTTCTCAGCTTCCTCCTTGGGCTTGGAGGTGATGGCGCCAAAAAGGCAGGCATCGGTATTTTTGAGTATGTCGATGGTCCTCTCCGGTAGGGGGTTGCCCTCCTTGCACCAAAATTCCCATCCGATATCGCCTGGAATGTACTCAGCATCGAAGTTGAGTTTGTCCAGTACGATTTTTGCTGCTTCCATTACTTCGTTTCCTACCCCGTCGCCGGGCAACCATGCGATTTTATGTTTAGCCATGTCAGACCCATCGTTGAAATTCACCGGGAATATATTAATTTGGCGGACATCACACCCGTCTGAAACACATATGGCAACGGCAAGGTGGCGAGGAGTTAGACGATGATTTCTCCATGCATGATTTTCATGTGCTCGTTCGTGAGCACTACGCAAAGAAAAAATCATTAGGTGAATAAGAATGAGTGCTAGGTTATTCCCCTTACCTCCCCGCCATGCTTCTAAATGCTTGTTCCCTTCAAGAAACGTTTCGAATGTGATTGCCCTTACCACCCCGCCATGCTTCTAAATGCTTGTTCCCTTCAAGAAACGTTTCGAATGTGATTG
>CAZPOY010000146.1:0-3787 GCA_964588345.1 uncultured Thermoplasmata archaeon
ACTTGACTTTACCAGAATGCTTGAAATGTCAAAGTCCCGTGCCAACTGTCAAAGTTGAGATGGCACCGTAATTATCCGATCTGATTTTCAGCGAGAAACCGTTTAAGTCAGGTAGAACGATTCTATAATTGGTGACATAGAAATTGATAAGTGCTAACGCATCAAACACGAGTTCCTCTTTTACTGTGATTGTCGGAGAAGAAGTATTCGATGCACTTCCCATGGGGTGGGACAAGAGGGGGATTTCCGGGGCATATCTACGATTTTCCACGACGACCTATGAGATATACGATGAAGGCAAGCATCTGCGTTCCGTGGTCGAATATACGGGAAAACGCGACCGGATCATCATAAAATACAAGGGTGGCGAAAAGGTCGAAACCCAGACCAGCATTTTTCAACCCCACAATTTCCGATATGAAGGAGAAACCTATAGCATCGTGGAAAGGGTGACTGGCGGACTTTCGATAATTCACGATGGCAAGGTCGTAGCAAAAGGCAAATGCACCTTCCGCAGCGTTGTGATAAAGGAATATCCAGAAAACCTCGAACCGATAATGCCTGAAATGGCCGTGGGTTTTCTCATCAAAATGGTCTTGTGGTCCATGTTCATATGAATGACACAATCGAGACCCCTTTACGATGAAGGGCAAGCATTAAGTCGAAGAATAGAATTCGCAATTTGTTGTCCAAAAGAACACCAATGATGGAACAGTATTTCGCCCAGAAAGAGAAGTATCCAGACGCAGTCCTCCTCTTTCGGATGGGAGACTTCTACGAAACCTTCTACGATGACGCCAAGACGATAGCAAAGGCCCTGGACATAACCCTAACCACCAGGAGTCACGGCAAAGGTGACAAGGCACCTCTTGCTGGGATTCCTTATCATTCACTTGACCCATATTTGGGGAAACTCGTCAAGCAGGGGTTCAAGGTTGCCATATGTGAACAGGTAGAGGACCCAAAGGAAGCGAAAGGACTCGTCAAGCGAGAGGTCGTAAGAGTCGTCACGCCGGGTACCCTGGTTGAAGAGGACCTGCTTGATTCCACCGCGAACAATTATCTCGTGGCGGTTTCTCCTGGCGAGGAAATGGGCATAGCCTTTTTGGACCTTTCAACGGGCGAGTTTAAGGCGACCCAGATATCGGGACGAGAGAAGGGGCGCCGGGCCAAGGACGAATTGATGCGTCTAGCCCCTGCGGAAATCCTTCTTTCCGAAGAACACGCCGATTTTCTCCAGGACGTCCCTGGCCACAAGACCGTGCTTGAACCTGACCGGTTCTCATCTACGAGGGGCGCTTCCCTGTTGAAAAAGCATTTCGAGACCAAGACGCTGGAGGGAACGGGCCTTACGGGAAGGGCAGACGCCATCGCGGCAGCCGGTGCGGTGATAGATTATCTTTCGGAGACCCAGATGCGAACCCTGGGCCACATCACGTCATTGGGATACTACGATACCGGACAATTCATGATATTGGATGAAACGACGCTGAGAAATCTGGAACTGGTCCACAACATCGCCACGGGTGACAAGCGAGGGACCCTCCTATCCCACGTGGACATGTGCAGCACCCCCATGGGTAGGAGGAAGATGAAGCGCTGGTTGTTGCAACCCCTTCTGGATGTCGAAGAGATACGGGGCAGGCAGGATTCTTCGCGCTTCATTTCCAAGGACAGGATCCTCCTCCACGACGTCAAAAGCGCTTTGGACGGCGTCAGGGACGTGGAGCGCCTCTCCACCAAATGCTCATACGGTTCTGCAAAACCCAGGGACATCCGCTCGCTCGCCGATACCCTGGGAAAAATACCCGAGGTCCATCTCTGCTTCGAAGGAAAGAACCTCACCCCGATGATACGGGACCTCCTTGAAGGACTGCCCCCATTTGAAGAATTGAGGGGACAGCTCGACGAAGCACTTGTGGAAGAACCCCCCGTTTCCTCCAAGGAAGGCGGGGTTTTCAAGGACGGTTACGACGATGACCTTGATGAACTTAGGGAAATAAGCCGAGGGGGAAAGGACTGGATACTTTCCAAGGAGAAAGAGGAGAGAGAGAAAACGGGCATCAAAAACCTCAAGATTGGCTACAACAAGGTGTTTGGTTATTACATCGAGGTCACCCACGCCAACACTGGCAAGGTCCCGGACCATTATGACCGGAAGCAGACCCTGGTCAATTCCGAAAGGTACATCACCCCCGAACTGAAGGAGATGGAGGCCAAGGTGCTTTCGGCCCAGGAGAAGATAGAATCCCTTGAATACGAACTATTCTGCAAGCTTAGGGATGAGATAGGTCGACACCAGGAGGACCTTTCCGAAGCATCTCGCAGGATATCCACTCTGGACGTTCTGGTTTCCTTTGCGGAATTGGCCCAGAATTCGGGATACGTCTTTCCGGACGTGAAGAATAACGGCCGATTGGAGATAATCAAGGGGAGGCACCCCACGGTAGAGACCATGACGCCGGAATTCGTTCCCAACGACGTTATATTGGACTTGGAGGACAACAGAACCGTCATCGTAACCGGTCCCAACATGTCCGGCAAATCCACATACATGCGCCAGACGGCCTTGATAACGATACTGGCCCAGATGGGCGCCCCGGTCCCTGCTCAAAGTGCCCGGATAGGCGTCGTTGACAGGATATTCACAAGGGTGGGGGCATTCGACGACCTGGTCCACGGTCAATCGACCTTCATGGTGGAGATGGTGGAACTGGCCAACATCCTTAACTGCGCCACGGAGAGAAGTCTCATTATACTCGACGAAATAGGCAGGGGCACGAGCACCTATGACGGACTTGCCATCGCATGGGCCGTGGTTGAATACGTCAACAGCAGGGAGAAGCTGGGAGCAAAAACCCTCTTTGCCACCCATTACCACGAACTTACCGAACTGTCGGAGATTCTGACGGGCGTATCCAACATCCACATTGCCATCAGGGAGGACCGGGATGGCATAATCTTCCTCAGGGAGATACGGGAAGGGGCTGCCAACAAGAGCTACGGCGTGGAGGTTGCCAAGCTGGCGGGACTACCCAAGGATGTTGTTAAAAGGGCCCAAGAGGTGCTCTCCACCATCGAGGAAGAGGCCATCATCGAGGTCCGCAAGGGGTCGGGCAAGTCAAAATATACGCAACTTGTATTATTTGAACAGGACGCATCCCATCCGGTGGTGGAGGAACTGAAGAAAATTCAGCTTGAAGAGACGACCCCCATTGAAGCGCTAAATCTCCTCAACAAATTCAAGGACAGGGTTAGCAAGGAGAAGGAATGAAGAGCGTCCCGCCCCAAGACCGAATTACGGGTCAAACCGCCAACTCAACCATCACTTATTTATATCATTCCTATTTTCCCCACTTACGGAGATAATAAAATGGGCAACATAAGGTCCACCTACATAAAGCGTGTCGCGATAGAACTCGTCGAAAAGTACCCTGAGGAGTTCACCAGCGAGTTCCAACACAACAAGGAAAAGGTGGAAGAGCTCACCGACGTCTCCACGGCTTCCATGAGGAACAAGATTGCCGGCTACGTCACGACCTACCGCAAGCAGGAGCGCATCTAAACATTTTTTCCATCGGAAGTTTTTTCAACATAACTTCACCTGTCGATAAAAATATGCACGTATGCACAACGAGGCAACAATATTGCTAAAACCATAGAAGCGGAAGACGTTTACCGGACCTTCAAGACGAAGAAAGAGAAAGGAAGGGGCAAGAAGGTAGTCCGGGCTCTTGACGGAGTAAATCTCAGCGTCAACGAAGGGGAAACCTTCGGACTTCTGGGT
>CAZPOY010000147.1:0-3749 GCA_964588345.1 uncultured Thermoplasmata archaeon
GTCAAAGGAGTAAAATCATTACCTGGTAATCTTTGCGGTGCATGCTATTCTTTTTATGATATATTAGGTAAGGAATTGGATATTGAAAAAAATATGTTACCCATTGAAAAAGAAATTTTTAGGAATGTTATTGATGAAATTGAAATGATAACAGATTCAGTAAAGAGGTGTACAATTTCTATAGGTCTTATAGAAACCTATTTTGGTTACTTAGGGTCTAGTGGACCAGGTGGATATTTTAAAATTGGAACGGAAACACTTTCTACAGAGGAAGTATGCACGAAGTTAGTTAATGCGGGTAAAGCAATTAGGGGAAAAATTGTAGGAGTTATTTGTGAGACAACATTAGGCTGTATGATTTCATGAAAAATGAATTAATAGATATATGGAGTATAGACACACTAAAAATCTCAGAAAAGCGACCGTTTTATTATTTTATTTATGCGATATTCTTTGGTTTATCTTTGTTACTTAGTGCAATATATATGTCGGTAATTTTATATAAATATGGGAATTCATATATTTATACCACATATAATACGATTGTTTGGTATTTTACTTTTATTTCTGGTCTATTAGCTTATATTATTGTGTCTTACTTTTTAATGGAGACATATTTTAGTGATAATAAAATAATTGCTTGGATACCTTTATTAAATTATTATTATGTATCAAAAACATTAAAATTTTCATATTTTCCGATTCTTTTTGTAATATTCATAATAATATTTCAGTTATTTTTTCCATCTTTTTTTAGTATACCTGATTCCTATATCTTTTATCCATATTTTTTTAGTTCATTATCATTCTCAATTAATACCGCATTAATGGGATATACTTCATGGTTTATATTAAAAGATTTCAAAATAAATCCATATTATTCACTTATTATTCCTTTCCCTGTTATTAGAAACATTTCAATAATCACTATTTATCTATACTTACTATTTAAAAGGCCTTGTTTATAAGCTCATATCCCATCCAAAACTTCTTGGAACCATACCTTGACACCAAAGTTTGGTTTTCACTTGACTTCGACAAACCGTCAAAGCCATGTTCCCAACTTATCCGTATCCCTCTCTCCAAGAAAGCAATATCCGTTGTTCGTGTCGAGACTTTGACATCTTTTCCGTTAAAGTCGAGAGAAACCTAATTTCGGTTTTGTCCGAAATTGGGTTGAATAGATGTTGTACTCGATGCCGGTCATGATGTCCATGGCCTCGCGGTGGTCGATGTTCCCACACTCAGCATAAACATCCATGCCCTGCAGATGCTGGAGATGGCCCCTCGGAAACTCGGAATACATATGCCAATAAGCAAGGTGGTTTGCGACGAGACTTTGACATTTAATATAATTGATGTGTCAAAGTCGAGTTAAACCTAAGCTTGATACCTCAAGCTTGGGTTGTGATGTAGAGACGGTCCGCAAAAAGGTAAATCCGCCTAGATGTTCTCTTTTATCGTCTTGAACTTTATTCCCATTTCCTTCAATTCTTCAAGAGCCGGCTCGTAGATGTCAGGCGTGACCGGTCCGATTACGCCCTTCTCCTTGACCTTGCCCTTCAGCAGAAGCTTTGTGCCTATGGCAGCAGGAAGCGAGACCGTTCTTGCCATGGCCGAATACCCTTCCGGTTCGCCGTAATCGACGAGATAGGAGATAATTTTCTCCTTTTTGCCATCGGAGTATTCCGCGATAAATTCGTGTTGCAGAACAATCATGTCTCTTTCGCCTTTGCAGTATTTCATCATGGGTTCTATGCGCTTGGAGAGCATGTCAAGGGGTGCGTCTTTGAATGAAGGCAGTTTCTCGTCGGAAAATAACCCTATCCATTCCATTCTTTCAATGACCGGAGAATCCTTGGCAAGGCCGAGTTTTTCAGCAACCCCCTTTTTGAGGTCGCCTTCCACACCGGCGATTTTCCTAGTAAGCTCCTTCCAAGTTGTTCCTTCCGGAAGGTCCATTTCATCAAGCGTAAGATAGCCCAGTTCGGCAAGCTTCTTCATGGTCTTGCACCATCCCTTGTATCGGAGGGTGCCCCTGAACATCGTATCCACGTCGGGGATGCCGTAATGGTCTGCATAAGGAACGCTGTCACGGTTGGGATATCCCACGAACTCGCCCATCTCAGGTACTTCCACCGGCTCGGTGGTTTCGAACAGTTCTCCATTGCCAACGTCGACGATTTCCCCGTTCTTCTTGAACCGGGCCTGGTTCCTTCCTGCAAGCAACACACCGCGCGGACTCCAGGAAAATTTGTATCCCAGGGGGTTGTCGTTGCATTCAGGTGCCGGAAGCCCACCGCAGTAGGAAACGAAGCTTTTCACTTTCCCGCCCTTCTTCTTGACTTCGTCAATGATGCGCATGGCCTCCATGTGGTCGATGCCCGGGTCCAAGCCCAGTTCGTTGAGTATGGTGATGTTAGCATTCTTTGCAGCAGGGTCTAGTGCCCGCATCTCTTCGGAGATGTAAGACGTTGTCACCATGTCCTTCTTGTTCTTTATGCAGGAACGGGCCACTGCGAGATGGAAGGTATATGGGAGAAGACTGATGACGACATCGTGTTTGGAAACAAGTTCATCGATATGGTCATCTTTTACGATGTTGAAGGCAACTGCATTTCCCTGGGGATGCCCCCCAATGAGCTCTTGGGCTTTTTCTACGGTTCTGCTTGCGACTGTTACCTCGACATCCGGAAGGTCAAGAAGGTATTCGACTAGAGGTCCGGCAACGAGGCCGGCACCAAGGACCAGGACTTTTTTCATGCTAAGCACCAGCCACGTGTAAATTTACCGTAAATAAATATGTTGGGTTTGCACCGCCACTTTGACATTCCGAAATCATTTTACTAGGAAGGCAACCAATTTCCTCATTTCATTGCCATGGAAAAGTAGCAACGTTGCAGTAAAACAAATCTCAAAGGACTTCTTCCAGCACCTTTTCCAAATGCCGGTATTCGGGGGTAAGTTTTCCCCGGTGCAGCACAAGGGCTCTTTTTAGTTCGTCGGGAAGGGTTAGTTCGTCAAAGGGAACTTTGAAATCTGCCCTTGCGATGGGAGGTACGTATTCAATGAGCATTTCGGAAAATTCTTCGCTCGAGTCCCATGGCAGTTCCGACGGAAGCGCGTCCACGGCCATGACCAGCAATCCCTCACCGGCAAAACCGTCTCGGAAGGTCCCGTCATGTGGATGATAGACGAAGACGGGGTTTTCAGGAAAGGTGGGTTTGAGCGTTATCTCGATGGACCCTTCGATGTCGCAGGATATGTCGCCTATGACCTTCAATTTCGGCGTTTTTCCCTCTGAAAACATCTCCTTGGCTTTTTCCTTCGTAAGGAGCCGGGGATATCTTTCGTCCCAGTAGATGCAGTTGACCAGAACGGTGAGGTATGGGAGGTACTTTTCAAAATCCCCATCGTATTTTTCAGGGTTTTCATAATAGTCCTGGAGCTGAAAATCTTCTCCGGTGACATTCTTGACCATGTCCTTTTCATAGAATACCACTTTGTATATGTGTCCCTTGTCGAGGGCTTTGTAATTTGCCACCAGTTCAGCAGGCGTTATCTCCTTGTGGGGTATCTGGTCAAACACTTCCTGAGCACCCTTGGACACGTTGCCATAGCCAGCGAAGCCGAAAACAAGTGGGGATATGGCTTCGGGAATGCCGTATTCCTCAATCCCCCTGGATAGTTCCAGCATGGCCTCTCCTATCTCTTTGTGTGACTTATACTCTTAAGGCCTTCCAATGAGC
>CAZPOY010000148.1:0-3740 GCA_964588345.1 uncultured Thermoplasmata archaeon
ATTCATCAGGGGTCCGGCTGTAATAGGAACATGGGCCGATGCGAAAGTTCTCTCATACGTTGACGATTTTGGAGTAATGATTAAACAAGGAGCGCTTTTGGCTACGGCTTTTCACCCGGAATTGACAGGTGACCTTAGAATACACGAAATGCTCCTTGAAAGCATTTGACATTAAGCCATCCATGACATTTTTGATTTATTTTCATTTAAAATATTACCTTTGAATCATTGAGTTCGCAAAAAGCTTATTTAATACTTGTCAATATAATGTATCTGGAGACGAAGATGAGATTTGTCAAAATATCCCAAACGGAATTGCAGGACATCAAAAACCTTTACGAAGGCGTGATGTCCCAGGCCTGTCATGGTCTATTCTTTCGCGAAGGAGCGGTTTTGGGCAAGGAAATAGCAGACATCTCATCCAAGAACCGGGATAATTACTTCTCCACGGCTTCGCGTCTTTTAAAAGCCAGAGGTTGGGTGGAAGAGATTAAGTTCGAAGAGGAAAAAGCGACGGCGAAAGGTTCTTTCGAGGTCATCGAGGGTGCGGGAAATCCCACATGCCACAGATTGAGGGGAATCGTTCGGGAAATATACGAGAACTACCTACATACAAAAGTACAGTGCACGGAAGAAAAATGCATTTCTCAGGGAAATGAAAATTGCATATTTGAAATTAAAAAAATGGGGGATTGAATTGGCAGCAGGGGAATTGGTACTTGAGGACATTACGAACAAGATAGATTGTCGAGGAGTGGCATTGGTGGCCAGGGACGGAAGCACCCTTACCCATAGGTTCGATGATGGCGTTTCGGTGGACACGTTCTCGATCATGTCGGCAACCTTGATGGGCGCGGCCATGACCGCGGGCAAAGAGGTCGGAAGGAAGGATGTGAACAGCGTCGCAATCAAAAGCGTCGATGGTCCCATACTCGTCTATCCGGCGGGGAAAAGAAATCTTCTGGTCCTCGTGCTGGATTCGGTGCCCGACAACATTGACGACATACTTAGAGAACCGCTAAACGACCTAACGAAACTTTGAACGGTGGCTATTCGGCATAATTAGTTTAATATACTTTGCGTTATTTCCACTTTTTGCACTTCGATGATACATCGAGGCGGCTTCAGAAAAGGGTGAAGTCAATGGCAAGGAAAACTAAGAAAGAACAATATCTGGACCTGCTTACCAAATGGGAGAAGGAAGGATACAACGTAGATGCACTTAAAGAAAAGGTCGAAGGAGAACGCTTTCCATACAAATTATTCAAGAAATACCAGGTCAACATCGCCACTTTGCGGCTTTGTGAAAAAGAACTTAATGCCATTGATTGCAACGAAAGAGAAAAGAAACGCATAATGGACCTCATAAAGGAACCGACGCAGGCCAAAGAAGTAAAAGAATGGATAAACGAATTGAAGGCCGACCAGAAGGAAGATTTCTTCCTTAACGTCGTTGAAGAGACCACCGCGATGGATTTTGTAGAGGAAACAGACACCTTCGAAAACAGCATGGAAGCGGGTTTCTCTTATCTTGTAAAAGACCCGGACATGGATAAAAGTTTCAAGACCTTCGAAATACTGCTCAAAAAAGGGTATTCGGGCATGTGCATCTCAAGAGAGTTTCCCGACAAGATAAAGAAGAATCACGACATGGAAGGAGCGAAGATCATCTGGCTTAGCAACGTAGAACACGAATATGCCGTGAATCCGGTCAATCTGGGCAACATATATCACATGATTGAACAGTTCCTCATGAAGAACAAGGAGAACACCGTCATACTCCTCTCAGGCATGGAATACCTCATTAGCCAGAATAACTACAAAGCTATACTCAAACTCGTACAACTGCTCAACGACCAAGTCGCCGTCAATCAATCGATGCTTATAGTTCCGGTCCTGGTCGAAGCACTCGAAAACACGCACATCCGAATGCTGGAAAGGGAACTTTCCACGATAGAATAGACCGAAACGTTTAACACAGAATCAAAATTGGAGAAGGTACAATGAAAGCATACAAGTTATCCGGAAAATTCCTCATGAAGGATAAGATGCAGCCGTTCACGAAGGAGATGGCCGCTGAAAATGAAGAAAGGGCCATAGAAAAAACCCTTTCAGAAATAGGTTCCAAGCACAAGGTGAAGAGGCGTTTTGTTAAGATAGAAAACGTTTCAGCGATGGCCTCCGATGAAATAACGGACCTTACCGTAAGATACCAGGTGAAGGGACAATGACTGAAGAAGACAAGTCCCTCGGTGAAAAGGCCGCTGCCGCAGAGTACTACCAAGCGACCATCGAGAACATGGAAGAACAGGAACACTACATAAAAAAAGCCATTGAGGATTTTGCCGTAGCCCGGGAGACCTTGAAATCATATCAGGAATCCGCTGATGATGATGAAATACTCGTACCAATTGGTGGCAATGCTTACATCTTCGCTTCCGTCAAGGAGAACACGAAAGTCCTCCGTGGCATCGGCAACGAACTGGTCTTGGAAGAAGACGTTGAAAAGGCCGTTGAAAGCATTGACGTGCAGATAGAAGAGATGAAGGGGTCACTCCACCAACTATCTTCCAGAATAGTGGACTTCGAGAGGAAACTCCAAGGACTCCAGACCGAGCTTAACGGTAAGGTACAGCAGTAGAAAGAGAGGCGTTTGCTTGTTCAAGGTCCTCAAGAACGTTTTTAAAAAAATACGGTCCGAAGAAGAGTCTCCCGAAGATGCACTGAAAGCCATTGATGCGGACAAGGGAAGAACACTCAAGGAGAAATACATAGAGGATGTTCTCTGGGAATTGGAAATAGCCCTTTACGAAGCAGACGTCGCGCAAGATGTCGTCATTGACATTAGAGAATCGCTTAAAAAAGACCTTGTCGGCAAGAAAGTGCAGAGGGGACACGACCGTGAAAAAGCCATCGAGGGTTCCTTGAGAAAGACGATCATGGAAATTCTCAAAGCCGATTACTTCGACCTTGCAAGGGTTGTCAATGACGCCGAAAAGCCCTACGTAATAATGTTCGTAGGCGTGAATGGCAGCGGAAAGACGACTACGATTGCCAGGATCGCCCACCTGCTAAAGATAAAGGGATATACTTCTGTCATGGCCGCCGGCGATACGTTCAGGGCCGGAGCCATCGAACAACTCTCCATACATGGAAGGAATCTTGGAATAAACGTTATAAAACATACTGCCGGAGCAGACCCAGCTGCCGTTGCCTTCGATGCCGTTGAACACGCCAAGGCCAGAAAGAAGGACGTCGTGCTCATCGACACAGCGGGGAGGATGCAGACCAACGCCAACCTTATGGACCAGCTTAAGAAGATGAAGAGGGTTTCCAAGCCGGACCTCATAATATTCGTGGGGGATGCTCTTGCAGGCAACGATGCCGTGGAACAGGCGGTGAAATTCAACGAAGCCGTTGATGTCGATTCTGCCATCCTAACAAAAATCGACGCTGATGCAAAAGGAGGAGCAGCTTTGTCGATATCGAAGATGATTAACGCCCCAATTATATTCGTAGGCGTCGGTCAGGAATACGAAGACCTTGAGTATTTTAGTCCCGAATGGATGACAAAACGACTTTTTGAGAATTCAACGTAAGGTACCGGTCCGTCAATCATGACCCAAACTTGACAGATCAGCCCAAACTTGAAAAATCAAGTTTAGGCCTTACTCGACTTTGATATAAATAACAAATTAAACCTCAAAGTCTCGAAACAACCCAAGTTTGACATTATTAGA
>CAZPOY010000149.1:0-3635 GCA_964588345.1 uncultured Thermoplasmata archaeon
CGCACGTGACGTATGAATTGTTGCAGTCGAGCCCCGTTGTTTCGATGTCAAGAAAACCGATGGGTCCGACGTCTTTGAACAGCCGCCACACGTCGGTCCTTGGAAATGCCGAAGAAAGATAGTCGTACCTCCCATCTTTGATTTCCGCTTGGACTTGTTGCAGAGTACGGTCGTGTCTCGTCTTGGTTTCTTGGCTGAAACCGTCTATTGCGGGGGTTTCGAGAAAAGCATCCCAGTGGGTAATGCCTTTGGTCCACAGTTTCCTTTCTTTTTTCTTCCCCACACCGTCGAGGAAGATGAAAGAGCGCTTGAGCATGAACGTCCATGTAACTGCTGATATTCAAATTTTCCGAAGGGAACGATGAAAATGAAAATGGATGGCGAAGCGCCTTTCCGAAGGCAAGGATTAAATCTTTGACGCCCTTCTACCTTCGGGGCAGAAAATGAACCAAGAGACAACTGAGACCATAAAAAAAGCCAAGGGCATTCATTGGGACCTAACAGACCTTTACAAATCGATAGACGACCCACAACTTGAAAAAGACGCAAAGGAAGCTGAAACGAGGGCCGAGGAATTTGAAAAGCGATACCGGGGAGCACTTTCAGGCGAAGACATTCTCAGTCCATCTGACCTTTTTGAGGCCGTCGAGGAGATTGAGAAGATTTATTCGCTCATGATTCGGGGGTACGTTTTTGCAGACCTGAAGTTTTCTGAAAACACCAGAAAGCCCGAACACGGGGCCCTTGTCCAGAAGATGAAGGAAAAATATACCGAGATACGCCAGAAACTCATATTCTTTGAACTGGAATGGATCAACTTAGAAGACGAAAAGGCGAAGAAGCTTCTTGAAGCACCGGAATTGCAGAGATATCATCATTATCTTGAAGCCGAAAGGCGTTGGAAGCCCCACAAATTGTCCGAGAAGGAAGAGAAAATATTCGAATCCCTCCATACCACGGGAAGGCAGGCATTCGTACGGCTGTTCGACCAGATAAACGGCGAGATGGAAGTGCACGTTGAACACGAAGGCGAAAAGGAAAAACTTCCTCTTGACGGTGCCTTGAGCAAACTGTATTCGCCAAACAGGGACCTGAGGAAAGCCGCCGCCGATGCCATCACCCAGACCCTGAAGGACAACAAGATGGAGATAACCTACATATTCAACACATTGGTTCAGGACAAATACATAGAGGACAAGTTCAAGAATTACGAAAAACCGATATCCAAGCGCAACCTTCAGAACGAACTCAAGGATGAAACCATTGACGCTTTGCTGGATACATGCGACAAGAACTTCGGCCTTGTCGTCAGGTATTACAAGCTGAAAAAGAGGCTCGTGGGCCTGGACCAGCTCTACGATTACGACAGGTATTCCCCCATTGGGCTTGAACTGCCCGAGATTACGTACTATCAAGGAAAGAAGATGGTTCTGGATTCGTATTCCGGTTTCTCACAGGAGATGGCTGATATTGCTGAGAAGTTCTTCGATGAAAATTGGATACACGCCGAGGTCATGGACGGCAAGAGGGGCGGGGCCTTTTCGGCTTCCACCATCCCCGACGTACACCCGTACATCATGCTCAATTACACGGATACGCCCCGCGATGTCATGACCATGGCCCACGAACTGGGACACGGCATACATCAATATCTTGCCAGGAGGCAGGGGCTTTTGCAGGCCGACACGCCTTTGCCCACCGCAGAGACCGCTTCGGTATTCGGGGAGATGGTGACCTTCCAAAAAATGCTCAAGGAGATAAAATCCGACGAAGAGAAACTCGCGTTGCTCTGCAGCAAACTGGAGGATACCTTCGCCACGGTCTTCAGGCAGGCGATATTCACCCGCTTTGAAGAGAAACTCCACAAGGCCAGGCGAGAGGAAGGCGAACTGACCACCGAGAGAATTAGCGAAATCTGGATGTGGGCCAACAAACTCATGTTCGAGGATTCCGTTGAACTGCGCGAAGAATACGGATGGTGGTGGGAATACGTTCTCCACTTTGTCCATTATCCGTTCTACTGCTATGCTTATACGTTCGGTGAGATGCTCGTGTTGAGCATATATGCCAAGTACCAGGAAGAAGGTGAGTCCTTTAAGCCGAAATACATTGAATTGCTAAAAACCGGTGGAGCGAAGGACCCATACGAACTGATGAAGACCGTTGACGTGGACATCTCGGACCCTGGTTTCTGGCAGAAGGGGATGGACATAATCGACAAGATGCTTGGGCAAGCCGAAGAACTGGCGGACAAGATGGGGAAATAGATAATTTCCCCTTGTTTCTTTTTTTCTTTTTATTTTTTAGATTTCACGTGTTAAAAACTATATTTTGAACGTAAGCCGGAGACCGCCAAACACACTTTTTAATTCACATTAGGGATGGGGTACACAGCCCTGGCCGGTTCGAGCGAGGCATCTACGGTTCCGGTCTGCGACCGTCCGGGAGGTTCGCTCTTCTGACAGATTCCTGGGGCACTACTCTAAAATTCCAATAAAGTCTTTAGCATTAAGTATTTCAATATTGTTTGATTTTTCCAGAACGAGCAAATCCTTGTCGCCAGTAATGAGATAATCACATCTGGTGATATTTGCACAGGCCAGTACATGTCTATCATGCTTGTCTCTGACCATTTCATACCGATTGATATTATCTAAATACTCTTCCTTTTGAATGACCTCAAACCCTGCCAGTTCAACAAATTCAGTGAACAACTTAGAGTGTTCCGGGAACTTTTCCAGCATGACTCTCAGAATTTCTTCAACTATATGTTCTGAAATAAGTATTTCATATTCTTTATTTTTTGCTTTGGATATTACTTCCAGTTCATTGCCATCATAAACCAATGCAGAAATGAGAACATTTGCATCAAAGAATATTTTCACTAATTCCACGTCCTCTCTTCAGATTCCTCCAATGCTTTCAGCAATTCCTTCTTTGTAATCTTTTTGCTTTTAGCATCCTTCTTCAGGATATCCTGGATCTCTTTCATCCTAATCTCAGCTTTCTTCATGAGGACATAATCCCCCACTTGCTCCACAACAAGATAGCTGGCATTGCTGATATCCAAAGCATTTCTGATTTCAACTGGCAGAGTAATCTGTCCCTTGGACGTGACTTTAATTACATTGGTCATTATCTCACAATATAAAGTAAGGAATTCTTACTTATTAAATCTTTCTACTAAAAACAATCGTGCCCAAGAACCGCCTGGATACGCTCGTTATATGCAGCACGAAGTTCAATATAAACACTTCGTGTTCGGAAACCCCGCCTCTGCATTGAACTTGTGATTGCTCCTTCCCACCCGCGGGGAGTACAAGATTTGCCGAGGATAAAGGGAAAGGTCGCAAACGTGCGTCGCCAGTGATTTTCAATAGACTGGCTCCTCCGGCAAGGCATCCTTAGCTCCGGCCGTTGGGAGCTCAGACTTATAAATTTAAATTAGGGGTTACTTTTTTCCAGATCAGAAGCAAAAATATCTATTAGTTCAGTAGTAGAATATATATTGACAGATTTCTATTCCCTCAGCTTTACATCATTAGTCCATATGGGCATTATATACCTCAAGGCTAAAGCAAAATAAATGGAATCATCTGGGTCAGGAGAAACGTTCTCTGCCTCATCCAAATATG
>CAZPOY010000150.1:0-3632 GCA_964588345.1 uncultured Thermoplasmata archaeon
TAGCCCCCGGAAAACTTCTTCTTCTCCACCCCTGCCCGATATTATGACAAGGCCGATGCCGATGAGGAAGAATGCAAGCCCTATGAGCCGGGACGTGTGGCTTAGAAGGAGGAGAACGTCCAATCCGGCAAATGAGAGGAGGAGGCCGCCCCAGAAAAGGACCTTGCTCAATTTTTCCTTCATGGAAGTATTATCATGTCTTGTTGGTATAAATGTTCTTCCAGAAGGGATATGATTTTAAGAGAAAAATCAATCTGCCCATGGGATAAGATGAGGACAGCATCAGGAACGACGGGAAAAGGACTCGCTCAAGCCGTATCGGAAGCACTGGAAGCGAAATTGGTCGACATGGAAATCCGGATGTTCCCCGACGGAGACCAGTATGTAAGGACAAAAGAGGACCTCAAGGGGGAAACCGTCGTATTGGTGCAATCGCCTTTTCAGGATTCGGGCATCGTCCAGCATCGTCTCATCCAAGATTCTTTGAAAAGGGCGGGTGCTGAGAAAATCATATCCGTTGCCCCTTACGTTTCTTATTCTAGGCAGGACAAGAACTTCAAGCAAGGAGAGGCGGTCAGCGCGCCGATATTCATCGAATGGCTTAGCCATGGTTGCGACCACCTGATAGTCGTGGACATCCACAATCCTGCCGTTCTTGAAAAGATGGAAAATGTAAGAAATGTCATTCCCCACCGTTCATTTGCCCGGTTCATCGAAGGGAGGGCAGACCTGGTTCTGGCCCCGGACAAGGGTGCCATCAAAAGGGCTAAATCCGTTGCAGAGGACCTTGGGGTTGAATGCGATTATCTCGAGAAAACGAGGTTGTCCGACCGGTCCGTGGAGATAAAGACCTCCGACGTTGATGTTTCAGGCAAGAAGGTCGCGATAATCGATGACATCATTTCAACGGGCGGGACGATGATGGAGGCATCCAGGCAGTTGAAGTTGCTAGGAGCAGAAAAGGTCTATGGGTTGGCCACCCACGGCATGTTCACCGAGGAAGACCTTGAAAAGCTCGAAATGAACATGGACCTGGTATCCGTGACCCGGTCGATAGAAACGCGGGTGTCGGACATCGACATGAGCTTGGAATTGGCCGATGTTGTGCGGGGGCTGTGATTTCCGTTCGAAAGTTGTACCAAATCGCTTTTAATAAACTCCCGGTTTAGTATTTCCAACTGAAGTAGAAACCCGGTTGAAAAGAGTTAAATATCGAAAGGGTATTTACGAATTTAACTTGGGGATCGAAACCTAACCTTTGAAAAAGGAGACGAGAACAATGAAAAAAGAAATAATTATTGGCGCTAGCGTGCTAATGGCAGCATTCATGGTTCTCAATGTTATACCCTTTTCATCAAGCGGTGCATTGGTTCAACCGTGCACGGCTTGGGGGGATATTAGCATTGATGGAGGAGCGAATGAGACCGTTAGCCATACGATGACCGTGTGGATAGACGGGGTTGCTTACGGCACCGACGCCAGCACCAATGACGGAGCTGGTGGAACGTGGTACGTGGCAGAAATGGTATGTGCCGGAAACGACACAAGCTATGCTGAAAAGAGCGGTGGAATGAACGGGGACCAGATGTATTACACACTGGATGATACAGGCCCGTACGTTGCCAACGAAGCTTACTCTTTTACTAGCGGTGTTACGTATGGGGACGTTACCTTCAATTACGTGACCACGGCACAACCCACGTGGGGCAAGATAAACGAAGTAGTCAACGACAACAATGGCTATGATTACGTTTACCTTTACTTCCCCACAGCACCCACGCTTGCAGATTATAGAATCGAGGACAATTCGGGTAATTCCGTGGCCATCACAACCGCCGTTCAGGCCGTTGATTGGGCTGAGACCAACATGTACTACCTAAACCTCTCGGCTCTTGGATACGACGTACCGGCCATAGGCACGCTCAAACTCGCGTGGATTGATACCGGTGGAATAACCGGTGGCGGCAACTGGATAGCCATCGACAGGGTCGAGTTTGGCCACACGGCCATTACGGACCCCGGTATGGAGAACACAATACACCCTGATTTCAACGCTGGAACGGGCATAGTTGCCGGCAACAGCGCCATCAGGACGACCAACGGAACCGATACGGACGATTCAAGCGTTGACTTCTCGCTGAGAGCGGGAAATCCGACGCCGCCGTACGAACCCGACGGAGGAGTTGCCATAACGCCTTCTTGGATAGAAGTTCAGAGGGACTTCCCCGGGAACAACAACGTTCTTGTTTGGGAAAACGCTGGTTCGACCGAATACAACGTTTATGCAACGAATGACAAATTCACCTGGGACTTTGGAACGCCTCTTACGACAACCGCAGGAACATCTTTCACCCATGCGGGTGCTTTGATGGACACTCTTGATTGGTATTACATCGTCAGGGGTTCTGACGGAGCAGGCACGGAGGATGTGAATTCTCATGTGGCTTATCAGATCGATAAATTCTTTGATTATGATTCAGCTAGAAGCGGTCAAAAAGCGTGGATATCCATGCCATGGAACACACCTCACATTTCTACAGCACAAGAACTCATTTACGATATGAACAACCAGGATACAAATTTGCCCAACATCACCAGCGTTGATAAATGGGCAATTGGAACGCAGAGTACGACTAATTACAAGTATGACTCCGTATTCGGGATGTGGATTGGTACAAATTTCCCCATTGAATCTGGTTCTGGATATTATACCTTACTGACTACCGATTTCACATGGTATGTCAATGGAACCGATAATGGTGTAGGTCCTGTTTTCTTTGACTACGACTCTACTAGGAGTGGTCAAAAAGTATGGTTCTCCCCATCATTTGATGGAGACTATACGGATGCTCAAGGTTTGATATATAGCTTGAACAACCAGGATACAAATTTGCCCAACATCACCAGCGTTGATAAATGGGCAATTGGAACGCAGAGTACGACTAATTACAAGTATGACTCCGTATTCGGGATGTGGATTGGTACCAATTGGGCCGTTACACCGGTTGATGGTTACTACACGATTCTATCCGTCGATTTCGACTGGAGTCCTGAACCTGTAAATCCATAAACTCATAACGAGGGAAACAAAAAAAGGAGAGAAAAAATATGAAAAGAGCTAAGATAATAGTAGTAAACATATGTTTTCTACTGGTAATAGGTGCTTTCGCCGGAGGAATTTCGGCATTCGCCATGCCAGTGGATGACGGTGTTGGCATAAATTCAAGTGGTGCACCCGCAAAAAATGCGGTTTGTGGCATCCTTGATGCTGCAGATGGTACTACGCTAAATGAGGCTGTAGATGGTTCAAATTTACCTTATGGTAACGTAACCATGTACAATACATTGGCAATCGATACGGCAATTACGCCCGAAGAATACGAAGGTTACGTAAATGCAGGGAGCACGGGAATGGCATACAATGTTGGATATGGAGGAACCATAGTAAATCAAGACTTTGGTTCTAAAATGGCATCCCATAATACTGCTGACCCATACATAATGGTAGCAGAGGCAAATCCGACATCTAGCGGAGGTCATCACCCGACAATAACCCAGAACTACTCTGCTTCTACGGATGCACAGGTTTGGAATAATGGCGATAACTTTGGAACCACTTTCCAACTAGAACC
>CAZPOY010000151.1:0-3591 GCA_964588345.1 uncultured Thermoplasmata archaeon
ACCGGCTGCCCCGCCCTTTATGCCCATGGTGGGGCCCAAAGAGGGTTCCCTTATTCCAAGACTGACCCTTTTTCCAATTTTGGCAAGTCCCTGGGCAAGGCCGATTACCATTGTGGTCTTGCCTTCACCGGCGCTTGTTGGACTAGTGGTCGTCACGAGAATGAGTTTTCCTTTCTTCCTGGTTGAAAGCGAGTCAAGGACGGAAGTATCAACCTTTGCTTTCTTCCTCCCCCAGGGGATGAGATAGTCCTCGCTGATGTCGATTTTTCCGGCTATCCGGTTCAAGGGCTGCAACGTTGCTTCCTGGGCTATTTCAATGTCCGTCTTCATGCCTCTCAATGGGTCAGGGTCATTATGGCTTATAAGGATAGGGTTTTCTACCAAAGTATTTAATCGAAAGCGCGTTAATGAAAGCCGGATGGCTAAGAAACAGAAGAAAGCCAAAAAAGAAAAACCAGAAGAGGAAGATTTCGATTTTACGCCCCCGAAATTCGATGAAAAAGAGTTCATGGAAAAGGAGTTGGATAGTTCCAAGTTTTCCTTCATAACCTTCGGATTCGGCGTTGCAGGCGGAGTCATCGCTTCCATCGTAGCCATCTTTCTTGGACTTACTGCGGGCTTTGCCTGCGGAGCATTTCTTGGCCTTACCCTGTATGCCATACCAAAGATTCTCTCCATGGATGAGGAGGACGTCAAATGGACGCTCTATCTTGGCAATGGTTTTCTCTACATCGTCACGGTAATGGCAATACTCGCCGTAGCTACCAATCCACCCATGATGGACATGACGGGGCCTAGCATTTCGGGAACCCACTGGAGCATGAACGATGGCAACTGGACGAAATTGTCTGAGTTTGATAACGAGGCATACATGGGCAATCTCACCGAGACCAATCTTACGCTCAGAGTGCGGGTATTGGACAATGCCGACGAAAGACCCGTTGTAACCATCAGCATAGACGGAGAGGCCCCCGTTCCCATGGAGAGGGACCCAAACGGGTATTATTACACGCACTCCATATTGGTGAACAAGGAGGATGCCGGAAGGAACTACGAGGTCGAGATAACCGCTACTGACAGCGGGTCTAAAACGATATTCAAAGGTGAGGGGTGGCCTTACACGGAAAAAGAGGCGTTTGACGTCATCCTGAAAACAGGCGAACCATCGGAATGAAACACATACGGCGACAATTCACAACCAATCAGGTTTTCTATTAAGAAACTGCCAAAGCGAATCATTGACAAAATCGTCTTTGTCGGGTCCAAAAACCTTGATGGAAATTTCGGCACTTTGGAGAAACTCCTTTAAGTCTTTGCCTGAACTGAGTTTACGGCAATCTTTTTCTAGCAAACGGACCAGGTCGTTCTCTTCCCTAAGTGCATCCACGGCCCATTTGGAACCTTCGATGTACGGGCCCGAGATGCATTTTGGGTTCTCCACCCATTTGTCGAGGAAATCTTCGGCGTTGGGATGATTGGCCGGGGGACCAAAATGTTTGTACGCACTTGGAATTGTCTTGCTTTGGACCTCAATGATGAAGAGAACATTGTTTCCCACGTAAAAATCGATGTTCATGACGTGAAATCCGTTGTTTTTCATATGGTTCTCAAGCACCCGTTCCATCTTCTGGAGTTGCGGGAAAAGCACGTCGTCAACCATTTTCGGGAGAGGAAACTCTAAAAGGACGATGTCCGCACCCCTATTGGCAATTAGCTCCTCGATTTTCTTGACGTTTGGCTCGCTTCTTTTCTTTGGAATGAAGAACTCCTTTTTCGGGCTTTCAAGAAAAATGCGGGAAGCAGCGATGAATCGGTAGAAATTCTCGTCTGAAAGAGCCGAGGCAACGTTCCTGCCAGGGTCCGTCGGGTCTATGACCGTCAGGGGGTCGGAAAATTCCTTTCCCGAAGGTACCATCTCCACCCTTTCACCTCTTTTCCAATCGGAGGCCGCATCAAGCGTTTGCAGGAAAGAACCGCATCTTATGACGAGAAGTTCAAGCAGGTATCCGGAAAATCCCCTAACCCTTGCTTCTGCCGAATAACCGCCGATGCCTTTGCAGAAAGCTTTCAGGAGCATTATCTCCTCCTTCTTTTCTTCACCTGCATTTTCCATTACGTACCGGGTATGGAACGGCGTCCTGTCGACGGCGGTCATGAGTTGGCTTCCAGACTCCACTTCGTAAGCGGGGACCAGGTCCACGTCAAAGCCCGAGTAGGTGCCCTTGGCGTACGGGTGTTCGGCATAAGCGGTTTCGAAATCATCTAGAATCGTTCGCCCGATTTCCAACGTTTCTCGCTCCATTATTTTTTCTTCCACGGAAGGTGAAAAAAGAATGAATAGGTCGATGTCGGGATTTTTCAGGTACGTTCCCTTGGCAAGGGACCCCACGAGCATGACTTTGCCCGAGAGGTTGCGTTTTTCTAGTTCCGTTTCCACGAGTTCTTTGAGTTTCACTACGGCCAATTCGACCCTTTCTCTCTCGTCAGCTGTGGGCCAGTAATGTTCTTTCACTCTCTCCATGAATTCCATGACGGTGAAAAATCGTTTCTTTCCGTATTAAAGGTTGGGTATTCTCCGGTCCATCAACACTTTTTAGTCGCAAGACCGATTTTGGGATTGCATGGACCTTCAGCATCACTGGGACCGGGAGTTCCGTTCGGACCGCTTCAAGGATTATTATGACAAAGAGGTCCCACCCGAAATCTCTACGATTGCAGAAGCGTTGGACGAAGGGGACAATGTGTTGGACCTGGGTTGCGGGTTGGGCTTAGGTCCGTTATATCTGGCTGAAAAGAAATGCAACGTTCTGGCCGTGGATTTTTCTCCGCATGCACTTGAAAGACTGATCGTGGAGGCCCTAAAGCGAAAGACGAGCATAGTGACTCGCCTTCAGTACCTGGAGGATTTTGTATTCGAGGAAAGCTATGACACCATCATCGCCCACGGAAGCCTTCACTTTCTCGCAAAAAGGTCATGGGAGAGGATCATAAGGGAAATGCAGATGCACACGAAGGAAGGCGGGTTGAACTACGTCGTTGTATTCACGGACAAGGTAGAACCCCCGGATGAGATGGAGGCCGTTCTCGGAGACGTGTTCAAGGAAGGGGAACTTTTTGAATTATACAAAGATTGGGACATGGTCGTGAAAGAAGATTATGTCAAGGTGCATGATGAAGGTGGGGAGAAGCATGAACATTCGTTCGAAAAGGTGTTGGGGAGAAAGTGAATTTCTAGTCTTTCAACACATGCGGACCTCACGGCAAACTTTTAATATGTTCAAATCAGAAACCGGCCCATGATAGATGACGTCGTCCTGGATTCCATCCTCAAGATAATGACGGCCTTTTTCCTGGGTGCGGTCATTGGGTTTGAGAGGGAGATACACAAGCATCCCGCAGGTTTGAGGACGCACATTCTCGTTGCCATCGGCTCGTGCGGATTCTCCATGGTGGGTTTTGCCATTCTTGCTGACTACGGCAATGTGACCATGATCGACCCTTCCAGGGTAATCCAGGGCGTCATCACGGGCATCGGATTTCTCGGAGCGGGAGCCATATTAAAGGAAGGTGCCAACGTCAAAGGTCTGACCA
>CAZPOY010000152.1:0-3451 GCA_964588345.1 uncultured Thermoplasmata archaeon
GACGTAGTTTTCGACACCATGCGTTTTTTGAGGAAAAGGGTGGCAGACCTTGCAGAAGCGGGGCTTTCAAGAGACAGAATTTTCATTGACCCTGGCTTTGGTTTCGGAAAGACCCGTCTTCACAATCTGGAGATGGTAAAACGCATGAGGGAGTATCGGTCCTTGGGCCAGCCCCTTCTCATTGGCGTTTCAAGAAAATCAACCATCGGTGCCGTTCTTGACAAGGAGCCCAAGGAAAGGGTTTTTGGAGGAGTGGCACTCAACGTGCTTGCCCTCGGTTCGGGGGTGGACGTAATACGCGTTCATGACGTTGGGCCGAACGTGGACGCCGTGAAAATGGTCCGTTCGGTGTACAATTCTAAGGATTCAGCAAAGGTTAAGCGCTCTTAGCACCCGGTCCCGAACGACTTCGATGTCGGCGTTGCCGTTGACGGTGCGGACGAGCCCCTCTTTTTCGTAGTATTCCAGCAGTGGCTTCGTCTGCTTCTTATACGTTTCAAGCCGTTCCCTGACCGTTTCGATGTTGTCGTCGTCCCTCTGATACAGGTCGCCGCCGCATTTGTCGCATTTCCCCTCTTGTTCGGGGGGATTGTACTTCAAATGGTATATGGCTCCGCATTCCGAGCACGTTCTTCTTCCCGTAAGCCGGGTTGTCAGTTCATCTTCGGAAACGTCCATGTTGAGAACGATGTCCAGGTCCACCTTCTTTTCCAATGCTCTGCCCTGTTCCAGGGTTCTGGGGAATCCGTCGAGTATGTAGCCGTCCCTGACGTCGTCCTGCTTCAAGCGGTCTTCGACAAGGTCGATGACGAGGTCATCGGGAACGAGGTCTCCCCGGTCCATGTAGCCCTTGGCCTTCTGGCCCAGTTCGGTTCCCTTTTTGACCGCTTCTCTGAGTATGTCTCCCGTGGAAATCTGGGGAATGTTTATTTTTTTTGATATGAATTTCGCATGCGTTCCTTTGCCGGCTCCCGGTGCGCCGAATATGACCATCTTCATGGATTCACTTCCATTGACCCGAATGTCGAGTCGCTTTTTAAGTATGTCGATGTGTCGTCAAATTATAAATATGATTTAACCACTGATAACATTATGACGAAAAACGGTTTGGCTGTTCTCTGCTCCGTTCTTATTTTAACAGGCGCCCTTTCTGGATGCCTTGACGATTTTAACGGTGGTTCCTACTACTCCTTCCCTGAATCCATTGACATAGAATTTACCAAGACCATCGACATCTCCGTAAATCAGGGTGAAATCAATTACACCGTGTGCATGATGCTCCCCCAAAGCATCGGCGGAGGAAGCGACGCCATGCAGGAATTGCAATCGTGGTCCGCCACCCCGGGATACCAGACCGTGGATTACCACGGCTCCCAGCGCTTGGAATGGACGGGTGATGCAACGACCGGTCAAGATTTCCAGATGACCGCCTCGGTCAGGTCCAGAACCTACAAGTGGACCCTCACCTCCTTTGAAAGTTCCACCCCGGACATGATTCCTTCGGGGATCAAGGAGACCTACCCCTCTGATGAAGACCAGTGGAAGATAAGGCCTACGGACCCCATGATACGGGAGATTGCAGACAACCTTGAGGTGGAAGGGGGAACGGTGAAGGAGAATCTCAAGGCCGTTTTCGATTACATAGAAACGCGAATCACATACAACAATTCAAGGGACGGACAGCCCAAGGATTGCGTTCAAACGTTAACCGACGGAAAGGGTGATTGTGACGACCAGTCCATACTCTTCTGTTCGCTTTCCCGGGCCATGGGCATACCCGCCTGGCTGGAATTCGGCTATCTGTACGATGAAAGCGACGGGTCCTTCATTGGTCATGCCTGGATACAGACCTATCTCCCCTTGTCACCTTCTGAAGGTGGTACCGTGAACATCGACATGGCCAACGGCGAATTCCTGTACCGAACGGCATATCACATCACGGACTGGGTGGACGTGGGAGACGCTACCATCATGGAAGATTACTACAATTCGACGAAGTACAGCGGCATACCTCCCCTTGACGTAGCGGTCTCCTCGTCCCAGCATGTTGGCCATTACGCTCCTTCAGCGGAAGAAGTACGGATAGAACTTGACGGCGGTGGCCCCGTGCCTTTGCCTCGTTCTTTCGTTTTCTTGACGTTGCTTATGGGGGTCGCCCTGGCGGCATATGTTTGCAATGCGAGGCAAAAGCGCTAATCACACAACTTTGATGATCAATCCCGTTTTTTGTCAAAGTCGAGAGAAACATAACTCAGCGGTAGGTCTTCTTTCAATCGATGAACGAGTATACGCCGGGCTTTCTCTCCACGAGTCGCCCTTCCTGATGCATCTGGAAAATGATTTTTTCGACCTTTTCCGGGTCCATCTTGGGAAAGGCCGCCGTCACTTTTTCAAGGGTGAAATCCGTGCGTCTCTTGGCGACCCATTTTTCAATGCTCTTGACCTGTGAAACCTTGTTGGGACGCATCTCCTTTTCGGCCATGAGTTGGTCGATGGATGCCTGTATCTCTTCCTTGTTTTCTCCGGCAAGATTGGCCAAGTTGATTCTGCGTACCGCCTCGGATGCCTTGCCAAGGTCATTGGTCTGGTAAAAACGAAAAAGGATGTCGAGTTTGAGTCCCTTGTTGCATCGCGGACACTTCGTTCTCTTGGTTTTTGCTTCGTTGGAAAAGGCCTGTCGGCATTCGGGGCAGATGAAAACGGCGTATCGCATCATACCATGTAGACCAAGGCGGCCAGGCATGCACCGTAATGGTCCATGGGGACCGAGAGTTCGGCTATTTTGTAGTATATCCTTTCAAACTCCACTTCCCGGAGCCGTGCCATCTCCGACATTTTCCATTCGAGGATTTCGCGCAGGGCCTTTTTGGTTCCGTGCATGTGTCCTTCCGCCACGTATCCGCCCATGCCATCCTTTCTAAAAGCGTAAGCGATGCCTGCGGATATCATCTCGCCCTCGCTGCCCCTTTGCTGGGCCAGTACGCAATGTGTGATGGCTCCCATGGGAAGTTGGCGCTTGGGCACCTTCTTGATGTTTTCGGGCAGAATCGATGACACCGAGACGATGTTCAGTTCTCCAATCTTGGCATCGAGAAGTGCCTTGTCGAATGCGTTCAAATCCGAAACGGGGGATACGGCCTTTCCTTCTGTAACGAAGAATTTTGTTGGAATGGGAAGCATGTTATCAAGGGTAACTGGTTTTTGGACAATTTAAGGGTTTTGGAGAGGAGGGCGTAAATGAATAGAAAAATTTGCGGAGAAGGCAGGACCTTTTTTTTCTCTTCCCGAAGGACCTTGAAAAACCCGAGTTTGACAGAAAAACACATTAAAAATTTCAACCCATGTTTTTAGATATTCACAATCTAAGAATGTCAAACTTGGGTTATTAAACCCCCCCATTCGCTCCTCCAAATTGTTATATACCATCCATCTCATAATTCGAATCGGAAAG
>CAZPOY010000153.1:0-3396 GCA_964588345.1 uncultured Thermoplasmata archaeon
CGTTGAGAAAACGCTAAAGATAAAATACGGAGACAAATTCAAGAAATTGGAGGAAAGGGATGGAAAAAAGCGCTTCAAGGTCGGCTTCACGTACGTGGTCACGGTCCAGACGCATAGAAAAAACCATATCATTCTTGACGTGAAGTTCAGTCGGTGGTTTCTGACGTTATTCATCGGGCTGATTGTCATGGGGACTCTCGCCGCCGTGGTGCCTGGCATTGTGTTTTTGACCATTCTAGCCCTATTTTTCTTCATATACAAGCCCCGCAAAAGCGAAAGCATCGCCAGGAGCATAGAAGAAGCGGTTAGGGAGAGTCAAGGGCTCACCACAACATTCACAGAGAGCGAATCGGACATACTCTATAGAAAAACCCCGGAAGGCGACAAACGGGAGGAACGGGTCTCGACCAGATACTGCGTGAATTGCGGAGAAAGGATTCCCACGGACTCGCCCCGCTGCGAAAAATGTGGTTACGCATTCCAAACGACGTGAAAACAATAAATGCTAAAATGCATCGGTGCGGCAAACGGAGAATATTGCGGGGTTATATCAATTATAAATACTAATTGAACATATTGTATTTTTGATGATTCGTCGTCGTGCATTCTGGTCGGTGGCCCTACTCATTTTGGTTCTCATTCTAATAATGGGAATCACGGTCCAGGCGGATTGTGCCACTTGCGGAGGGTTGGACGACGATGAACCAGAGGTGAGTTCCGTGAGTCCAGCACCCTTTATCGATTGTCAAGACGCGCAAGAGTACATCAAGTTGATAGGGCCCATAAGCGGGTTATTGCTGGGATTCGTTTTCCTGTCCTTTGTAACATTGGCCCCTAAGCTTAATAGCACAAGGAGGAAAAGGTCCTTCAAATTCGGATTTCTGCCGGCCGTATTCTTCTTCTCCCAATCAATCTTTTGCGTGGCCATGGGGATGCTAATAAACTGCAGTTTTTCCGCATATACAACGACGTTCGGTTTATTCATGGGCATTTTGTCGTTCTTCTGGATGGTTTATCTCGCTCTCATCCAGTAAAACCCTGACTTGGACTTAATCCACAAGTTAATGAGGAGAGAAGTTTTACCTTCTCATCGGCAAGATTATTAGTCTACCACAATTGCCCATGCCAAGGAAACGACGATGCCCGAAATGGAAACCTATGGAATGTACAATTTCGTCCTCGTCTGGATAGGACAAGCCGTTTCCATGCTGGGAAGCATCATGACCAATTTTGGTTTGATGTACTGGGCTTGGAGCATAACGGGACGTGCGACGGCACTGGCACTAGTTGGTTTTTTCGCGTTCCTCCCCAACATGATAATGATGCCTCTGGCAGGCGTTTTCGTCGACAGATGGAACAAGAAATTCGTCATGATGATAAGCGATTTGGCAGCAGGGCTTTCCACCATTGCAATCCTCTTGATATACGTTTTTGGAACCTTGGAGATATGGCACATTTACATCGCCGTTGCATTCGCAGGGGCATTCGGTTCCTTCCAGTTTCCCGCGTATTCTTCAGCAACAACCATGATGGTCCCAAAGAGGCATTATGCCAGGGCTAGTGGAATGATTTCCATGGCCGCATCGGCCATGACCATTGCTGGACCCCCCCTTGCAGCATTCCTCATTTACGGGTTTACGACCCTAGGGCAGGGGCTGATATTGGTCATGTCGATTGACGTGGTAACCTTCATATTCGCAATATCGGTGCTGCTGCTGGTCAAGATACCCAATCCACCCATTTCCGGCGAAGGACTGAAAAGCAAAGGAAAAGTGTTCAAGGAGATGACCTTCGGTTTCAAATACATATATTCTCGAAAGGGGCTTTTCGGGCTCCTTATGATATTCCTCTTTTTTAACCTGTTTTCGAACTTTTCCAACACCCTGCTCACACCCATGATACTCTCAAGGACGGCGGACAACGCCCACATATTGGGAAGCGTCATGTCCGTTTTTGGCGTCGGAGGGCTGCTGGGTGGGCTGGCACTTGCAATATGGGGTGGTCCCAAGACGAAAATCCACGGTATCACCATAGGACTTTTTGTCGAAGCCATATTCGGCATGATTCTCCTGGCATTTGGCGTTGGGTCTCTTACGCTGATGATTGCCATATGGATGGTAGGAGCATTCATCATGGCCTTCATGGGTCCCACGGTGGGAGGGTCCAGCCAAGCGATATGGCAATCCAAGGTCCCCCCTGACGTCCAGGGCAAGGTTTTCTCTGCAAGGGCCATGCTCGCCATGGCGGCTGGTCCCCTGGGAATGATCTTGTCGGGTCCCCTGGCAGATTACGTGTTCGAACCGGCCATGACCGAGGGTTCGTTCCTCGCAAAAATATTCGGTTGGTACACGGGGACGGGACCTGGAAGCGGCATGGCACTGATGTTCATCATCTCCGGATTTTTCTGTGCGCTTCTAATGGTCATCGCATATGTCACGCCAGCCATAAAGAACGTTGAAAAAGACCTTCCGGACCACAGCGTTGGCGATGAGGATTGACCGTTTCGGGTCGTTCTGGATTTTGACCATAGATTAATAAGGACATTTTCATTTTATGAAGGTTGAAGTGAAATCATGGTTGAAGAAATCCTTGTCATCGATTCCCTGACCAAAATGTACGGGAAACACGTCGGCGTCAAGAATCTAGACCTCAAGGTCGAAAAGGGAGAAACCTTTGGATTGCTGGGTCCCAACGGTGCTGGGAAAAGCACTACCATGAGAACGTGCCTGGGACTCTTGTCGAAAACCTCCGGTTCCATCGAGATATTCGGTCTTGATTCCCACAACGATTCCATCGAAATTCGGAAAAGAACGGGATATCTACCAGGGGATTTCGGCCTCATACCCAAAATTACCGTCCGAGGGTATCTCAAATTCCTTCTTTCGCTTAGGAACATAACCTCCACGGAGCGGATGGAGAAACTTGCAGACAGAATCGAACTGGACCTTACCCGGAAGACCGATGAACTATCCAGGGGGAATCGTCAGAAGGTAGGCATCGTCCAAGCGTTCATGTCGGACCCGGAACTTATCATTCTGGATGAGCCCACTTCAGGTCTAGACCCTTTGATGCAGCAGGAATTCAACCGCCTTATCCGTGAAGAAAAAAAGAAGGGCAAGACGATATTCATCTCATCACACGTGCTTCCCGAGGTCGAGGCCGTTTGCGACCGCATCGCCATCATAAAGAAAGGCAAAGTCGAGGTCACGGAACACATCTCTACGCTTCAAGAAAAGACGGGCAAAATCATTGAGGTTGACTTCATAGATGAAGTGGAAGAACACATTTTCGAAATGGAAGGCGTCACCGAGGTTTCTTCGGAGAACGGGAAATACACCATCAAGGTTACGGACAACCTGGATTCAGTCATCAAGAGGATATCGGACCACAAGATAC
>CAZPOY010000154.1:0-3374 GCA_964588345.1 uncultured Thermoplasmata archaeon
TCCCAACTTCCGTCCGTTGAAAAATTATCAACCACGATGTATTCGAAATCCATCCCTTCCAATGCGGAATATACTGAAATCAAATGCTTATCCAATGCATGGGCACATTGGTAATTGGTTGAGATTACACTTATCATTTCAATTATTGGATTGTTAAGAGAGATATAATAACTTGTCCTTGAAATCGAGGAAAAGGAATATAACCCAACCGCATTATTATTCATCATTGTCTGAATATGGTAAACGACTGGTAAAAGGCGGAACGCTCATTCTCATCAGCACCGTTGTCCTAAGATTCGTAGGCATATTCCGTTCGGGAATCGTTGCACGGTTTTTGGGGCCTCACGACCTTGGGGTTTTGTCGATAGTCAACAACATCCTTGACATCGTTCTTCAAATCGCCATCATGTCAATTCCCATTGGCATCGCAAAACTTGTTTCGGAACATTCCGTAAAGGAGAAAAACGCAAACAAGAAAATCGCTTCAACGGGATTGTTCCTCATACTCGTTTTTACGGGCGTGATGTCGGCGGTTCTCTATGCCTTGGCCCCGACCATAGCACAATACTATGCAGACCCCAGAATCGAATTTTATCTGCGGTTCTACTCATTTTTCCTTTTCATACCGGCGTTGGTGCATTTCCTGAATGCAATTCTTCAAGGATACCACAAAATGAATTATCTATCCATCTTCAACATGACCGTCGGATTCATCGGGTTGCCGATAATATTCGTATTGTCGAAATATTACGGAATTTTCGGCGTGATTGTCACGTCTTTGATAATATCACTACTTGGTGTCCTACTTTCCTTATACGGCGTTAGGAAAACCACCAATAAGCTAGATTTTTCTCCGGCCAAATTTTCCAATCGGTATGCCATGAGCATCTTTTCCCTAAGCATTCCGATTTTCATAGGCGCAATCATTTACCGGCCCGTGAATTTGATTGTGAAATCGTACATCTACGTCGTTCTGGACCCGGTTTCGGTTGGCTATTATCACATCGCTTTCACGATTTACGCCGTATTGATGATGATACCAAGTTCGCTGCAAACGCCCCTCCTTCCGATTTTGTCCGAAGCCAATTCGGTCAATAGAAGTGAATTCAAGGCGTTCAACACGAAACTGGTGAGGATCATGTCGGTCCTTATGATTGCCATCAGCAGTTTGGTCATACTTTTTTCGGGTCCCATTGTAATGATAATCTACGGGAATGCATATTTGAGTGCCATTCCCCTACTAGCCGTTCTTGCAGGAGCAAGTTATTTCATGTCCATAAACGCCTTGCTCATGTCCGCTACGGTGGGAAGCGGGAATACCAAACTGATGATTTTGATAGACCTGGTTCAAGCTTTTACAATTCTCTCCATTTCATATTATCTGATTCCAGCAATCGGTGTCATTGCCATGGGGATTGTATTCTTCATCACCGGAACCGTCGCTTTAATCGTTTATCTCTTATTTTTCAAAAGATTGAATCTGATCGACGTTTCAAAAATCCTCAAGAACGTCATCGTCGGAGGCATCGTCGTTCTGCTTTGTTCCGTGCTGATGGTGAACCTGACGTTTTCACTATTTACCGTCATAATCTCATTGGTTGTCTATCTTCTCATCCTTTCATTATGCTACAAGTTGCTGAAAAAGAATGAAAGAGAAATGATCAAAAACCTGATTATGAGTAGGTTTTAATTATGATTTCTTTGGAACGATTGAATCTCATCAAAAAGGAATAACAACCCTTTTTTACAAAACCCCCATTTTGGCTTTTAGGTGGAAGCATGAGAATCCTGTTACTTCATTCGGATTTCATTGAATACGAAGTCAAAAAGAAAACCCCCGTCGCGGAAGACATTCCTGAAGACCTTACCGGCGGCAAGATGGAAGAGAACATTTCGGCGTTCATGACCATCGAAAAAGAGGATGAAAAGAATCCCGACGAGGTTGTTCAAAAAGCCGCCAAGACCATTCGTGAGATGGCGGAGAATGTGAATACGCAGAACGTCATGCTCTATCCCTACGCGCATCTTTCTTCATCGCTGGGAGACCCAAAAACCTCGATGAAAATCCTCAAGGATCTTGAAAAAGAACTTTCTTCCGACATGAATGTTCAAAGGTCACCTTTTGGGTGGTACAAGGGCTTCACCGTCAAATGCAAGGGGCATCCCCTTTCAGAACTTTCAAGGCAATTGCTTCCCGACAGCGAGGAAAGCGAAAAAGAAGAGGTTTCCGAGGCGGTGAAAGCCGAAGAGACCATCAAATCGAAATGGATGATTCTCGAAGAGGACGGTAGCGAACACGAATTGACCCTTGAAAACAATAAAGTCAAAGGGTACAACTTCGGAGAACTGAAAAACCTGAAGAAATTCGCCCAATACGAGATGGCGAAAAGCCGCGTCGCCAAGAAGGAACCACCCCACATCAAACTCATGCAGAAACTCCAACTCGTTGATTACGAACCGGGGTCCGACCCGGGCAATTTCCGGTATTACCCCAAAGGGCGGCTCGTAAAATCGCTCATCGAAAGATACGTTACGGAAGAGGTAAAAAGGACCGGCGGGATGGAAATCGAATCGCCCATCATGTACGATTTTGAACATCCCTCGCTAAAGGAATACCTTAACCGTTTTCCGGCAAGGCAATATACGATTAATACGCCGGACAAGCGGGTCTTCCTTCGATTCGCCGCATGCTTCGGACAGTTCCTGATGATGCACGACGCACAGGTTTCTTACAAAAATCTGCCCCTGCGCCTTTACGAGATGTCGAGATACTCATTTAGAGTCGAACAAAGGGGCGAATTGGCCGGTCTAAGGCGTCTCCGTTCCTTCACCATGCCCGACTGCCACTCTTTCAGCGCAGACATCGACATGGCCAAGGAAGAGATAAAATCTAGATTCGGTCTTTCATGGGAGGTTCTCAGCGGAACGGGGTTTTCATTGCCCGATGACCTGGAGTTCGCCATCAGGGTAACCCAGGATTTCTACGATGAGAACAAGGAATTCCTGCTGGACCTCATCAAGGAATGGAAGAAACCGGCCCTTCTGGAAGTGTGGTCCGACCGTTTCTTCTATTTCGTATTCAAGTACGAATGGAACTTTGTTGACGCTCTAGACAAGGCAAGTGCTCTTTGCACCGACCAGATAGACGTTGAAAACGCCAAGAGATACGGCATTACCTACGTCGGAAGCGATGGCGAGGAACATTATCCGTATATTCTTCATCAGTCACCTTCGGGAGCAATCGAAAGGGTCATCTATGCGCTTTTGGAAAAAGCGCACATGACGCAGATGACCGGAAAGAAACCGTCGCTTCCGTTCTGGCTTTCTCCGACCCATGCCCGGTTTATTCCCGTAACGGACGAATACAACGAGAA
>CAZPOY010000155.1:0-1134 GCA_964588345.1 uncultured Thermoplasmata archaeon
TTTGCCCTTCAGTGAAATCACCCTCGATGAGTTTGGTCGTTCCATAACTTTTTGGTTCCTTCCGAACCATAATGAAAGGAATCCCCGTCTCCATGGATAAAACGACAGCCAAGGGAACGGCTCCCAGCACGACTCCGGCTATAAGGTCCGTATCACCTGGAACCTTCTCCGCCATTAACTTTGCAACTTCCTTGAGGAAGGATGGGTTTGTGGACGCTTTTTTTATGTCGACGTAGTAGTCGCTCTTTCTGCCCGAAGAAAGAGTAAATTCTCCGAACTTTACTGCTCCTGAATCCATGAGGAATCTTTCAATGTCCATTTTATCACCAGGGTACCTTTTTCACGCCTATTCTGTATCCAATAATATTCACAAGCCGATGGACCAGAGGTGTTTGAATGAGCACCACCATGAGCCCGACCCATGCGGGATGAATGATGTAATTTGAAATGAAGAAATCATAACGGAAGACCAGAAGCAAAAGGAACGTTCCAAAAACATAATCATATTGGTCCAGCAGCGGGAAATTGTAGCCCCTTTCTTTGTCCAAGCGCCTTTTTATGAAGCTTCCAATGGAATCACCCAAAATGCTGCCAGTCCCAAGGATAATGATTGTGAGCCATCCCTTCCAGCCAAGTCCGAATAACCAGTCGTTCCCCATGTCCGTATATATGACGATTAGTGTTTGTATCATGCCGAAAAAAGCTGCAAAAGCGATGCCACCAAAAACCCCCCTCCATGTCTTCCCATCGCCGAGTATGCGTTTTCCGTCGGAGAGTTTCTTCCCAAGGTCCACCGGGACCCCTCCGCCCAGAAACGTGGCGCCAGGCCCGGCTACCATGCTCGGAAGAAGGAACCACAGTGCCTTCAAAATAACCTCAAGATAGACGTTCATTCCTCACGATTTATGACAAATTGGCAAATAACCCTTTGGGTAGTTTCCTCTCCAATCGGTTTAGGATGCCTGGGTCGAAGAGCACCCACACAAATTTTTAAAAAAATTCCTCAGGAGTTTTGGGAATTGGACTTTTTTCCCCACGGTACCTCCCCCGACCATGCTTTTTCATGCTTCTTTCTACCATTTTCCCCACCGTACCTCCCCCGACCATGCTTTTATTCTCATATGCCCGCCCCAA
>CAZPOY010000155.1:1234-3206 GCA_964588345.1 uncultured Thermoplasmata archaeon
GAATATGGTGGAATGTAGGTGTTCTAAGGTTTTTTCTGTGCTCACTTAAAGAGCACTCACACAAAAAAATCACCCACCGACCGTCCACCCACCATGCTTTTATTCTCATATGCCCGCCCCAAGAATATGGTGGAATGTAGGTGTTCTAAGGTTTTTTCTGTGCTCACTTAAAGAGCATTCACACAAAAAAATCACCCACCGACCGTCCACCCACCTTTTAACCCCCACCTTTTCCCCTTCGGGCAAAACGTGGGCGAAAATTTCCTCAGGAGGTTTTGTTGACGCAAGTATATTTGCAGGACATTTCCTTTTTCGTGGCAAAACGTGGGCGAAAATTTCCTCAGGGGGTTTTGGTAACTGGAACTTTTTTCCCATCGTACCATCCGCCCACCATACATATATTCGCTTCCACCACCCCAAAAATATGGATGAATTCCGTATAGCAAGGCGGTTTTTCCGTTCATGCGCGACGAAATGGCATCTCAAAAACGATTTTTTCCACACCGTAAAAAGTTTTATGGATGCAAGCAGATGACCTTTCGTGAAACTGGGAGTGCTGTTTTCCGGAGGAAAGGATTCCGTCCTGGCCGTCGATTACGCCATGAAAAAGGAAGAGGTGTCATGCCTGGTCACCATCATGAGCAAAAATGATGCATCGTACATGTTTCACACGCCCAACATTCATATCACGAAATACCAATCGAAAGCAATGGGAATGCCCCATATTGTAGGGGTCACGGCTGGGACGAAGGAAGAGGAACTCATGGACCTGAAAAATGCCATATCGGAGGCGAAATCACGTTTTGGAATAACCGGCATTGTCACCGGAGCCATAGAATCGGTCTATCAGGCCATAAGGGTGCAGAAAGTATGTCATGACCTTGACATGCATTGTTTCAATCCGCTCTGGCAAAAAGACCAGATGGAACTGCTCCGAGAAATTTTGGATGAAGGGTATCAGGTAATCATATCCGGCGTTTTCGCATATCCTTTAGAAAAAAAATGGCTTGGAAGGATAATCGACGAAAGCATAATTGCGGAACTGGAGGAACTGCAGAAGGAACATCAAATCAATCCCTCAGGAGAAGGAGGAGAAATCGAAACTACGGTATTGAACGGACCCATCTTTGACAAAGGCATCAAGGTCATTAATAGCGAGACCCGGTATCAGAATTATTCCGGTTCATATGTCATCAAGGAGGTTGATTTCGAGTGACGGACCTTCTAAAAAATGGAAAATCGGTGGTGGGAAAACGATGATGCTTCTTGTGGACCTCAGTTACAAAAAAGATTCCCTATATCTGAAAGAATTCGTCCTGCCCATAGGAAAGAATCTCAAGGGCGGTTGGAAGACCTGTCATCGCAGCCAGATATCAAAAGACCTGCTCGACGAATCAAGAGGGGCAATCTTGTGTGGAACGGCTCTCAAAGATGATGCATATCTTGAGAACCTTGACCAATTCCACTGGGTGAATTCATACGAGAAACCGCTTTTATGCATATGTGCCGGAATGCAGGTACTAGGGTTGTTGAACGGAGGAAAATTGGTCCCATCGCTAAAAATCGGCATGGAAAAAGTTGAACCCGTTGCCGAAAACCCGTTATTTTCCCATGAACTAGAGGTGTTTTCCCTTCATAAGAACGCGGTCCGGGACGTTTCCGGGTCGGTCTCGATTGCAGGCAAAAGGTCAAAACCTCAGGCGATTACCATGAATAATGCTCCACATTTTGGCATCCTTTTCCACCCTGAAGTGAGGAACGAGAAAATTCTGGAACGATTTGAACAATTTACGGACAATTTTTCCCACGAGAACGAAGGATTCTTTCGTAAAAACGAGAACTCTTCTGATGGGAATAGGAACTCTTCTGATGGGAATGGGAACTCTTCCGATGGAAACGAGAACTCTTCCGATGGAAATGGGAACTCTTCTGATGGGAATGGGAACTCTTCCGATGGAAATGGGAACTCTTC
>CAZPOY010000156.1:0-3128 GCA_964588345.1 uncultured Thermoplasmata archaeon
CCGCCCTTACCTAACCATTGATGAATGCGCCTTTGAACGGGCGCTACGGAAAAAACAAAGAAAATGGTTGCACATATTTTTTCATGCTCATTCCTACTATTTTTCCCACTAGACCTCCTCCGTCTTTCCCACTGTACCGTCCCCCGTCCATGCTTATTTATGCTTATACCCACCCCTACTTAACCATTGATGAATGCGCCTTTGAACGGGCGCTTCGGAAAAAAAGAAAATGTTTGCACATTTTTTCTCTTTATTTCCCACCGACCGTCCGCCCACCATGCTTATTTTTGCATATACCCGCCCTTACCTAACCATTGATGAATGCGCCTTTGAACGGGCGCTACGGAAAAAACAAAGAAAATGGTTGCACATATTTTTTCATGCTCATTCCTACTATTTTTCCCACTAGACCTCCTCCGTCTTTCCCACTGTACCGTCCCCCGTCCAAAATGAGATACACTTCAACCTACCTTTCATCTGCCCTGAGAATAAGAAGAAAGATGATAGTTACAAAGTCCCGATGACGCAATGCGGAGGATGCATTTGATCATCCACTTTCGCCAAATCCTTATTTACTTCATCCACATGCGGCTGGTTGGACGTGAGCAAAATGACAGACGCACCAAACATCAAGAACGTCCCACCGGGACCCAAAGCCAAAAAAATCGTCGAGATGGACGACAGATACATCGCACTTTCAACGAAGACTTCACCCATCGTGGCTGAAAGCGCCAAGAACTCCGTAGTAACGGATGTCGATGGTAACACGTTAATAGATTTCGCATCGGGCATCGGCGTAATCAATACGGGACACTGCCATCCCAAAGTCGTAAAAGCGGTCCAGGAACAAGCAGCCAAGCTGATGCATTTCGCCGGAACGGATTTTTACTACGCCAAACAGGCGGAATTGGCAAAACGACTCACGGAAGTTTCCCCCGGCAATTTCAACAAGAAGGTGTTCCTGGTAAATTCCGGTACCGAAGCCATCGAATGCGCCATAAAGGTTTCAAGGTGGGCCACCCAGAGAACCCAGCACATCGGATTCCTAGGTGCATTTCACGGAAGGACCATGGGTTCGCTATCGTTCACGTCTTCCAAAACGGTGCAAAGGGCCAGATTTTTCCCGACGATGCCCGGTGTCACGCACATCCCATATGCTTACTGCTATCGATGCCCTTACAAAATGAATTACCCGGACTGTGACCTCTGGTGCGCCAAGATTCTCGATGAGGTATATTTTGAAAAACTCGTGGAACCCACCGAAGTCGCGTCAATATTCTTCGAACCGGTCCAAGGAGAAGGGGGATACGTCGTACCTCCCAAGGGCTTCCTTACCGAGATGGACAAAATCGCCAAAAAGTACGGCATTCTCACCGTTGACGATGAAGTCCAGGCGGGCTTTGGCAGAACGGGAAAGATGTTCGCCATCGAACACTTTGGTCTAGAACCGGACATCATGGCCATAGCCAAGGGGATGGGGTCGGGCATGCCGATAGGTGCGTGCATTCACAATGAAAAATACGATTTCGGCGTTCAGGGGGCACACAGCAACACCTATGGAGGGAACCTCGTATCGAGCGCCGCTGCATTGGCCACCATTGACGTAGTGCAAGACGGCCTCATCGAAAATGCTGAACGGCTTGGCAAGTTAATGGCAGAACGCCAGAACGAGATGTTCGACAAGTATCCTCTTGTAGGGGACAACCGGGGACTTGGGCTCATGCGCGTAATCGAATACGTCAAGGACAGGAAGACGAAGGAGCCCGCCAAGAAAGAGAGGGATGCCATCGTCGAAGAGTGCTACAAGAAGGGCTTGGTGCTGCTCCCGTGTGGCAATAGCGGGATACGCCTGATACCGCCTCTAACCATAGAAGACGACCTCATGCTCAAGGGAATGGACATTCTTGAAGAAACTACGAAGAAATTCGATAAATGAATTTGAACCGGTCATGTACAATAAATCCCTCCCATGAACCCATGATGTGCCGTTGAACATCTATTTCGGGGTCGTTGAACACCTATTTCATCATGACTGCCGTTGAACGTCTTGTTTATTGGACGATTTTCAGATTTGGGTACATGCATAGAAATAAAGTACATATGTTGAAAAATCAGTCCGCGAATCCTTGTTTTTGGCGAGCGGACCTAATACTGATTAAGGTATTGGGAAAGAACAAAAAGGGAAGACGGGGCGAGCCCGTAAAAGGAAGTTTTCGGTAGTGTAGAAGATTCTTCAGCCGAAGAGTGCGCCGAGTCCGGCAGCCGCCTCTTCATCAGAGACGTCCTCTTCTTCTTCCTCTTCTTCTTCCTTTTCCTCGGTTTCTCCACCGGCAGGTGCAGCTGCTCCGCCTGCAGCGGGTGCTGCGGCGACGGACATGCTGGCTGCGTTCTTTATCGCTTCATCTATGTCGACGCCTTCAAGGGATGCGGTAAGTGCCTTTACCCTCGTGGTATCGACTTCGACGCCTGCTGCCGTGAGAACCTTGGATATGTTCTCTTCCGTGACTTCTTGCCCCGTTGAGTGGAGCAACATCGCGCTATATACATACTCCATGTGTATGCCTCCTTCGATTCTTATCCAAAGAGTGCTCCGAGACCTTCCGCTGCTTCATCTTCGGAAACATCCTCTTCGTCTTCTTCATCTTCTTCTTTCTCGCCTTCATCCTTGGACCCACCGGATTCTTGAGCAGGGGCCGGTGCAGCGGATTTGGCTCCTGCAAGCATTTCCTGGAGTTCATCGTCCAATCCCTCCGAAAGCATAGATGCTACTGCGAGCATCCGGGAATGAGACCGGGATAGAATCAAGTCCATCCGGTCCTTGGCGGGGAAGCCTGATTCCAATAGTAATGCCAGGGCTTCTCTTTCCCCTTTGGCGATGATTGGTATGATGGTCTCAGGTGTGGGATACGCAATCTCGACGGCCAGCCCCATGGTATTGGAAACGGCGGTCTGAATATCCATTAAGAATTTGTCCTGGTCGATATCAAGAACGTCGGGTTCGAACAACACGCCATCCTCATAGACGATGAAAAGGTCAATGCCCACTTCCATGGGATATATCTCAAGTTTGGTGAGCATGAGAGCAAGTTCCCGAGATATCGTTTCTCCTTCCTTGACGACGGTCTTCG
>CAZPOY010000157.1:0-3094 GCA_964588345.1 uncultured Thermoplasmata archaeon
TGAAACGCTTGCACTCTTTCGAGGGAGGAGTCAATAGGCATGAGAGCAATCGAAATTCAGCCGGACGTATATTGGATCAATGTGAATGACGGAACAACCGATTTGTTTGAAGCTCTCTGGTCGATTCCTGGCAGACAGGTACATTTGTTTTCTAAGGACAATACCGGCTCCACCCCATTCCGTATACCCGTCCAATGTAGTAAAAAAGAAATGCGTGTGTTTACGGCACTCATTCTCTGAAAAGAGATGAGCTTTTTGGACGTGCAGGAACCTGAAAGATAGGGTCCGGCATAAATTTGAAAATTTAGAACAGAAGGAGGCGATTATTATGGCTATTTTGAATTTCATCATTGCCCTTGTTGCGCTGATCATTGCAGTTATGGCTTTTCAAAGGACCGGCGGAACCAAAGAATTCAGAAAAAACACTGCGGAACTCCTGGCCAAAGTGGAAAAAAGAATGCGAGAACAAGATGCAGCTGAAGCAGAGAGGGGAAAAATGCAGCCATAGCGTGAGTTTTTAATGACATAAATGCAACACAAAATAAAAACCCAGTTTAAGCGGTTCCAGGTTTCCCGAGAACCGCTCAATTTAGGAAGAAGGAAGAAGCCATGGCATATTTCTCCTTGATTGTCAGTTTTCTGATCGTCCTCTGTCTGGTGATCGCGGGGGTACAGAACAGCAGTCCTTTACAAATCAAAATCGCGTGGTGGACATTTCAGATGTCGATTCCTACCGTGGTCTTCTGGTCCGCTGTTGCAGGAGGCGCCGTCGTCGCCGTTTTGAGCCTACCGAAACTGGTTAGGAAGGTTCTCCAAACAAGGCGGCTTCACAAGGAAGTGCGGCGACTCCAAGGTACCCGCAAAGAACTCGCTCACGAAGAAGGCGCTTAAGACAAGAAAAAACAGTAACAAGGACAGGGAAAGTGCCCGGACAGGGAGGAAACATGACCAGTGAAGCAGAGTTAACGAGGATTGCCCGTTTGATACGGTATAATATTCTTGCCTCCACCACAGAGGCCGGCTCAGGCCATCCCACTTCTTCCCTTTCAGCGGTCGAGCTGATGACAGGCCTGCTTTTCGGGGGAGCTTTCAGGTTCGATGCTGAAAAACCGGAACACCCCAATAACGACCGTCTGATATTTTCAAAAGGTCATGCTTCACCTTTGCTTTATGCCCTCTGGGCGGCTGCAGGAAAGGTCTCCCATGAAGAAATCATGTCCCTGAGAAGGTTTGGAAGCCCGCTTGAAGGACATCCGACACCGGCTTTTCCCTATGCCGAAGCAGCGACAGGTTCACTGGGCCAAGGACTTTCCATAGGCCTGGGCATGGCTTTGAACGCCAAATATCTGGACAGATTGTCCTACCGGACCTATGTCCTTTTGGGTGACAGTGAAATGACGGAAGGATCCCAGTGGGAGACCGTCCAGTTGGCCGTCCACTATAAACTGGACAACCTGATCGGCATTCTTGATGTCAACCGGCTGGGCCAGACAGGTGAAACCATGTACGGGCACCATATTGAAGCCTATGAAAAGCCATTTACCGCTTTTGGATGGGAAACGATCGTTATCGACGGCCATGATTTCCAGCAAATTCTCGATGCGTTTCAGTCAGCCATGGAAGTTGAAGGAAGACCGGTCATTGTCATCGCCAGGACGGTGAAGGGAAAGGGCGTATCCTTTCTCGAAGACCGGAACGGCTGGCACGGAAAACCCTTAAAAAGGAAAGATCTTGAGCGCGCCTTCAAAGAAATTGGGGAACCCGACCAGACATTGAGGGGCGAGATTGAAAAACCGATGGAACAGATACCTGAAATCCCTCATCCAAAAAACATCCAAATACCCTCCTATGAGCTTTCCGAGATGGTTCCCACAAGGAAAGCCTATGGTAGCGCGCTGAGACGGGTTTGCCCTGCCTGTCCTACAATGGTCGCCCTTGACGCGGAGGTAAGCAACTCTACGAAGAGTGATATCTTTCGAGAGTCGTATCCGGATCGTTTCTTTGAGATGTTTGTGGCGGAACAAAATATGATGGGAGCGGCAAACGGTCTTTCGCGCCGGGGAAAAATACCGTTCGTGTCCACATTTGCCGCCTTTTTGACACGAGCCTTTGATCAGATCAGAATGAGTGCTTATTCACTTGCAGAGATCAAGATCTGCGGGTCTCATGCAGGTGTATCCATCGGCAGGGACGGACCTTCTCAGATGGGTCTTGAGGATATTGCCATGTTTCGCTCGATTTTGGGGAGCGCCGTTCTTTATCCCTGTGACGCCGTGTCCACGGAGAAACTGGTCGAAGCGTCCCTGAAACACAAGGGAATCTTTTATCTCAGAACTACGAGGGGGGCGACCCCGGTTATCTATGATAACGAGGCTGAATTTCATATCGGAGGCTGTAAACTTCTGAGGGAATCGAAAAAGGACCGGGTTTCGGTGATCGGTGCCGGGATCACGGTGCACGAGGCACTGAAGGCCTTTGATATCCTTAAACAGGAAGGAATTTTCATTCGGGTGGTGGACCTTTACTCGATCAAGCCTATTGACAGGGAAGGCTTTATGCAAGCCGTAAGGGGAACGGAATCACTTATCACGGTGGAAGACCATTTTCCGGAGGGGGGCGTAGGCGATGCTGTCAGGGCCCTTTTTGGTGACGGTTATTTGCCGGTTCATTCCCTTGCCGTGAACCATATGCCAAAAAGCGGCAGCTCGGATGAGCTTTTGGATTACGAAAAGATTTCGACGGATGCCATCATTTTAAAAGTAAAGGAGATTCTTCAAACTCTTAGTTGACGCACACAGTATTGCACTTACCCATCTTGGGCTCCTGCCGGCCGGGTAGAAGCGAGCGCACAATCGACATGCTAGAATCCGTGCCGTCACCATGGCATTTCCTTGCCGTCATAACGAAAAAACCGTCCGGAATCGCTTTCGGTAAACCGCTCCACCAAAGCGCGCATCCCTTTAACACTCTCAGTAGCCTGGAGGTCGGTACCGCCACCGCCCATACGGGTCTTTACATGGCCCGGGTGGAGAAGAAGAAGTCCGATTCCTTTTTCTTTCAGTTCATGGGCGATACCTTCCATGACGGCATTAAG
>CAZPOY010000158.1:0-3060 GCA_964588345.1 uncultured Thermoplasmata archaeon
TGGAGGATGAAATTATGACAACAGATAGCATGCGAAATAATATCTGTACTCAACAGTCACGTTGTATCAAAAATCGAGTTCATTTTCCACCACCTTGATTTCGTGGGGAACGTTGAGGTCCCTGTATATTTCAATGGCCTTTTGAAGATTTGTTCGGGCTTCGTCTTTCCTGTCCATCTTCTTGAGAAGACGGCCGTATTCTAGATAAACGTCGCCCAGTCCCCTCTTGACACCCGATTCCTGGATTACCTGTATGGCCGTTTCGAGATGTTCGCCCGCTTCTTCAAACCTGCCCGTTTCCCGGTAAATTACGCCTAGAACCCTCCGGGATTTTGCTTCGATTTCATTCGAACCCATCTCCAACGACATTTCAAGGGCATGGCGCACGATTTTTTCAGCTTTTTCCGTATCCCCTTCGGCAGACAGTGTTTTTCCCAGACTTATTTCTGCATACGCCTCGCTGTGCTTGTCGCCCTGTTTTTTGGAGATGCGGATGGCTCTTTCGAAATGTTCCCGTGCCTTTCCCGTGCGTCCGGTTGCATACATGATTTCTCCAAGGTTCGTTTCCGCCAACGCCACGCTCGGTTCATCGCCGATTTTTTCTGATGTTTCCAGATACTTTTTGTAGTTCTCCTCGGCTTTTTCAAAATCTCCCAGGTCCATCAGAATTACGCCTGCGTTGTTTAGAGAAGAAGAGATGCCTCGGATGTCGTTCATCCTCACCTTTATCTCCAGCCCTTTCCGGTTGTATTCGAGGGCCGTATCGTAATCCCCTTTCTCAGCATAAGTTATGCCGATGAGACCTGTGGTGCGGACCACGCCTGGAAGAAAATTGATTTTCCGGTATGTTTCAAGGGATTGCTCAGCGTACTGTCTCGCTTTTCCGTACTCACCGCGGTAATAATTTATGATGGCAATGCGCATCAATATATCGGCCACGTCTTTTTCCGTATTCTTGAACCCCTTGAACATTTCCAGGGATTCCTTTTCCAGTGAAATTGCCGAATCAAAATCTCCTCTCTGTTGATGCACCAGGCCTATGTCAGCAATCACCCGGGCGTATTCTTCTCCTTGGAACGGTCCAAGAAGTTCTTTTGCTTTTTCCAAATGCTCCATGGCTTCGGAAAACGCGCCCGTTTTTTCTTTCACCCGGCCCACCTTGCGTTGGATGCGCCCTTCGGTCTCAGGTCCAAGGTCCATTTTCAGCAGAGAAGTATATGCTTCCATGGCTCTGTCCTGACGCCATCCGAAGGTGGCCACGTCTCCCAGCCTCTCGAGAACGTCCATCCTGGCTTCCTCGTCCTGGGTCTTCTTGCTTGATAGAACCGTTTCCGCTTTTTCATAATAATCGATGGCCTGGTCCGTGGCGAATGCCCCCTCGGCGTGTTCACCTGCCAGGATGCAGTATTTGGTCGTTTTCTCGTATTCGTGGGTGTGGTAGAAATGGTCTGCAAGTTCGAATATGCACTCCTCCGTCCGCCCTTCGTAAGTCGATTCAAGGTGCTCTCCGATGCTTTTGTGGTATGCGGACTTCCATCTCCCGCTTACGCCATCGTAAGTAATCTCCCTGAAAATGGCGTGAGAAAAGGTTACGTCGTCGCCTTTGCGATGGAGTATTCCCGCATTTACCAGGTTGTCGAAGGCAGAATCGAAATCCTTCAATGCATTGAACGATGAGAGAAGTTTGGAGTCAAACGCCCTTCCGATGCACGAAGAGTATTCCAGTAGAGCCGTTGAGGCCATGTCCAGGCCGACAAGCCTTCTTTGTACCAGTTCACCGATGGTGGAAGGTATTCTGAAAGTGTCATCGAGGAGAACGTAACGTCCGTCGCGCCTTATGATGTTTTCTTCCTGCTTCATCTGGAAGAGGGTTTCTATGATGAAAAAGGGGTTTCCCTCGCAGTGCTGAAGGATGTTAGACGAAAACGTTTCAGGAAAGTCGTTTTCAGGGAAAATCTCACACATCATGGATTCGACGCTTTCGTCGTCCAGACCCTCGAGTAGAACTGTCTGGACATGGTCCAACTCGACCATCTTTGCCACGGTTTCGTCTGCAATTTCACCTTCAGACCGCCTATACGCTCCGACGAGCAAAACCTTCTCTCTTGCAATGTTCCTGGAAACGTATTCTAATACGAAGGCGGAGGAAGGGTCCATTTTGTGAAAGTCTTCCAGGAATAGCACCAATGGTGAGTCCTGCGATTTTTCCGCAATGGTTTCAAACACCCTGTTGGCTATCCTTATCCTCTCTTTCTCCAAATCGATGCTTTCAAGGTCCCTTCTTACGAGAAAACGGTGGTCGGAAAGCAAGGAAACGGATTGCTGAACCCCCGCCATATCCGACATGTCCCCGTTCCAATCGTCGAGAACGCCTTCCAGCTTCCCTTCGACGTCCTTCATGGTTTTCCTTATGAGGACGTTCATGTCCGGGTGTTCAGCGCCCTTGAAAACGGCCGTGAGAAATGTCCTTTTTCCGTGTTCGATGAGTATCTTCATGTCACCGTATTCAAGACGTCCCAGGCCTTTGTCATCGTCGCCGTGTGGATCGAATGAATCACGAACAAAACCCTGCACCGCTGAAAGCATACCGGCGAATATGTCGGCGTCCATCTCTTCGTCTTCGGATGAAGAGGATTCCGCCAGCAAAAGCCCGGAATTGTCTACCACGAAAATCTTTACGAATTTCTTGTAATCGTGAAGAAGAAAAAGGGGCTCTTCAACCTCGCTCTCTAGAAGGTCGGAAAATAGAAAAAACGGGTGAGGTGATTCGGAAGGAGACGTTCCGGAAAGGTGCGCGAAACCCCTTTCGGTTGCTTTATCCTTGAATGACTCGATGAGCTTCGTCTTGCCTATTCCCGCTTCTCCGGATATGAAAACAGAACGACCTTTCCCTCTGAAGATTGAATCAAGAAGGTTGTCGAAGGTTTCGACCTCTTTTTTTCTGCCGATGAGAGAATATGGCCTAGCATCCTGGCCTTCCATGAAATAAAAAGACCGTCAAACGTTTTATTATTTCCGCAATTACGCGTATTTCCAGATTGCTACCGCTGAAATGTTTCC
>CAZPOY010000159.1:0-2987 GCA_964588345.1 uncultured Thermoplasmata archaeon
ATCTTGGGATATTCTCCGCTTTCGGTCAATTATTCCCCCCATGCTCTTCGATTCGGGAGATGATGGCGTCAATAACCTCTTTAGGGGTCATGTCATCGGTTTTGAGCCACAGGTCGTAAATGCTCTTGTCCGATGGGTCCAGGCCGTATATCTTCATGTAGCGTGCGTTCTCGACGTTGTGCCTTTTCCGGATGTCCTTAAGGATCTTCCTCGTGTTACCCTTTTCCCTCTTGCGTATTCTCCGGGCCCGGACCTTGTCCGAAGCGGTGATGTAGACCTTGAATGCATCGATGGCGTGGAGTTTGGACATGGCACCGGCCAGCCGTCCTTCCAGCAGGCATCCGTCGCGGAATCGCTTGAGAACCCTTTCATCCAGTTCTTTATCGATGGAAAGGTCCTGCATGGCCAAATTGCCAAACTCTTCTAGGTTCATGCCCCGTTCGTGGGCCATCTCCCTGAATATCTTGCCCGTGAGAATGATTTCCAGACCGAGTTTTTCGGCAACGCCTTCAGCCGCCGTCGTCTTGCCGCTTCCGGGCGGACCGGAGATGGTCACCCTCATGTCTCCCTCTCTCCTATCTTCTTGCTGAACGAATAGTATTTCAAGCCCTTCTGCAGGACCTGTCCCAGCGAAAAAGAGACGAGCATGTAAATGAGAATCCAGTAGGGGATTATGATGAAATTGTCGAAGAAGTAGAACCGGGAAGACCAGCCGAAAGAAGCGTATTCAAAGGTGTCGGGGGAATAGAGGAAGTTGGACAGCCACGTGAAGATGCCGATGAAGATGAAGATGGTATAGAACATGGGCTTCATGCTGTCCATCATGGTTGAGGACGTGTTGGCCATGTTCTGTGTTTGGACCTCCTGAAGCTTTCTCATCTTGTAGAGATTGTTCTCTTTTTGGGCTTTCCTCATCTCTTTCTGAAGATGCTTGCTCACCGCTTGGTCCTTGGCCATTTTGATGGGGTCGGTCATGAAATGCCTCGTGACGGTGGAAATGACGATGGCCAGAAATCCCGAAGCGAGGATTGTGAGAACCGGATAATCACCGTCGAAACCGATGATTGGGTCCAAAACATATCCTGCATAATCCCCGATGGCTATCCTTATTGATGGAACGAACATGATGAGAGCCATCATACCGAAGACCAACATCATGCTGAACATGCTGTTGGCGGATGGGGCCGGGGGGGCCTGTTCTTCGGCCATATTCTCACTCTAAGAGCTCTTCGCCCTCGTCTATCACGATTCGCCCGGGGGTTGGCAACTTAACAGAGGCCTTCCACAGGGCTTTTTTGGCGTTTTCGAATTGGGCGACGGTAGTCCGTATGGTTATCATGCGTTGCCCACGTGAAACTCTGGCAGCCGTGCTCACAGGTCTTCCAAAAGCGTGTCGCATGCCGCTGCTCACACGGTCCGCACCTGCCCCCGTAGCAAGCTTGTTCTCCCTTAGGACCTGATGTGGATAAACCCTTACCTTGAGGTGGTAAAATGCTACGCCTGCCCTCTTCTGGATATATCGGTTGGCTGCGATACGGGCCGCTTCAAGGCAGTTGTGCCTAATCTGACATGGTTCTTCAGCCAAGAGGGAGACAACCAATGGGAATCTGCCAGTTTTGTTGCCTACTTCGAACTGATTAATTCTCAAACCGGGAACGCCGCCCATGTATTTCCTTCGTGTGTAGGCCGGCCCTTTTACTCTTCGATACATCTTTGCAGGTTTCCTTGCCATAAGGTTCGCCTCTGTAAGGAATGCACCGATATTGGATTGTGTATTTAAGGATTGGGTAAAAAACGCATTTGAAGGGGGGAAAAATCACCTGGGTGAATACAAAAGTTAAAATACCCTAAAGTAGTTTTGGAAGCAAATCAACCTTCAGGGGTGATAGCATAACTGAGGAAGAGCAAATATACAAGGAAGGTGCGCCGGTCTGGTACTGCATTCTAGGCCCAATCGGTAGCATCCTGATAGGTCAGACCACGAAAGGAATCGTAGGTATAATTGCATGGATACTCCTTTCTTGGACAGGAATCTTTGCAATTGTCGTTTGGATTCTTTATCTAATCGACGTGCTCAAGATTATTCAGTACTGGGAAAAGAACCCCAAACCAATAGGTCCCTGGACCTGGTTCTGGCAGCTTGAAGAATAAACAAGCTTTTTTTTTCTTTTTTTATTTTTCTTTTAATTTTTTCTTTTTATAAATCCAAGAGCCCGAGAATCATTTTTCCTAAGGCTCGTTCCATTCTGAATGTTCATCGTTCTCGAGGTTGTATTCCTCATTGGACACCTCATCACCATCGTTGTCTCCCTCATCCGAGGTTCCATCTTCAGGTTCATCTGTCACATTTTCGACAGGTCGGTTCTCCATTAGCGTTGCCGCTACGACTATGCCCGTCCCGAAGAATGCCAAGAAGAGACCGGCTCCCATTTCCGTATGGACAATGGTGCAATTTATGCATTCAAAGCGAGCGAAACGTATCCCGTTGCCAAGGACGGCGCCGATGCCCAACGAGGCCAGGAACGTTGGAGCGTACCGGACGGCGAAGAACTCGCACGTGGCTGCGCCAAGTATGAGCAGAAGGACCAGCAATGGGGAATAGAGTAGCCCCAGTTCCGGGGACATTCTGTAAAGGAAAAATTTCGAATCGCTAATCATGTCGAGACCGGAAACGTCCTCCGTGTTCCCGTCTTGTCCTTCAGCGGAATACCAGGGAGCAAAGAGGGAAGCGAGGGTGAAGAGAACGCCCATGACAAGCAATAACTTCTGCAATTTCGTCATCCGATTTCCCAACGCCATCGTAACTCATCAATATCCCAACAATATTAAATATTTGTTTTCAAGTCCATCAAGCCGAATATAAGATAAACGTGATTAGTCCTCCCGGTGAATGAAAAGCATACAACCCAATCTTGACATGTCAAGCTTAGGTTTCACTCGTCTTTGACAGAAATACCCTAATAAATGTCAAAGTCGCGATACAACCA
>CAZPOY010000160.1:0-2934 GCA_964588345.1 uncultured Thermoplasmata archaeon
CGCCGGTGGTCTATGTTTCAGATGCAGAAGGAGAAGTAGGAACGTTGGCCAACCGTAGAGAGGGGGAGGTTTCCCAAAATCTCACGTTTACGGGACGCCCATGGTCCGTTTTCGGATACGGTAAATATGGCATTACCCACTGGGACGAGGAAAAAAAAGGTCAATTCCTTGAAGCGGTCGAAAACCGTGGGCCTCTGGGCACGGACGAAATCGATGCGGCCGGAATCACGGCTTTGCCCGATGGATTCTACCTCAACATGACCGGAAAATTCTCCGATTGCAAAACGGTACGTGTGTTCGTCACTGAATTGGCATCCCGATGGAAGAATGAGGAAAACGACACGATTCCGTTTGCGGCAATCGACGTCATAAAAAGAGAGCTCCAGGAAGGGGATGAAAGCATTTCGATATGGTGGAATGGTACGAAAGGAATGCCCTGGGACGGCTTTGCCCCAACAAACCTTGGCGTTTCCATGGCGGTTTTCAATCAAAACGACGATGTCCTGCTGACGCGGTTTTATCGATTGGGTGAAGAAAAGGGGTTCGACCTATCCTTCGACAAAAACGGCATTGCCTTGACCCCTGGCATGGAAAAAAACGTTACCCTAAAGGTTGTCAATGAGCACCCCCTGCCTTTGAACGCTACCTTAGAATTGTCGGCGACGGGAAATATTACCACTGAGATGAATGCAACGGGATTCTCAATGCAACCGGGAGAGACCGTGGAAATGTCCATGATGTTGAATGGCACCGGGGCGACCTTTGGCGAGGAAACCGTGGAAATAACGGTCCGGTCACCGGATAATGTACTTCTCGTTACGAAGACAACATTGCATGTTTCCGTCCGTTATGAGATTGCCCCGCCAAAAATAATTAATGCTTCTGTTTCGCCCGAAGAGATGAGGCAGGGTGATTCGCCAAGGATAACTTTTCAGTTGGAAGACGATTCAGAAATAGCGAAAGTAGAGGTGGAGTGGTTCACATGCACGGATGTCCTCTGCACCCCCATAAGAACGACAGAAGGGGTCGCCATCAAAGGCGAACAAACGGTAATTCTTCCCGAAATCGAAAAACCATACACCTCGCTGCATTACAAGATAAAAGCAACGGATTCTCACGGAAACAGCAACGTTACGGATGATTTTGACGTCGACGTCGAAATTGCAGATGAACACGAAACCCCTTTTGCCGGACTCCCTTCCATTGCTTTGGCAGTCCTTCTTGCTTTCTCCCTCGTTCTCGCCTTGAAAAGGAGGAAAAATGATGGCTTCTGAATTGTTCCTTCTTCTAATCCCGTTCTTCTGGGGCTTGAAGAGGGGGAGTTCGATTTGCCTCTTTTCTTGCGGTTCGACCCTTTTTCCCGCTTCCCTCTCGTCGAAAAGGGAAAACGTCTGGAGCCCCCTTTCAAGAATGGGGGTTTCGAGGTTGATTGCGGTGGGTTTGGGCGGGGCCATTTTTTCGGCTGCGGGATATCTCCTGTCTGACTTGGTTGGGCTTGCGGGAATCTTCAGTACCTTGGGTTCCTGGGCCTATCTCTCCTTCGGGTTGTTCCTCATGGGGCTGGGAGCATACTGGATGGCCGTTTACAGCGACGGCGTTGAAAAACACAACTGTTCCGGGAAAAATGGGAAATACACGTTCCTGGGGGCTTTGAGCGGCCTTGCCTGCTTGGGAGAGTCTGTCATTTCCCTGGAGATATTCCTTTTCGGTGGCATTCCCGGTCTGTTGTCCCCTGGACTTTTGACCGCGGCCATTTTAGGTGGGTTTGCCATGTCTCTCTTTGCACTCGGGTCTTGGATTCCTACGATGCTAACCGTTTCCTTGTTGAATTGGACTGCAAAAAGGGCTAGCTTCAGGCCGAATATGATTAAATTCGGTGGAATGACGGCATCGGTATTCATGATGACATTGGGTTCTCTAATCATGTGGAAATTCCTTCCCGTGGTTATAGGTTCATTCTGAAAGGTCATCGCCCCCGGTATAAACGCGAATACAGAATGTCCGGGAGTTCCAATTCCTTGACCTTTTCTTCAACCAGGCCGATATCATATTCCACACGCATCGAATGGTAGTCTATTTCTTCCGGCGCAACTTCGAGCATGCCAAAAGATGCGGTTTTCTTTCCGTCTCTTGGCTGCCCCACGCTTCCCGGGTTTATGATGGCCCCGTCCCGAAAACTTTTAAGAAATGAAACATGAGAATGACCAAGCACGAGAATGTTAAGGTTCAGGGACTCGAGAAGACCAACCGTCACTTCATTGGGAGACATTCTCCTCCACAGGTCTCCCGGATATGCATGGTGAACGGCGAATCTTTTCCCATGCAACGTGAATTCCAGGCCCTGAGGAAGTTGGGAAAGATACTCCGTCTCATCGTCGGTTAGTCGGTCTCTTATCCAAGGGTCCGTTTCCGAAGCAAGGTGGTTCATTCCAGAAAAATCGTTGTAGGCCATGGCCCAGTCATGGTTACCCATAACAGAAGCAATCTCACGCTCTTGGAAAATCTCAATGGTTTCACTGGACCAGGGGTAATAGCCAACGATGTCGCCTGCTGAAATTATGTCAATGATGCCTTCTTCGTCAAGAACTTCAAGCACGGCTTCCAAAGCAGGTAGATTACCGTGGACGTCGGATATCAGACCGATTCTGACGGTGTCTCCATCCTCCGTTTTCCCTCTATCGTTCATCAGAAGGATAAAGAGATGAATGATGATAAAATTTTCATCTCGTGGAGGAAAAACTCTGGTAGGCCCACAAAAAAAAACCAGTGGGCCTGTCCAGACAAGGGCTTGCTGTGCAAGTCTGAGCCTGACCAACCTATGGTTGGTCTGGTGAGGAAAAATTCTTTTCCGAACATGTCTTTTTTAGAAAAAAGACTGTGTTTGAACAAATCTGGTAGGCCCACAAAAAAAAACCAGTGGGCCTGTCCAGATTT
>CAZPOY010000161.1:0-2840 GCA_964588345.1 uncultured Thermoplasmata archaeon
AGAAGGAATGCGCCATTTTGCGCCACGGAAATCTTCTCCTTGGATTCTGCGAAAAAGAAAAACCTGACCTTGACGGTGTCATCACGCTATTTTACAACGATTCAGACGATGTTGATGCAAAATACGAAGAGATGAAGGATGAGGCCGTGTCCAAGCCCGCTGAAAATCAAAAGTACTGCATCTACCAGTTCTTTGCCAAGGACCACGAAGGTAGAACCTTGGAATTCCAATCCTTCCTACACCATCTGGGACCTCATCTTGGAGGCGATGAGACGCTGAAGACGCGAAGGAGCATCCGGAAGTTCAAGAAGAAGGCTGTTCCCGAAGAAACCATTTGGAAAATCATGGAGATTTGCCGTTATTCGCCTACGTCAAGAAACAGCCAATCGTATTATTACGTAATCATACGCAATGAAAAAGTGCTCCGATTCTTGGGCGGCATCCGAGGCGGGTCCAGCGAACCCATATCCAACGCCCCCATGGCCGTGGCGGTGGTGGCCGACCCTGCCAAATCACCTGCATTTGTAGAAGATTCCTGTTTAGCGGGATACCATCTTCTCCTGGCAGCATGGAGTTATGACCTGGGAACATGCTGGATAGCAGGCATGGACAGGGATGAGGTGAAGAAGAAATTGGGCATCCCCATGAGCCATTACATCGCAACGATTACGCCTCTGGGTTATCCGGCTGAGGACCCTACGCCCCCTGACAAGAGGGAGAAAGAGGAACTGCCCCTTTTCCTGGATTGAGTTTGATTTGATGAAGCATGGTCAGTGGTCGTGTTCTTCTTCGTCGTGTTTATGCGAATGGTCATGGCCGTGCCTATGAGAATGTTCAGGCGGGACAAGACTTCCAAAAGCATTTACGACGACCTCGCTTAGGGCAGGATGTGTCACTTCAGCCCTGTAAATGGGGTAGAAATCGCCACCTCCGGCATTCATGAGATACGTGACCTGCTGTATCAGGTCCGATGACCAAGGGCCAACGGCGTGGGCTCCCAGTATCTTCTTGTTCTTCTTTTCGACCAGGACCTTGAAAAGGGTATTTTCCGTTCCCATGGCATAGCCCTTGGCCGTTCCTCCATATGCGGTCCTTCCGACGAGATATTCTACCCCGCGTGCCTTGACTTCAGTTTCGGTCAAACCTACTCCAGAAACCTGGGGGTGACTAAAAACGGCATGGGGAATTGCGCTGTAGTCCATCTCCTGCTTGTGCTGAGTGAATGCGTTCATCCAAACAATCCTGGCCTCGTGATTGGCGGTGTGCCTGAACATGTATTTTCCCAGTGCGTCGCCAAGGGCCCAGATGTTCTCTTTGGACGTTTCCAGATATTTATTTACCTTGACCCAGCCACCTTCATCCGTTTCGACCCCTGTATTTTCAAATTTTAGCAGATCGTTGTTGGACCGCCTTCCCGTCGCCAGCATTATTTCTTGGGCCTTGAATTGGTAATTCTTGCCGTTCTTTTCATTTCTGGCTATCACCTTTTTGCCATCCTCTGTCTTTTCAACCTTCACGGCGGTGAAGCCCGTATATGTCTTGACGAATTTCGAAAAGGTGGTGCGAAAAGTCGTTGAAATCTCCATGTCCTCTTCCTTTATTAGTCGGGAATTGCGTCCTATCAGGGTCGTTTCCGTTCCCATGGACGAGAAGAAGTGTGCATATTCACAGCCAACAAAACCGCCTCCCAGTATCAAAATGCTTTCAGGGGCCTCTTCGATGTCAAGAACGGACCGGTTGTCCAGGTATCCTACTTCTTTTAGCCCGGGGATGTTTGGAAGAAAGGGGCGGGACCCCGAGGCGATGATTATCTTGTCCGCCTTTACCTTCTTGCTGCCTGACTGCAACGTATAGTCATCTATGAACTGGGCCGTTTCCTTGTACCAAGTGATGTTCTTGGCTTTTTCCACGCTTCTTGCCATGTTGTTGCGGTCGGGAACGATGAGTTGCCTCATCCTCTCCATGATGTGTTTGAAATCGATTTTCTCGACCTTTGTCTTTACACCGACCCTTTCGGCTTCCTTCATCTCTTTGACGACGTCTGCAGGATATAGCAAAATCTTCGATGGAATGCAACCGGTATTTAGACAGGTCCCCCCCATGAGCCCGTGTTCGAAAAGAGCTACGGTCTTGCCTTGCTGCAAAGCGTTGGAAGCAACGTTCATTCCAGCACCGGACCCGATTACCGCAACGTCATATTTCTTCATTTATCTCACCGTGATACAAGGTATAGAATGATGCTGTTTAAGGGTTTAGGTGCCTGGTTATGGAAGATTGTCCTTCTCCAAATAATGCACTTCCACCATGTGATGGGGGCGGTACTTCTCCTTGGCCCTTCTAAGGCCCGGGACGCCCATGTCCGATTCCCTGTTGATGAATTCAAAGCGCGATTCGAGCACCTTGGCTGCCTCTTTGTTTACCAACTGGTAGAGTCCGGGAAAATCCGCTACGGCCTTTTCGTAATGGATGACGGCCGTATCTTCGTTCAGAGATTCGAATACGGATAGGGCCTCTATCTGGCCGTCTATCAATACTGCCACGCCTTCAAGTCCAAGGTCGAAGAAATGTTCCATGGAGGTAAGGATTGCGATTTTCTCGTTCTCAAGCATGGGATGCTGCGAACAATCCCTCCAGATGCACCATCGCTTGAGGAATTGCCCGATTCTATCAAAATTCATCTGGGAAACGGGTTCCACTGAATAATCAAAGGTCCGTTGGAATTTGCTTATCACCCGACGCATCTTGGCATAATCACCCCCGGAAAGTTCTGCAAGGTCTTTCGAATGGTAAACGTAATCGAAATAATCCCTATTTGGAACGGGTTTGATGCCGGGGAAATC
>CAZPOY010000162.1:0-2790 GCA_964588345.1 uncultured Thermoplasmata archaeon
GAAGCGGTTCATGTTATTTCATCCGACATCGGATTTAAGAATTTTTTGGATTTTTCTTTTTTGAAGCTTTGTTGATAAACTCATTTCCCACCCAAAACACCTTGGATAGCAAGTAATCTTAGGTAGTGGGAAATTAACTTTGCCCGAACCTCGTTTTCTCGGGCAAGATTCGTTCTGCAACGAACCCGACCGTTGAAATGATGTTCTATCATACTGAAAGCGCTTTCAGCATGATTTGTGAACATTTTGGTTCCCGTCTAAGATGTCAAAAGACGTTAGGTATGAGAAATGAAATAAGTTCCAAAATGGTCGCCCATAACATAATGTTGCTTACAGCATCAAGTGTTATGATGAGGGGTTAGTTTTGCAACAAGGCCGTAAACAAGACACTTTCCCTATGTTTTCACCAACAAAATATATTGATACGAAACAAAACAAACGCAGACAATCTATCCTATTCTTCTGATACTGCCTTATCACACGATTCTATTCGAAAGTCTTATCTACCTTAAAATTCATTATCATATATGCTGGCAGGTCTGATATGAACGAAGAGATACTTGTAGAATGGAACCCGTGGTGGACGAACGATTTGCATTCAGAATTTATGGATAGGACCGCACTTAAGGAAATAGAAAAATGGCTTGATAGAAAAGAGATAATGCCAATAACAGGGTGCAGACGGAGTGGCAAAACAACTCTTATGTACATGATAATCAAAGAATTGCTTGAAAAGACTGATAAAGAGAACATTTTGTTCATAAAATGCGATGATGAAAGAGTTGAAGAAAAAAATATTATAGAAACGGCAATGGAAAAGCACAAAGAGATGTTCAATCCTAAAGGGATGGTTTACATTTTCCTAGATGAGGTGCAGGAAATAAAAAATTGGAATCAGACAGTCAAGAGGATATTCGATTTAGATGAAAATGCAAAGATGTTTCTAAGCGGTTCAAGACTTTTGAAAAGCGAACTCAGCACTGCTCTTGCTGGGAGATTCGTTTACTTCGATATCTATCCAATGTCTTTTGTTGAATATTTGACGGCAAGAGGTGTTTTGATAGAAAATAGGACCGATATGCTCTCAAAAAAATCCAAGATAAAACATCATCTCAGAGAATATCTAAAATGGGGGGGTTTTCCAGAGATAGTATTAGAGAATAATGATGAGAGGAAAAGGAAATTGCTGCGATTTTACTCAGACAGCATACTTTATAGAGATGTGATTCAGCGCGGTAGCATAAACAAGCCGGAGAAAGTTGAAAAATTGAAAAGTTACTTACTAGCAAATTTCACTAATCTTTTGAATTACAATAAAATAGCCAAGCACTTGGGAGTTTCCTCCGATACCGTTTCCAGCTATATACATCTCATGGAAGAGAGTTATTTTGTATTTTCAGTGCCACTGTTTTCTTATTCGATAAAAAAACAGCAGTTCAATCCTAAAAAAATATACTGTATTGACAATGGCATAAGAAATTCAACAGGATTCAAATTTAGTGATGACATTGGTCGTTTATATGAAAATACGGTATTCCTTGAACTTAAAAGAAGGTACGATGAAATATATTATTGGCAGAAGGATGGAAAAGAGGTCGATTTCCTTATCAAAAAGGGCAATTCCGTTGAAAAACTAATACAAGTATGCTTTGACGCATCAAATGCGCATAAGAGAGAAGAAGAGGCGCTAGTTCTTGGAATGGATGAGTTCGATTTGAGGGAGGGTACAATAATATCAGGAAATACTAGAAAGAACGTTGACAAACGAGGCAAGCGGATAAGATACATACCATTATGGGAATGGCTTTCCGAATAACTCATTATTTTGAAATTGATGATTTATTAATTCAATGGCCAAAGATGTTACGTATTGTTTTTATCCAAAAAACATTGAAAATTCCAGTTCGTTTTAATTGGAATAAACGCGTATAGTCCGAAATTTTGATTTGTTCCGCCACCCACATTCTACACGGTGTCCATCGCACATGTCGTTCCCGTCTGCCTGCGAGGCATCATAATTTTTCTTTTTAGTCACATCAAAGTGACTTCCCACCTTAAAAATTCACTTTCGCAGCCAAACTTTTTCCGCCGACGCAATCCTTCTACTCTTTCGCCCCTTCGAGTATGGAAATCCCAGCACTGGCCCCGATGCGGGTGGCCCCTGCTTCAATGACCTTGATGGCATCCTCGTATGTTTCGATGCCTCCTGCGGCCTTTACTCCCAGGCGCCCGTCCACAGCATCCACCATGGTCTTCAATTGTTCCATCTTCCAGGCAGGTCCAAAGCCCGTGGAGGTTTTTACATAATGGGCGCCGGCCTTTTCACATATGGAACAGGCATCCACTATCTCTTCGTTGGAAAGATGCCCGGTTTCGAGGATGACCTTGACTTTGGCCGAAGACGTGGCCTTCACAACTTCAGAAATGTCCTTTTCAACGAATTTGCGAGACCCTTTCCCCGATAGGAAATATCCAAGGTTCATCACCATGTCAACCTCCCTGGCACCGTTCTTTACGGCATTCCTGGCTTCGAACGTCTTGGATGATGATTCCATGGCCCCCAGAGGGAAACCCACGACGGCACAAATTTCCGTGTTGGAGTCGGATAAGTAATCGGCACAGGATGAGACCCACGCCGAGTTGACGCATACGGATTTGAAGCCCCATTCCTTTGCCTCCCTGCAGTGTTGATGAATGTCTTCAAGCGTGGTGGTGGGTTTAAGCAACGTGTAGTCAACGTACCTTGCGAGCGTTTTCTTGTCTAGTTCCAATTTATCCCCTTGTGCCCCC
>CAZPOY010000163.1:0-2712 GCA_964588345.1 uncultured Thermoplasmata archaeon
TCCTTGTGCCAGCCGACGGACGACGAATTGGAAATGGCCAAATCACCTGCTTCGCCCATCGTTTTGTTCACCAAGAAGAAGATGATTCCCGCATGGGCTGACGCTCTTTCTCCCGGCCTTTCCACCATCGGAGGCATGCTTCCTCATTCACCCGCTCACCATCTCCTATTCTCCCAAATCAAGGACGACGTGCTCATTTTCACCTCGGCCAACCCACGGGGGGAACCCATGGCCACCTCAAACAACGAAGCTTTCAAGCTGGGTGCAGACGGATATCTTCTTCATGACAGGAACATTGTCCAGAGGGTGGATGACAGTGTCGTAAAGCACATGCATCACGGTCCCGTGTTCATACGGAGGAGCAGGGGTTTTGTTCCCGGCGTCATAAAAACAGCATCCACAAGAGGGGTTCTGGCCTTGGGAGGCGAGGAGAACGTGACTGTGGCCCTGGGCCTTGGGGACCGGGTCATCCTTTCGCAGCACATGGGCAACGCCACGGGATTTGGCATCGAAACGTTCATTCGGGAAACGCTGGACCATCTGACGGAACTTTATCTTCAGGGCGAGCCCACGGTGGTCTTGAGGGACATGCATCCCGGCTATGCAACTACCCGACTGGCAGAAGCAATGGCGAAAGAGAACTCCATCTCTTCGATTCCGGTGCAGCATCACTTTGCTCACGCATGCGCATTGAGGGCCGAAAACGGTCTTGAAGAGATGTCCGTTCTCACCTTGGACGGGTCCGGATACGGTCAAGACGGGAAAATGTGGGGTGGAGAAGTGATGCACGTATCGGATGGAGGCCAGAGGCGGGTGGCCCATCTAGAAGAAGTGCCTTTGCTGGGAGGCGAGATGGCCGTAAAGCAACCAAAGCGCCTCCTCCTTGGGTACCTCCTCGAATCGGGAACCGACCACGGAGAACTAAGCATGGACGGCAAGAACGTCCTTGTCAAGCTTAAGGGTCGTTCCGTGAGGACGACGTCTTTTGGCAGGATGTTGGACGCCCTTTCCGCCCTTTTAGGCATCTGCAGCGAAAGGTCATTTCGTGGAGAACCGGCCATGTTGATGGAACCCGTCTTTGCAAGACACTCCCTGGCAGACCCCATGGAGGTTACGGCGTCCCGTTCCCAGATTCGTCAAGTCGAACCCTTGTCAGAGATATTCTCAATGAAAGGGTCCCGAAAAGAAAAGGAAAAGGCCGTCTCTTCATTTGCCAGAGGCGTCCTTTCGGCCCTGGTGGAAAAGGCATCACGGCATTCGGACAACATCGGCATCTCTGGAGGAGTGGCTTATAACCGTCCCATGGTACGATGGTTCGACGAAGAGGTGAGAAAAAGGGGTTGCAAGCCGTATTTCCATCGGAAGGTGCCACCGGGGGATGCCGGCGTTTCATTTGGACAGATTGTTTCTTTTTCAGCACGGGACCGATAAAAAGGTTTAAATTGAAGCTTCAGTTTGACCCAAAAAATGAGCATCATGAAACGGAACATACGGGATAACCAGCGCGGCATGGCAAAGACCACACTTGTTCTGGTAATCATCGGCGTAATGATAGTCTCCGGACTTTCCTACGCGGGATACTCAACTTGGGTAGACGATGGTGATGGCGAATCGAGTGTCAAAAAGGTCGAAACCGGCGACACGGTTTCTTGCGATTACATCGGAAGTTTCGACGACGGTCGGGTTTTCGACACCAACATCAAAGAGGTCGCTTACAACAACATCAGTTATCCCAAGAGCGTGCAGTACCAAACCCGTTCCTCCAGTGGATACGTTCCTTACGAATTCACCGTGGGTCAAGGAGATACGATACAGGGCTGGCAGGATGCCGTCATTGGCATGACCGAAGGTCAGACGAAGGTCGTGAGGATTTCCCCCGAAGATGCTTACGGCGAGAAGGAACCCGAAAAAATCAGAACGGCGAACATCTCATTTGAGGTTCCCCTTTACAAGAAGATGAGCAACATCGTCTTCAATGACCTCTACTCAGGCGTCGTTCCGGTGGTGGGTTCCCTGTTCATGCATCTCGAGTATCGCTGGCCGTGCCAGGTGGCGTGGGTTGATGATGATTCGGGTCTTTTGATGTACAAGAACATGCCCGAGGTCAACGGCGTATATCTCATCGATGAAGACTACGACTGGGAGATTAAGGTAGATAGCATTGACCATTCCGGCGGAGAAGAGGGGACCATCAAGGTCAGTTATCTCATCACCGATGCCGATGAGGACCGGAAGATGTTCGAGGAAGAAGACGGAAGGCAGTTCATCGTAAGGGACGTTAACCTGGACGAAGGGACCTTCGTTAAGGATTACAATCGTGAGGTAAGGGGCGAAACCCTGGTCTTCAAGATAACCGTCAAGTCCATCACGAAGAACGAAGACGAGTGACGGACCGATCAACGTTTTCTTGTTTTGGTCGATTCGACTTCCCTGTCGTATATAACTTTACCATTTCCTTTTCTCGTAATCTTCAATATCCTGTGAAAAGGAATGGCCCCGCCGTCCATTGTATAAAAGAAAGATTTGTCCATTTCGACGATGGCAGTTGCAGGCAGGGTTTTCGTATCATCGGGTGCTCCGACGTGTTTGTATTGAATGATTAGTTTGTCGAGACACTTTCCCTCCGTCCATTTGTATTCGAGGAGAACGTCTCTTGGGAAGCGGTTCATGTTATTTCATCCGACATCGGATTTAAGAATTTTTTGGATTTTT
>CAZPOY010000164.1:0-2636 GCA_964588345.1 uncultured Thermoplasmata archaeon
GAAAGCGGGGGTACCCGAGCTGGCCAAAGGGGCAGGGCTTAGGACCCTGTGATGTAGATCTTCGTGCGTTCGAATCGCACCCCCCGCACTTTAATTTAATTTAGTTAAATTAAAAACGGGTGGTTAAGTCGGAAAAAGCGTTGCTTTTTCCTCCTCGCACCCCCCGCACAAGACAAAGTCGAATTTTTTTTTTGAAAAAACTCCTCGCACCCCCGCACTTTAATTTAATAAAAACGAATTAAAAGCAGGTGGTTTAGTCGGAAAAGCATAGCTTTTTCCTCCTCGCACCCCTGCAGATTGGTTCGGGATTTAGATAGCCATAAATAAAGACGATTGGGCAAGACGTCTCATTTTTTCTTTTGACCAGTTAAGAGAAATGCCAAAAGAAGCCCAATTATTCCTACCCAAAATCGTAACGGAATAAAGAAATATTCTTCTGCTTCCTCCTGTTCCCATTTTTCCGGATTATCCGGATATGCATCTAGTTCCAAATCCGTCGTCGAATCATCTACGGTGTATCCCTCGTTCCAGTCATCCGGGTATCCGTCTCCATCACTATCCAGAGAAGCAGATGGGTCTTCAGGAAAATCATCGCCGTTGTCCCCTACGCCGTCTTCATCAGAATCGTTCCATTCAGTCGGGTCAAATGGAAAAGCATCTTCGGAATATACGTAACCATCTCCATCATAGTCTGAATCCAAAATGATAAAATCGTCACCTGACACAGTATAATTGGAAGGTTTCCAACCGGAGATATAGAGAGACACTTCCCAAGTATAAAAATCAACAAAAATCTCATACGAATGGTTACCTACCGATGCATCATTTTGCGTTACTACGAATGAAATGGTTTCATTAAATTGGTCGTTTGTTTCTAAGACAATGGGATTTCCCTCAAAATCATTCTTGTAATATTCTCCTTCATCTTGCCAATCCATATGTATTCCTATCCAATTTATTTTTATTTTGTTGTAATACGAATTATGGAAAGTTAAAGCAAGAGAGCAAGATTCATCGAATTTCAGTTCTTTATCCGAAGGATACCAATAGACTTGAGGGTTTCCATATGACACGGCATTTCCGCCTTTTGCGTTAAATGAGACATTCGACAAGAAAACCGCTAATAATAACACAAAGACCATCATAAATGTTACTTTTTTCATTATGTCACCAGCTACATCAAGGAATTAAGACGCAAAGCGACATGAACAATTTAAATATTGTGGAAAAATGAAATCAACAATCCCCTTCTTTCTATCTACGGCAACGATGGAAAAGGTCATTCCTCCACCTCGTATTTTTCCGATTCTTCAGCAACCTTCTTCCTCACTTCCCCCTCATCTATGGATTCTGCTACCTCACGGAACCACTCGTGGGCTTCTTCAAGTCTCTCCTCAAGCTGATTCATGTCTTTCACATAAGTGAATTTCACAAGCTTATCTGCCACCTCCTTTGGAAAGACGTAATGTACGTAGCGGGTTCCGAAGTTGAATCTCACGGGGCAGTATTTCATTCTAAGAACTTCTACCAAGGGTCTGAAGGTCATGCCGTAGTAATAACTGAATGCCTCCACTGGGTTGTCCCTTCGGACCTCCTTTAGGGTCAATACCTTGAACATCTCGAACGTATTTGAAAGGCTTTCAAGACGACCCATTACCTTGCGGACGTGTTCTTCGATGTCGAGCCCCTCATCCAGAGTGAAGTCACCCTTGTCGAAATGGACGGTTGGTTCCCCGTGTATGGAGAATTGCTTGAAACGGTCTTTATCAGAACTTTTTTTCACAATGGCAATGTCAAGCATGTGGAAGGGTGATGCCCGGTTCAACCTGTAAAAGCATTGAGAGTGTCCGTGCCACGACGGTTCGGGAATTCTGAACTTTTTTTCTATGCCACCAAGGGTTTCAAGAGCCGTTTCAATGACTTGAAACGATTCTTCAACGGCGTCATCCTCCACGACGAGCATCATGTCAATGTCGGACCACCGGTCAACCCTGCCCCATGAAGCAGCACCCATCTCCCATAAGGCCAAAGCGTAATCCTTCTTTTCAAGCATCTGTGCCACGGCATTTACAATCTCTTCCCTCGTGATTTTACCTTTAGACATGGCCATGGAAAAGTCATCATGCGATAAATCCCTAACTCCCATCAGGTCATGAATATTCCAGCCACGCCAATTAGAGCGATTACCGTTCCCAATACCGTTCTCCAAGTGGGTTTATCCTTGAAGGCCATGAAGGAAATGGGAATCATGAAAAGGGGCATGAGGGAAGAAAGGGTTGAGGCAATGCCTATTGGGGCCTTGGAAACGGCATAAAGCGATGCCCATATTCCCAGGACCGGCCCAAAAATCGTTGCCAGGACCGTCAGAGAAACGAATTTTCCGTTCTTCAGGGAAACGACGGTGGCCTTGAAAGAACCTGCGACGATGCTAAAGCCGAGCAATACCAGCGTGGCCAAGGCAATTCTGATGTAAGTAGCAACGAAAGGGTCGAACCCCCCGTCAAGCACCTGTTTCGATAGAAGCAAGCCCACGGCCTGACCCAGCATTCCTCCCACGGCGAAGAGTATCCCCTTGGGCGTTGTTTTGAACGGCGAATTCTTGGCTGGCCTTTCAAGGACGACCCAAGCCACGCCTG
>CAZPOY010000165.1:0-2571 GCA_964588345.1 uncultured Thermoplasmata archaeon
ATTCATACGTCACGTGCGTGGGACTGCACGACGACCTGGGAACGAAAGTGTTCATCAGGGGCATCGACCTTACGATTCCCGACCTAGTAGAGAGACTATCGCGTTACAACCTGCTCGTCACTTTCAACGGCATCCGTTTCGACGTTCCTTTCCTGGAAAGGTCCTTGAACATGGATTTTCCCGACATCCCTCATCTTGACCTGATGTACACTTTCCGAAAACTGGGGTATCGAGGCGGCCTCAAAAACATTGAAAAGGTCCTCCACGTTGACAGGGGCGAGGACATAGAAGGCGTTGACGGACTTGAGGCCGTGCGATTGTGGAAGCGATGGGAAAGGAGGGACGACATGGACGCCCTGAAGAAACTGGTTTCCTACAACGCCGCTGATGTGGTCAACCTTCGGGAACTGGGTGGAATCGCCTACGAAATGATGGTCAGGGATTACGTCGACAAATACTTGCAATGACCAATGGGCCGACGTCATCTTTTTTTACTAGTCCATCATGGCAACGTCGGGATAAAGCATGAATCAAGGTCAGGAAAAGCCGGACCTCGGCCAGAGGACGCCTGTTAGGAACGCCGTCGAGAACACGGAAGCCGTCGTAGCGGGACACGTGCAGGAAATGCGGAATCTTGGAGGAATCGCTTTCATGCAATTGAGGGATGAATCCGGCATTCTTCAGGTCACGCTTTTGAAAAAGGAACTCGGTGACGAACTTTTCAAGGAACTCACCTCGGTCACCAGGGAATCGGTAATGTCTTTCCGCGGAAAGGTACAGCCCAACGACCAAGCCCCTGGCGGAAAGGAACTCCTTCCTTCGACCCATGAAATGCTGAGCCCTGCCCATACGCCGCTACCCATGGGAGTCATCGACAAGGTTGGGGTGGAATTCGATACACGGCTAAACAACCGGTTCCTGGACCTGCGCAAGGACGAGGTCAGTGCCATTTTCAAGCTCAAGGCCATTGCCATGGAGGGAATTCGCGGATTCCTCCGTTCCCAATATCTCATGGAAGTCAACACGCCCAAAATCGTTGCCCAGGGAGCCGAAGGCGGTTCGACCCTCTTTCCCATCAACTACTTCGACAATGAAGCATACCTGGCCCAGAGCCCCCAACTTTACAAGCAGATGCTAATGGCGTGCGACGTTGGAGGCGTATACGAGATTGCGCCTGCCTATCGCGCCGAACGGTCTGACACCATCCGCCATGTCACCGAGTTTCTCTCTCTTGACGTGGAGATGCCTTACATTGACGGACCAGAGCCCGTTTTCAATGCGGAGGGTGTGGTCAAGGCGGGGCTGGATGCCATGAAAAAACGTGGGTCCGGCCTACTGGAGGCGATGGACGTGGACCTGCCCGAGATAGAACTGCCACTGCCCCGTGTCACCTTCGAAGAAACAAAAGGTCTTCTAAAGGAGAAGGGGAAAGTGCTTCAACCGGGAGAGGACCTTGATACGGAATCGGAAAAACTGATGGGTGAGATCATGCTCGAAAAAGGGCATCCCGCCTATTTCATAACGGAATTCCCCGTCGAAGTGAAGAAGACCACCTTTTATGCAAAGAGATTCGATGACAGGCCGGAAATAACCACTTATGCCGACCTTGACCTGCTGGGCCAAGAAGTGATGTCAGGAGGCCAAAGGGAACATCGGGTGCCCGTTCTCATCGAACAGATACGCGAAGCGGGACTCAATCCAGAATCGTTCAAGCATTATCTGGACCCGTTTAATTTCGGCATGCCACCCCACGGCGGATACGGCTTTGGCATCGAGCGGTTCTTACAAAAGGCCCTGGGACTTTCCAACATCAGGGAGACGATACTCTTCCCCCGTGACATCTACCGCCTTGAACCATGAATGCCGCGAAAAACGTCAGACGGGGTCTGCGGGAATCTGCTTGGGCGGCTTCATGTTGCGCAACCATGCTATGAAAATCACCATCATGGAAAAAAGGAGCAACACGCCCATCATTGACAATAAGAAGGTTGACGACCCGCATGTCAGGTCCCATAAAAGATGGTGCCACTCTTTTTCATTCACTTCTCCCGTCACCTCGACGTAAAGGAATATGTCGCTGTCCTGCAGTGCATAACCTTCATCCGTTGGAACAAAGCCGACGGGGAGCCCTCCCGCATACAGACTTCCCGAGGGGTCCAGTATCAGGAACGAATCGTTGCCGAACCGGACGAAATACACTTCGACCTCTGACCCATAGTGATCCGCCACCATCTCCCTTACCGGTTCTTCATTGGTCGTCTCACCGATGAAAACGCCCGTAAATGCGTGTGTCTCGGTTAGAAATCCCCTGGCGTATCCGCCCATCTCCGTTATCATGGCCGAAAGAAGAATCGACTGGTCCTCGCAATCGCCCCATCCCGTTTCCAGGGTATCGCAGGACCCGGACCAAGTGTCCGTTGAACCTGAGTCGAACCGATAGCGAACGTTTTCCTTGACCCAATCGTAGGCCTCAAGGGCTTTGGCAATGGTGAATGATTCTCCTTGGGAAACGTTCCAGGCCGCCTGCACCACGGGGTATTTGTTCAACTCGAGAAGTCCGTTCCACAGATT
>CAZPOY010000166.1:0-2534 GCA_964588345.1 uncultured Thermoplasmata archaeon
CTGGCGTAGTCATTCACGTATTCCGTCGATAAAACATATTTCAAAACGTCGCTTTCTGATTTAATGAGTCTGCACATCTCTTTCACCTGTCAGAAAATGTATATGGTGACAAGGCGTATATAATAATTATCATGGACCCATATAAAAAAGTAAGCGCAGGTTTGCCCCTTTTCAACAAAAATGCAAAATTGACCCGGATGCGACGGGCATTTTTCATTTTGGAAAATCCGAGAAATCTTCAAGGTTTTTTGTCACGGTTGGATTGAAAACTTTTTTAGACAGCCCTGGAATGGACCGGCGTGGATACGGACCTGTTTGATTACGAACTACCCAAGGAGCGGATAGCCCAGGAACCGGCTAAGTCAAGGGATGCCAGCAGGTTGATGATAGTGGATGAAGGCATTGCACACGGGCGTTTTTCCGACATCAGTCACATCCTGCAAGATTCGGACCTTCTCCTGCTCAACGATACGAAGGTGGTCAAGGCCTCCTTCAAGGCGAAAAAGGACACCGGAGGCAAGGTTACCGGGCTCGTCCTTTCCCAAAGCGAAGGGTCCTGGACGGTCCAGATGGGCGGAAAAAACCTGAGGCCCGGCGTCGAAGTCACATTCCCAAGCAAGGCGCGTTTTTCCATAGTAGAGGACCTGGGCGAGGGTGTTTACAAGGTCGTACCCCACGACATCTCCGAAAGGGATTTCTACCGCGTCCACGGGCGGATGCCACTCCCGCCATACATCAAGGCGTTCCATGGGGATGAGGATAGGTATCAGACGGTTTATGCCAAGAAGGCCGGTGCCGTTGCCGCTCCCACTGCTGGGCTCCATTTCACACCGGATTTGCTGGAGGAACTCGTTGAAAAGGGGGTAAAAATCTTAAAGTTGACATTGAAAGTGGGGCCCGGGACATTCGCACCGGTACGGTCTCAGGAGGTCGAAGGGCACGCAATGGAAGAGGAGTTTTTCCAAATACCCGCGAAAACAAGGAAAAGCGTTGAAAAGGCCGTAGGAGAAGGAAGGAGGATTTTTGCCGTGGGGACCACCACCGTAAGGGCCTTGGAATCGAGTTGGTCCGGGACCCGGTTTGAGAAAAGCGAAGGGATGGCCGACCTGTTTATTTACCCTGGATACGATTTTCGATTCCCCTATTCGGGCTTGGTCACAAATTTCCATCTGCCCAGGTCCACCCTATTGATGATGATAAGCGCATACGCAGGGAGAAAGAGGGTCCTTGCCTCATACGAAGAAGCCAAGGAGAAGGGGTACCGTTTTTACAGTTTTGGCGATGCCATGCTCCTGAATTTCTCGCCGAAAAAGGAGGGGAAGGATGTCTTATGAGGTGACGGAAAGATGCGATGACCTAGAGGCCCGGTCCGGAATTTTGGACCTTCCAAGCGGCAGGTACGACACCCCTTTTTTCATGCCCGTAGCCAGTTCGGCAACGGTGAAATCCCTGGCACCCTGGGATGTGCCCAAGACGGACGTCCTGATATCCAATGCCTTCTTGCTTCATCTCAGGCCCGGCGAAGAGGTCATTAACGCCCAGGGCGGCCTACGCGAATACATGAAATGGAAGGGCGGGATTTTCACAGATTCAGGTGGTTTCCAACTTATAAGGCAGGGTTTTTCACCCAAGATTACCGAAGAAGGCGTTCTTTTCAAAAGCCCCTATGACGGGAAGACGGAGATGATGACGCCGGAGAAGGTGTTGGAAATCGAAGACAAACTCGGGGCTGACGTTGGAATGGTGCTCGACGAATGCCCGCCCTACCCTTCTTCCCGCGAAGAACTCGTCGCATCAGCGAGAAGAACTTTCGATTGGGCCGTTAGGAGCGTGAAATATGGCAGGAAGAAAGGACTGACATTTGGCATCGTCCAGGGCGGTACGGATGAGGGTCTGCGAAAGACCCATGCGAAAAAGATGGCTCAGTTGGACCTCGACGGCTTTGGCATCGGCGGTCTTTCCATCGGGGAGACTTCTGACGAAATGTTCCGCTCTCTCAAGGGTTCGCTTTATGGACTTCCCGAAGGGAAACCGCGTTATTTCATGGGCCTGGGAACAAGAAAGGACATACTGGAAGCCGTGAACATGGGCGTCGACATATTCGATTCCGTGTACCCAACCCGGAACGCCAGGCACAAGACGGCACTTCTTACAACGGGAAAAATCAACATCGGCAAGAAGAAATATAAGGCAAAAGAAGGTCCCATTGAGGAAGGATGCATGTGCCAGGCATGCCGAAATTTTTCCTTTGGATACGTGAACAACCTGCTCAGGGACGACGAGTTGCTGGGGCTGAGCCTTCTGACAATCCATAATCTCCATGTGATACAGACCTTCATGAAGAATATGCGGAAGGCGCTTGACGAGGACCGTTTTCAGGTATTTTACGAAGAGGAGAAAAATCGATTGAATTGAAACTGGACAGTTTCATTTTTTCAAGAGATTGATGCGTCTTTAAATGGGCGCTCAATTCCAAAAAAGAAAAAATCCTGCTCTTTACCCACTTAACCGCCCCCTCCATGCTTATATTTTCT
>CAZPOY010000167.1:0-1348 GCA_964588345.1 uncultured Thermoplasmata archaeon
CTGCGGTCTGGTAGCCGCTGCCCGTTCCGATTTCCAGCGTTCTCTCCTTCCCTTTCAGTTCCAGCGCTTGGGTCATCAGGGCGACGATGTAGGGTTGCGATATGGTCTGATCTTCTCCGATGGGCAAGGGGTTGTCGTCATAAGCATGTGGTTTCATCCGTTCACCCACAAATCTCTCTCTCGGGACCTTGCCCATGGCCCGGAGGACTCGGGGGTCGTGGATTCCTCTGGGAAGCATTTGCGTTTTGATCATGTTTTCCCTGGCCAGGGTAAAGTCGCTCACCATAAACCTTCTCCTCGTTGGTTTTAGAATGGGCAGTGGTCAGGCTTTCACTGCGGATACCCTTCCGGTTCCAATACTTATAAAAATATAAATGCAAGAGAGCACGGATGGGAATACGGTTCATGCTGTATATTCCCTTTAAAAACTACGTATTCATTGAGGAATGAAACCCCGCACCGGCTTCGGCAGGGCAGTCTTCTCCTCAGCGTGAAAAGAAGCGAAATCTCCGACAGGCCGCAGCTTGACCGCTGGAGAATCAAATACGGACAGTTGGATCCGCAAATACAGGATCGAACCCATTCCAAAACCAGAAAGATCTGAGCATTATCTAAGCAGGCGTGAATAAGCAATGCGCTTTGGGGTCAACGGGGTATCTGTCGATGCCCCGGTGCAACCGAAAGAACGAAAAACCCTAAAACAGAAAGGAGAAGATGATGGCACTACCAACGAGAAGAATACGTCGTCCCAGCTGGATGACGCCCTATGGACAGGAAGCCATGGGCGACGTGTGGTTCGACCGCCTCTGGCCCGAGTGGTCAAGATGGCAGGGGGAAGAATACAGCCCTACTTTTGACTTCTACGAGAAGGAGGGCAAATACTATCTCACTGCCGATCTTCCCGGCGTCAATAAAGATGATATTTCCATCAACGTTGAAAATAACATCATCACGGTGTCCGGGAAGCGGGAATCAAAGAAAGAGGAAAAAGACGCGAATTACTACGTCAGGGAGACGTCCTACGGCTCTTTTTCCAGAGCGCTTCGACTTCCTGCAGAAGTGGACGAAGACAGTGTGGATGCCGGTTTCAAGGACGGTGTCTTGAAGGTGGAGATGAAAACCAGGGAGGGCGCGAAGGTGCGTAAAATTGAGATCAAAGGTTAAACGTTCTGTCGTTCAAGCATTTTATTTTACCGAAAAAAAGGAAAAAAACAAACAAGATGAGGAGGGAACATCATGGCAAAAATGGGGGAACTCTATCAAAGCGCAGATTGGAAATCGGAAAAGCATGTGCCGGTCATCGATTGCCCCGATGAGGTCAAAGCGGATGAGATGTTTGACGTCAAAG
>CAZPOY010000167.1:1358-2371 GCA_964588345.1 uncultured Thermoplasmata archaeon
AAGGCGCGTAAAATTGAGATCAAGGGCTGAAGTGAGCGATTTTAGGCGGGCAAGCGTTAAACGTGCCGTCGTTCAAAAATTTTATCCTACCGAAAAAAAAGACAAACAAGAAGAGGAGGGAAAATCATGGCAAAAATGGGGGAGCTCTATCAAAGCGCAGACTGGAAATCGGAGAAACATGTCCCGGTGATCGAATGCCCTGACGAAGTCAAAGCACACGAGATGTTCGATGTGACGGTAACGCTGGGCAAGGAGGTGGCGCATCCCAATACCACGGAGCACCACATACGCTGGATTCAGCTTTTTTTCAAACCTGAGGGGGGTAAATTTACCTATCAGGTGGGAAACTTCGAGTTTACCGCCCACGGGGAGTCCGCGGAAGGGGCCGACAAAGGACCCGTTTACACCAACCATTCCGTTGTGGCCACCATGAAAACAAAGCAACCGGGTGTTTTGCATGCCACATCCCTGTGCAACATTCACGGCTTGTGGGAGTATGACAAGGAGATCAAGGTCGCATAGCGTGAAACATGCCAACCATCAGCATGGCGACGGAGATCACGGCAACCACCAGAGCCATCATGCCCGGATGGTGACCGTCATGGCACGGAGATATTCAAACGATAGATGGAAAGAGACAGTCCGACGGAAACCAAATTAGACAGAAAGAGGAAGGAGGAGGAAATTATGAAAAAGACTATGTGGAGCGCAGTACCTCTTGTAATGTTGGCGTTGGTGCTTTTTTTGCCTCATGTCCACGCGCAATCCATGGGACCGAGGGCGACAGGCGGAGATCCGGCGTATGGGCCTTACGAATCTGGAAGGGACTGGAATTACTGTCCCTATTGCGGGTCACCCTATGGACCTCGAAGAGGTTATGGAATGGGGCCCGGCGGGATGCACCGCCGCTGGGACAGGGGGCCTTGGGCGGTCGGGCCTGACTACGGGTACGGGCCTGACAGGCATCACAGGGGTATGGGCCCTGGGTACGGTTATGGACCCCCATCCCTGGT
>CAZPOY010000168.1:0-2246 GCA_964588345.1 uncultured Thermoplasmata archaeon
CTTAGCGATTCGTCGATATTGGCAAGTGCATACTCGGTTTCGGCTTTGGAAAGCCAAGCGTGGTCGTAATTGGGGTTGATTTCCAAGCTCTCCTTTATCAGTTCGAGACCTTCTTCCAGATTTCCGGTCTTTGCCAGTGCCGTTCCTTTTGCATATAGTGCGTAATCGAAATCGGGTCTTATCTCCAATGCCTTGTCGTGGTATTTCAACGATTCATGATGTTTGCCCATCTTGTCAAGAGCGTTCCCTATGTTGTTCCAGGCGATCTCATATCTGTCATTCACATCCAGTGCTTTAAAGAAATAAGGGATGGACTCGTCCCATCGGTCAAGATTGTAGAGGGCGTTTCCAAGGTTGTTCCACAATATTTCATCGTTTTCATCCAATTCCACAGCATTTTGATATGCTTTTACTGCTTCCTCCAAACGGTCTATGGAGTGCAGGGTGTACCCCTTGTTGTACCATGCCGCCTTGAAGAGTGGGTCCATCTCAAGGGCCTTTTCGTAGCAATCAAGGGCCTTGTCATGGACCCCCATCATGAAGTATGTGAAACCAAGGTTGTTCCACGACTCAGGGCTTTCGGGTTTGATGTTCAGGGCTTTTTCAAAGCAATCCGAGGCCTCCTGATAATTGCCAAGAACGTAATGGGCGTTGCCCAGTTCTTCAAAGACGTCGTAGGTAGGGTTCCCCACTTCCAGTGAGGTTTTCAGCATTTCGACCTCTTCGTGGACATCTCCAATCTGCCCGAGAAGGCGGCCCTTTTCAAGCCACATGAGCGCATCGTCGGGATGCTTGGCCAGGTACTCGTCAGCGGTTTCCATTGCCCGCTTATGCTTTCCCATCCTCATCTGAACGAAGGCCTTTTCAACAAAGGCGTCCCGATAATCGGGGTCCTTTTCGATGGCTCGGTCATAATAATCTACCGCCTTTTCCAATTCTCCCATGAAGGCCATGGAATTGCCAAAGTTGAAAAGTGCCACTTCATAATCCGGGTCGATTTCCAGCGCCTTGGCATAGCACTTCTGGGCCTGGGCATTTCTCCCAATGGCGTCCAGGGCCACTCCCATGTTGTTGAGAATAAGCTCATTGGTCCCTTCCTCGTCAATGACCTCCTCATAGAGGATGACCGCCTCCTCGTACAACCCCTTTCTAGAAAGAGCGTTGGCCTGGAGGAAGGAGGGGTGTTCCTGGTTCCGTTTGGTTAGGTCGGTCATGCCATCCATGCCTCATATTATCTTTCTCAGGTCCTTAATAAGTTCTCCTTTGTCAGAGTACTCTTCAGAAGGAAGTTCGGACAGGTATTCGTCCAGTCGCGCCCTTGCATCTCCAAGTTGGTCAAAAAGGAGTCCACCAATGCGATGGGTCAGTCTTTCCTTTGTAACGGGGAAATTGATGTCCGTGGAATCAATCACCTCAATGGCTGAATCCATGCCGATGGACGTGGTTACCGGAATAATTTCTCCCGTATTCGCATACATCTTCAACCGGGCCGCGTTCCGGTATTTCTTTGGACCGGTAAAAATGGCAAAAGCCGTTCCATGGCGCTTCAATTCATCGGTGATGACGCCCAGTTCATGGTCGTCGGGCTGGTATAGCCGGTTATTTTCTGGCCCTCGTATCTTGGCATATGCGCAATCCATCTTTCGTTCCTTTTTGGCGACCAATGGGTTGAAGACCAGTTGTATCCCGTTCTCCGCCATTATTCGAACAACGTCGGGTTGAACAAAGTCCCTGCCAGGGTCTACGAAGATTTCTTGAAGGCCTTTTTGTGAAGAGACCATATTGCAGAATTCCAAAGAGGTCTCCTCGTCAAGGGATAGGCTTGGTGGTTTTTCAAAAATCATCACCTTTGCCCCTATCAATCGGCATATCTTGTTGGTCCTGCTAAGAGCCAGTTTGGCAAGCTGGGTGTTTTTCATTTTTTCATCATGGGTGATGACCTTGTTGGCTTTCACGCTGAAAAGAAAATCGGCAGTAACCCTTTTCTTCCATCTTTTCACGACCTCTTCCGAGGGAATGTTGTAAAAGGTAAGGTCCACCTCCACGATGTCAAAAGCCCTGGAATAATCCAACAAGGGGTCTCCCGAGGAATGGAAGTGGGTCCATCCGCTTGTTCCGACGTGAATGACCATGGCGATACAGTTTCTTATCCGATAATACTCTTTTGTTTTTTTCCACGCATCTGCTTTTAATTTCAGATGAGGTATGTTATTATGGTCCAAAATTCCACAAGATTCTTACATATC
>CAZPOY010000169.1:0-2214 GCA_964588345.1 uncultured Thermoplasmata archaeon
CGGAAATTATTTTCACACGTCGGGCAACCGCATACGCACGGATTACCTCGACCTGCTCAAAGCCCTGCTAAAAAGCGACTCACGTCTTCAGATCACAGCCGTCATCGAAATGGAGCTTACCGACTCAGAACTTGGATTCCTCATCGACAAGAAAGCCAACTCTTCTCATGTGAAAAAGGTCATCGGGGAAGCGGAAAAGAGGATGGCGGAAAAGACGGCACCGATATATTTTGGGGAAAGGGAATACGCTTTGGAGGAGACCCCCCAAATCGACGAAGAAGAGGAAGACCAAGAGGAAGTCGCCCCTTCTCAAAAGAGCCTTTTCGATTTTTAGTTGCGGGAAAGAGTTTTTATAATTCACGATTGTGGAGATAGACGATGGACCAAGGGCTCAGAAAGGTTCTGGAAAAGCAATCATATGGCATAATCGGGGAAGAAGGAGCAGTGAAAACATGCCACTGGCTCAAGGAAAAACTTGTAAGAGGCCGAGCCTGCTACAAGGAAAAGTTCTACGGCATACAATCACACCGATGCCTGCAGATGACCCCCACGGTGACCCAGTGCAATCAGAACTGCCTTTTCTGCTGGCGTTATCAGGGTTTCAAACAAGAAAAGCCGGAATTTTCTGACCCGGAGGACCTGTTGGACGGAGCCATCGAGGCCCAGCGGCGTTTGATAACGGGCTTCAAGGGCGACGACCGAGTAAAATTATCTATGTGGGAGGAAGCCAACGACCCCAACATGGTTGCGATATCATTGGCCGGCGAACCGACCATGTACCCACATCTCAGTGATTTCATAGAACTGTGTCACAAAAGAGGGATGACGACTTTTCTGGTAACCAACGGAACCCGCCCCGAATTCATTTCGGAAATGGACACCCTCCCAACCCAATTATACGTTACGGTAGCAGCACCCAACGAATCGATTTACCGGAAACTGTGCATACCCAACGCCAAAAGCCAGTGGCAACGGCTAATGAAAACATTGGAACTGCTCCCTTCGTTGGATACAAGAACGGTGATACGGCACACACTCGTTGATGGGTGGAACATGGGTCACGTGGAGGAATATGCCAAAATGGATAACAGGGCCGACCCTGATTTCATAGAGCCCAAGGGCTACGTATTTGTCGGATACTCTCGGAAAAGATTGACCAATGAGAACATGCCCTCTTACGACAAAATACGCGCATTTTCTGAAGAACTGACCGAACTAACTGGCACTATGATAGTCGGAGAACAGCCGGCAAGTCGCGTTGCCGTGTTGGGAAAAAAATCCGATACCTCAATCTTCTGACCCGGATTCCTCCGGTTCTTCCGTTTCGGATTCTTCTGATTCGGATGCTTCGCCCTCGGCTTCTTCTTGTTCTGCTGCTTCTGCCGCGGCCTCTTCTTCCATCCTGGCTTCTTCCTTCTTCTCAAGTTTTTCCATTTCCTTCATTCGGGATAATTCGGCTTCGGACACGCCGTCCTCCACGTTACCGTTGCAGCGCTTGCAAAGACCGATGTAATTGAGCAATCGGAAACGTTGGCAGGATTTACACTTTCCCTTGGATTTTCCCATGTGCGGTTGCATACACTATACCTTAAAATTCTTTTCCTTGGGCAATCGGTTCATTTCGGCTGACCAAATCACTTGAAAGGCACTTCCCAGCCACGCAAAGCTTTCTAACACTACGCTTCCCATTCCGATGGTTTTAATTAGATGTTTTCTCTACCACGATTTCGTCATACGCAAGATACATGGGCCTGTGGTCTAGGCCAAGCCTTTCTTTGAAAGGCAGGCTCGGAAAAAGCTAACACTTTTTCCTCGTGGTTACGATATAACCTCCGTCCACAGTCCCAAAACATAAGCAAACATATGGGCCTGTGGTCTAGGCCAAGCCTTTCTTTGAAAGGCAGGCTCGGAAAAAGCTAACACTTTTTCCTCGTGGTTACTATATAACCCCCGTCCACAGTCCCAAAACATAAGCAAACATATGGGCCTGTGGTCTAGGTGGTTATTCCGCCTTGCATGGCAAGGCTTACTCGGAACGAAAGTTCCTCGTGATGTCGCCTAATCATAACGACACTTTGGGCCCATTCATACGCAAAATACATGGGCCTGTGGTCTAGGTGGTTATGATGTCGCCTTGACATGGCGAAGATCTCCAGTTCAAATCTGGACAGGCCCACTGGTTTTTTTTTGTGGGCCTACCAGATTTGTTCAAAC
>CAZPOY010000170.1:0-2170 GCA_964588345.1 uncultured Thermoplasmata archaeon
AAGAGACCGTGCCCAAAATGACTGTACCAACGCCCTTTACCTTGAAATGATGGCTAACGTCGATGCGGAGTTTTTCATCTTCTGGCCTCTTGAACAATTCTTCATCGAAATACCATTCGCGGAGTTCAGCAGGATTTCCTTCGAAAAGTGAGTAATTCTCAACGACGGTGTCCTTGATGAGCGGAGCCACCATCTCGATGGAAACGGCATCCCCCATGACCATCTTTCCGTGTTCGATGCCAAAAGCATCCAAGGCAAGGACGAACTCACCCATGTTGGCGGATAGTTCGTTGAATACCAGAATGGCTGAATCAGCCATGGATAGAGCGTAACCGAGACTCTGGACCTTGTCCGGATATTTGGTCGGTTCAATGTAGACGACAACGGTATCGCCCTTTTTTGAATTATATAGGGTATAATCGCCTTCGCTCCCTTTTTTTCCAAGTTGCTGAGAAAGGGCCTTGTCGCCCAGAACTGCTACGGAACCGTTTTTCATTTGCTCGAATACGGGCAGGAAGAACGGGTATATGGGTTTTTCCTATTTTGAAGCGCGATTTTCCCATATTTTTGCCCACCCCTTCTTCATAACCGTCACCAACAAAAAGACCGCTCCACCTATGATGACAATCGTAGCCCCTGTCTCCCAATCCATCTCATACGACAGCCAGAGTCCGCTGACGGTGAAGATGCCTGCCAGGATGGTCGAGAAGACCATCATATGATTAAGACGATTGGTGAATTGCGAACTTATGGCTGCCGGAAGGGTAATCAGGGCTATGACCAGGATGATGCCTATGAACCTCATGAGGAAGATAACGGTCAGCGCCGAGAGAATGAGAATTGCATAATAAAGAAGGGTTGTTGGCACGCCCATGACCCAAGCGAAATCTTCATCAAAGCTTACGGCTTGAAGCTGATAGTAGAACAACCCGACAAAAACAAGCAGGAAAAGGTCCAGCCCCATGAGGAAATAAACGTCTGCTCGAGATATTAAAACAAGATTGCCGAAGAGATAACTGGCCACATTTATGCCGTAGCCCGGGGTTAGTTTGACGAAAAAGTATCCCAACGCCATGCCCACTACCCAAAGGATGCCGATGGCGGTATCCTCGCTCTTGATGGTCCTTTTTCCGACGGAACCTATGGCCAGAGCAGAACCAACCGCGAATATTCCAGCGCCCAACAAGGGGTCCATCCCCGTGTAAAAAGCCAATCCGACGCCCCCGAAGGAAGCGTGTGAAATTCCTCCCGTGATGAATACGAGTTTCTTCACGACGATGAACGTGCCCATTATCCCGCAGGCGAGACTGGCCAGAAGGCCCGCATAAAGTGCATTCCTGATGAGTTCGAACTGGAGAGCGTCTATGAAATTCATTTCTCCTCTTCCCTCCTGTGTTCGGGTAGGACCCTGTGCGGTATGCCGTGTGCTATCAGCTCAACGGGGCACTGATACGCTTCCTCCAGCATGTCATGGGATATCTCTTTCCCTCCGGTGAAGAATAATTTCTTGTTTATGCAGCCAACGGCATCAACGTACGCTGAAACAACGCCTATGTCATGGGTGACTAGTATCATCGTCATGTCCTTCTTCATGGACACGAGGATGTCGTATATCGTGTCTTCCATCTGTTTGTCGATGGATGCGGTGGGTTCGTCAAGGAGAAGGACCTTTGGTTCCGAGGCAAGGGCTCTTGCTATGAGGACCCGTTGAAGTTGACCTCCCGACAATTTGCTTATCTGCCGGTCCTTATATCCGAGCATGTCCACTTCTTCCAGGGCTTTCTTTGCCCGCCTACGGTCTTCCCCCTTGAAAAAAGGCCGAAACCCTTTTTCGCCAAGTCGCCCCATCATGACTACCTGTTCCACGTTTATGGGGAACTGCATGTCGAAGGTTGCGTACTGGGGAACGTATCCCACGACGGTTGCGTGTTTTTGCGGGGTATTGCCAAATACCTTCACAACACCTTCTTCGGGCTTTATCATTCCGAGAATAACCTTGAGCAGGGTTGTCTTTCCCCCGCCGTTGGGTCCAATCAATCCGATGAATTTTCCCTGTTCTACCTGGAAATCAATGCTTTCCAGAACGGTATTTCCGTCGTATCTCACAGTCACGTTCTCCAGGTCAATGGCATACTCCATCAATCAACCCCCGTGGCAAATTTGTCTGCGG
>CAZPOY010000171.1:0-2134 GCA_964588345.1 uncultured Thermoplasmata archaeon
TTCTCGACCTTGTCATCATTGTGTAGTTCCTCTACAAAAGGGCGGATGATCGTTATGTCTGGTTCTATTATCTGAATGTCAATGCTTTTCTTGTCTTTCTCGTGAACCCTTAGCTCCATTTTCATACCTTCCTTATATTTATAAATAAAAGAAAAAAGAAAAGATGGCTTAGTCAGCCATCGTGGAAGTGTCTCCCGTATCCATTCCAAGTTCCCGGGCCTTAAGTACTCGCCTCATTATCTTGCCTGAACGGGTCTTGGGCAGGTTGTCAGATATCTCGATGCCTTTGAATACAACAATGGGACCGATCTCTTTCCTGACGTGCTGCTTCAATATCTTGTCGATATCAGCTGGAAGTTCAATGCCCTGCCTGGGTATTACGAACGCCTTGAGGATTTCTCCCCTAACTTCGTCGGGTACGCCGATGACTGCTGCTTCTGCAACGTATTCATGCGATACCAGAGCGCTCTCCACTTCTGCAGTTCCAATCCTGTGGCCTGCGATGTTGACCACGTCGTCGGCCCTTCCCTGTATCCAATAATAGCCGTCTTCGTCCCTTCGGGCCATGTCACCCGTCAGATACATGCCGGGCACCTGGCTGAAGTACGTGTCCTTGTACCGGTCTGGATTCTTATAGATGGTCCTGAGCATGGATGGCCACGGATTCTTTATGACCAGGAAACCTCCTGCATTTGCAGGGAGCGGGTTGCCTTCTCCGTCAACGATGTCCGCAAGAATGCCTGGAAACGGCTTTGTGCCGGACCCCGGTTTGAGGGGCATGACCGGGAGAGGCGTTATCATGAAAGCGCCGGTTTCCGTTTGCCACCACGTATCCATTATGGGGCACTTCTTCTTGCCGACCACGTCATAGTACCATCGCCAAGCTTCGGGATTGATGGGTTCTCCAACAGAACCGAGCAGTCTCAAAGAAGATAGGTCGTGCTTTTCAACCCATTCCTCTCCGTATCTCATTATGGCCCTAATGGCAGTAGGAGCCGTGTAGAACAGGGTAACACCGTATTCTTCGACGAGTTTCCACCATCTATCAGGTTCGGGATAATCAGGGACGCTTTCGTACATTATGGAGGTCGTGCCGTTTATCAACGGACCATATACGATGTATGAATGGCCTGTAATCCAGCCGACGTCCGCGGTACACCAGAAGACATCGTCATCGTGGATGTCGAAAACCCAGTTGAGAGTCTTGTAGATGCCCACCTGATAGCCACCGTGCACATGAAGAACGCCCTTGGGCTTGCCGGTGCTTCCAGAAGTATATAGGATGAAAAGGGGGTCTTCAGCATCCATCTTCTCCGTTGGGCAATCCGCAGATTGGTTTTCGATAATCTCATGATACCAATGGTTCTTGTCCTCATTCCAGGAAACATCGCTGCCCGTCCTCTTGAGAACGATGACGTGTTCAATGGTTGGAGCCCTTTCGACGGCTTCGTCCACGGTCTGCTTGAGCGGGATGTTCTTGCCCCTTCTGTATAGACCGTCGGCGCAGATTATCGCCTTGGCTTCGGCATCTTCGATCCTATCAAGAAGCGCTTGTGAAGAAAATCCTGCATAAACAACGGAATGAACGGCTCCTATCTTGGCACAGGCCAGAAGAGCAACCGCGTGTTCGATGACGTTGGGCATGTAGGTCATTATCCTATCGCCCTTGGTCAAACCAAGTTCCTTTAGAGCGTTTGCCAGTTTCCCGACCTCTTCATGGAGTTCCCTGTAGGTGACCTTCCTTTTGTCACCGGGTTCTCCTTCCCAGATTATGGCGGTCTTGTCCGCCACGTCGGTCTTCATATGTCTGTCCAGTGCGTTCAAGACCACGTTGGTCTTGCCACCTACAAACCATTTGTAAAACGGTGCTTGACTCGTATCGAGTACCTTGTCCCAGGTCTCGTACCATTCGAGTTCTTTGGCCGCTTCTTCCCAAAAGGCAGCCGGGTCCTCGTTCGCCTTGGCTCTAACTTCTTCAGGATTTTTGACATTGGCCCTTCGGACCACTTCCTGAGAAGGTGGATAGAGCTTTGACTCTTCCATTAATGTTATTAAGCTTTCATTTTTCTCTTCATCGTTCATTGTTTCTCACCTGAGATTCTCTCCGGTGCCAACGTAATCGACCCCAGTTTAA
>CAZPOY010000172.1:0-2058 GCA_964588345.1 uncultured Thermoplasmata archaeon
AAATACAGCATGAAACCCCCAACGAACATGATAAACGACACTATCCAGAGAGCGATGACGAACTTCCCTCTAAACTCCGGGTCCTCGTGAAACCTTATTTTCAATTCTTCCAACTTTCCTCGGACCATGGTTCTCCCGGTCAGGATTTTGCTTCGGATTTCTGTTTTATTCTTTTGAGCCGGAATATCGATTCCCTTTCCAGTTCTTCGAGCCGGAGGGTAATGTGCTTTTCCGTCTCTTCCAGTCCCGGAATTATCTTCTGTTCCAAGGCGTTTATGCGCTTTTTCACCTTGTCGATTTCAACCAGGAGCCGGCGAAGTGACGTTTCCACCTCGGCGGCCTTGGCGACCATCTCAAGAAATTCTTCGAATTCACTTGCAGCATTCTCGATGTAAATGCTGGTCGACGTTATGCCGTATCCCCGGGTGGCGATGCTTCTCCTCTTGTGGGCAAAGGTAACCCTGGGAATGACAACGCCCATGATGTTCTCCGACCGGATTGCGACGTCACCTTCTTCTTCTACGGCGGAGGCAGCGGACCGAAGGGCGGTCCCCCCTTCCATGGCAAGAGCCACCGACAAAGCCAGTTCCGCTTCGTCATATTTTTTGTAGAGGTCCTTGCGTATCTCGGATGCCGTTTCCAGAACTTCGAAGAATTCTAGTATCAGGCCATCGCGCTTCTTCTTTAGGAGGTCGTAGCCCTTTTGCGAAAGTTCTATCCGCTTGCGTATCTTGATGAGTTCGCTACGGGTCGGTTTTACTTCTTCGAACATCCTAATGCCCCTTCCTCATTTTCAATCGCCGTCTCCCGAAACGTAATATTTGTCCAGGGTCTCGTTGTCTATTCTTGAAAGGTCGCTCTTTGGAAGCGTCGAAAGGATCTCCCAACCGATTCTCAGCGTGTCTTCAATGGTCCTGTCCTCTTCGCGTTCCTGCCTCAAGAAACGGTCTTCGAATAGTTCTGAAAATTCAAGGAACCGCCTGTCTTTTTCCGAAAGGGATTCTAGACCAACGATGGCAGCAAGGCCCCGCAGGTCCACTCCCTCGGCGTAACATGCATAAAGCTGGTCAGAGACCATCCGGTGGTCTTCCCTGGTAAGCCCTTCACCTATGCCCTGGTTCATGAGCCGAGAAAGCGAAGGAAGGACATTGATGGGCGGGTAAATTCCTTTCCTGTGGATGTTCCGGGAGATGACCACCTGCCCCTCGGTGATGTACCCCGTAAGGTCGGCGATGGGATGGGTCATGTCGTCTCCAGGCATGGACAAAATTGGTATCTGGGTAATGGACCCCTCTCGGTTTTCAATCCGTCCTGCCCTCTCGTAAATCGTTGCAAGGTCTGTGTACATGTAACCGGGATATCCGCGGCGACCGGGAACTTCCTCTCGAGCAGCACCGACCTGTCTGAGGGCTTCGCAATAGTTGGTTAGGTCGGTTAGTATGACGAGGATGTGCATGTCCATTTCGAAGGCGAGGTATTCCGCTGCGGTAAGGGCAAGCCGTGGAGTGATGAGACGCTCAATGGCTGGGTCGTCTGCAAGGTTCATGAAGACGACGGACCGAGCAAGGGCCCCGGTTTCGCGAAATTCGTTCATGAATGTCTGGGCTTCCTGCTGAGTAATGCCCATGGCTGCAAATACCACGGCGAATTCCTCACCTGAACTGACCTGTGCCTGTCTGGCAATCTGCATGGCGATGTCGTTGTGGGGAAGTCCCGATGCCGAGAATATGGGAAGTTTCTGTCCTCGTACCAACGTAAGCATGCCGTCGATGGATGATATTCCCGTTTGGATGAACTCCTTGGGGGGAGACCGGGCGTAAGGATTGATGGCGACGCCGCTTATGTCCATTTTTTTATGCGGTATTACTGGTGGACCATCGTCAAGTGGGTCGCCCGACCCGGACAATATCCGGCCTAGCATGTCTTTGGAAACGGGAAGGGTCATGGGTTCGCCAAGAAACTCCACCGTCGTGTCCCTGTCCATGCCAACGGTCTCTTCGAAAACCTGGACGACCACGACCTCATCGGACGTATCCAGAACTTGCCCTCGCTTCATGG
>CAZPOY010000173.1:0-2055 GCA_964588345.1 uncultured Thermoplasmata archaeon
GGCGGGTATTACATAATACAAGCGTGGAGGGTGGTTGGATGGAGGGTAATGAAAGAATAAAGAAGGGCGGGTATTACATAATACAAGCGTGGAGGGTGGTTGGATGGAGGGTAATGAAAGCATGAAGAAGTTAGGTAAGGGCGGGTATTAGACAATATAAGCGTGGAGGGCGGTTGGAAGGCGGGGAAAGATTATATGATAATATTTCAGAAAATAAAGATAATTTTCATTTATTGTTGAATCATAAATGATTACCATCTGTCAAGCACAACATTCAAATACCCATATTCCCAGCCGCAAGCATGAACGAAGACAACTATCTTCAGGTGGCCACCTTCGCGGCCGGATGCTTCTGGGGAGTGGAAGCTTCGTTCAGGGAACTGGAAGGCGTGATTGATACCGAAGTGGGGTATGCTGGTGGGAAAACGGAAGACCCCACGTATGAGGAGGTCTGCACGGGAAAAACGGGACACGCCGAGGCCGTAAAAATCCTTTTCGACCCACAGAATATCGCTTACGAGGAATTGCTGGACCACTTCTGGAAGATGCACGACCCTACAACCAAAAACAGGCAAGGACCTGATGTGGGCAGCCAGTATAGGTCTGCGATTTTCTACCACACGGAAGAACAGAAGGAAAAAGCCCTGGAATCCAAGGAACATCAGCAATCTCTCCCCAGAATGAAAAAAGAGATTGTGACCCAGATTGTCCCTGCAAAGAAGTTTCACAAGGCCGAAGAGTATCACCAGCGATACCTGGAAAAGAATAAGAACGCGGGTTGCGCCGTCGGCTAAATAATAAACATTCTAAAAGTCCAAATATCTGTACGTCCATTCGTTTTCGTGATAAGATGAATCTTTCGCGCATTCTGATATCGGTTCTTGCTTTGGTCTTTGTAATCGCACCGCTTAGTTCCTTGAACGCACATTCTGCCGACGGACTCGCCCACAGCCCTTTTCCCTGCTTTGGAGGAAATGCCCAACGCACCGGACTTAGCGAGTATTCGGTAGGAGAAAATCCTGGAAATCTTAACTGGAAATACTATCTGGGAGGCACGGTCTACACGTCACCCGTTCTGGATGCTGAAGGGTCGATATATGCCATGTCAAGCTACAAGTTCTGCAAGTACGATTCACAAGGGAATCAAGTTTGGATGCAAAATTGGACGGGGAGCGATACGGGAAGCCCGGCCATTTCCGACGACGGATTCATCTATTACATGAGGACCGATTCTAATTTCACCTGCGTGGACCTAAATGGCGAAGTGCAATGGACCTTCAAACTTACCGATGAGACATATTCCTCCCCGGTAATCGGTGCTGACGGAACGATTTACTTCGGAACCAACGATTACAAAATCTGGGACCCCGTGAATTCAAAATATTACTGGAATTCGTCCTTCTACGCCCTAAATCCAGACGGGAGCGTCAAATGGAACAGGTCCTTCGAATATGGAATCACGGCTTCTCCCGCCCTTGGCTTTGGCAACACGATTTACATCACATCGGGAATGAATCTTTCGGCATTGGACCACAATGGCAACGAACTCTGGCGAGTCATGGTAGATGGATCCGTGGGCGGTTGTACACCCGCGGTAGCCCAGGACGGTTCCATTTACTTCATCAATTACCGGGGCCACGTATACCATATTTCCAACGGAGGGGGAATACTCAACACATACGCCCTACCCGACTATACCACGGGCCAACTCTCCATAGGACCTCAGGGCAACGTTTACATAGGAACTGGTGACGGGAACTTATATTCCTTCACGCCGAACCTGGAATTCAGATGGTCTTTCTCAACGGGCAATTACATAGAAGCGAAGCCGACCATTTCAAGCGATGGCGTAATTCTCTTAGGAAGTCACGACGGTTATTTGTACGCCCTCAACCAGGACGGAACGGAACGGTGGAGGTATAACACAAGCTACTGGGTCGTCCCACAACCTGTAATCACTTCAGAAGGCAACATTCTCATCGGGGGAGGAGGTTATCTCATCTCCCTTGGCGAAGGTGGTTTGGACCAGAATGGAGAATCGAATGAAACGGAAAT
>CAZPOY010000174.1:0-2049 GCA_964588345.1 uncultured Thermoplasmata archaeon
AGGCATCACATGGGACATGGCCCAGATGTGCAGCCAGACTAGTAGTTACAATCTGGTATACCTGCCCGGCTGGCACGAAATGGAACCAGGCAGGGGATACTGGATACACGTGACAGTTGACGGGGTCCTTGTCATAGAACCATAAATTAGAGAAAAACGAAATGTTTTTCTCTCTTCTTTTCTTTTTTTTATCCACTAATCAAGTATCATCTGACCGAACAAAATTTTGACGAATATGCCAAAGACGGGAGCCACATGCTTAGGTTTCAGCCCAATCTTGACAGGTCAAGATTAGGTTTCACTTGACTTTGACAGAACAACCGTATTAAAAGTCAAAGTCGCGTTTCACTCGACTTAACCCATATGGCCGGCCTGCCCACGACGGCGAAACGGGCCTTGTTTTCGGGGTCGGGAACATCTTCTTTCCCCTCGCGCCACACCTTGATTACCGCATCATATTCATCTTCCAGAAACTTCTTTGCGCCATTGAGAAATGCTTTTTCCGATAGCGTCGTTTCAAGTTGCTCGACTTGCTTGTCGCTCAGGGTTTTGAAAGCTTTGCAAAATTGCGTGACGTACGCAGAAACATGCTTTCCCAACTTCTGCATTTCCGGGTCTTCCATGACCTTCTTCATAATCATGCCCTGATTGCCGCCGTTTTCCAGTATCTCCAGAGCGATGCCGTTGACCTTTTCCTTCCATTCCGCGGCAACATATAGGTGTATCTCCGAAGGTTCGATGCCCGTCACCTTTAGTATCTCATCAATGTCGGACATGAGTCCCCGCAGGTATTCCTCTCCTAATTCGGCCTCTATGTCGTGAAGGTCTTCCTCGAATCGGGGGAAATCCGCTTCCGTGACCAGTTTGGAATCTTCACCTGAGAAAAATTCATTCAATTCTTCAGCGATGTGAGGCGTTATGGGAGACATCATCCGTATCCACGTTTTTACGAAACAGTCCATCTCATCCTTGGTTGCACCTCCTCTCCTAATGCACCATCTAAGGTCGGCGTGCATGTCGAAATAAACTACATTTGCGTACCCTCGAATCTCGTATTCCTTCATGGACTCTCTGCATTCATCTAAATGAGCATTGAGTCTTGACATGAGCCAGGAACCCATTTCGCCTTCCCATTTACTCTCTTTTACCCGAAGCATCACATTCCAGATCCTGTCCAGTCGGTTCTTGTAATTGAAAACGGCTGAATCCTCCCATTCAACGTCAACGTGGGGACTTGCGATGTGCGAATAATAAAGGCGCATTCCGTCTACGGTGAATTTCTCGGCGGCACCGGGTATCGGCTGGGCGCCTCCTTTGGACTTGCTTATCTTGCCACCCTTCATGTGAATGTACCAGTTGACGAATATGCCCCGGGGCCACATGTTGCCAGGGAGTATCGCCACGTGATTCATGAGGAAAGCAGGGAAGTGTACGGTTTTGTGCTCTTTTCCACCGATGTTGAGGTCAAGCGGATACCAATAATCGACCTCACCACGTATTTTCTCTAGCAGTTCATGGGGAATGCCCGTTTCACGTGCAACTTCTTCCTTATCGCCTTTTCCAAGGGCTACGTAATCGAAGAAGGCATCATTCATCTGCTCAGGCGTTATTTCTCCTCGCTTGGAATATTTTGAAATGAGATAGAATAACGGATAAAGCGTTGAATCGCTAATGGCCTCTATTATCCACTCCTCGTCCAGCGGGAAAGGCGTGCCCAGCCAATTCCCCTTTCTTACGCATGAACGGGGACCGAACCAGTCCAGCGTCGCCTGTATTGATTCGAAATAATCGTCGGGAAATATGTTCATTCCCAGGGCGAATCCCTTGGCTTTCTCCGTAATGTGGGGGTTTCCGTAATCGATGAACCATTGGTCCGGAATCTCCTTTATTACGACCTTCTCGCCGCAACGACATATTACTTCCTCTGAAAGGTCGTACATTACGTCAGCTTCACCTTCAGCCAACATTTTCTCCTTTACCTCCTCCTTGGCCCGTTCCACCTTCATTCCTTCGTAGGGGCCACATGTGTCGAGCATTCTTCCGGTGTGA
>CAZPOY010000175.1:0-1997 GCA_964588345.1 uncultured Thermoplasmata archaeon
CCACCAGCGTACCCTTCACCTTGTCCAAGTTGAACTCCCTGATCTCGGACACCCTCGTAATGTCGGCTGATACGCGAGGCACCGTTCTTCCGCAGTTGGGGCACTTTTCCCACGTCATCCCCTTCTTGGCCATGTCACCGGTCCGGTATCGCAAAAGGCATGACCCCCGCCAGTCCAATGACGTATAAACGATTTCACCCTCTTCTCCCTCGCCTACGACCTCCCCGGTCTTGGGGTCGACTATTTCGATGACCTCCCAGTCGGGATACGTGTGGTATCCGTAACTTTGCTTTTCATGAGTGGGGCATTCGCCCCAGGCAAGTCGCAATTCCGTGGAAGCGTACGTTGCTACGATGTTCGGATTCTTGGACCCCATCTCGCTTAGAAGTTCTCTCACCTTCTGCCTCAATCCCGGTGGCAACCTTTCTCCACCGAAAATCACCGTCCTCATATTCGAAAGGTCCCGGTTCTGTTCTGCGGCAATCTTCAAAAGATGGTAGCCGTATCCCGGTATGGACGTCATGGCTTCCCCCTTCATGGACTCAAGGGCCTGGACAATCTTTTCCGAACCGAGCACCTTTCCGCCTCCCGTGTGAAGCGTGGTCATCTTCATCTTCTTGGTGCCAAAAAAGGCGAGCCAGAAGGCAAGATGCGGGGAATAGGGGAAGGCGTTGATGCAGGTTTCTTCCGGTTTTATCCTGAAAACCCGGAATAGTCTCTTCCCGGATTCTTCAAGGCGCTGCAGGTCCCTGAGGGTGTATGTGAATGGGGTCGGGATGGCACTCCTTCCCGTCGTAAAGTGAAGATGCACGGGTTTGTATTCCCACAGAATCCTTTCCTGTACCGGTTCTCCGCCAAACTTCTCGGCGATGGTCCATTTTATCAACCTCGACTTGGGATAATGCTTCTTGATGAGGTCCGGATTCGGCTGAAGGATGATGTCCATGTATCGTTTGGGATTTTTCGCATCCGGGGCTATGTGCTGTTTTTCCGTGAAGGGGAGTTTGCGGAGGTCCTTCAGGGTCCTGATGGAGTCCGGGTCTATCCCCTTTTTCTTGAACATTTTCTTGTAGAACGGGCTGTAAGGGGCTATCTGGTTTCGAATGTAACCCCTCAGGAGCTTTTCCTGATTATTCTGATATTCGCTTTTTGTTTTTTTGTCCCATGAGGTCATTTCTTCCCCTCCGCTTCATCTGGCATTACCTTAGGGTCCATATATCCTTTCTCCGGATTGTACTCTTCGCCGGTGAGTTCGCCTATGGCCCTCATTATCGTGTCCGTGACATCCCTGCACATCTGCCGGTCGTTTTGCATGCCCTGGTATATGGAAAAATCCATGGGCTTGCCTATCTTCACCCTGACCTTTTTGAATCGGGGAAAGACCCGTCCCTTGGGCATGGCTTCGAATGTGTTTATCATTCCAATGGGGATGACCGGCTTTCCCGTTATCATCGCTATCCTTGCCACGCCGGTATGGCCTTTGAACAGTTCCCCCGTGGGAGAACGGGTTCCTTCTGGAAATATGCCAAAGAGGCCGCCCTTTTCCAACACCCTGATGGCTGCCTTGAACGCCTCTTTGTCTTTTTTGCCACGGTAAACGGGGATTTGCCCCCAGTTTGTAAAGAGAAAATTGCCCATGCGGCTTTCGAAGAGTTCGGATTTTGCCATGTAAACAATCTTCCTCTTTATGAGGCAAGGGAAGATGAAATGGTCGAGGAAACTCTCATGATTCGAGGCGATGATGTAGCCCCCCTTTTTCGGGATTTTCCCTTCTGTTTCCACGCGGAAAAAGGCTCTCAGCAGCGGACAAACGAGCATTTTGGATATCTTGTAGAACACAATGATGCCAGTAACGGTGGGTATATAAATTTTAAGCTGAAGAGATTTTTAGGAAGAGGGCTTCACGCAGGCAATCTTGATTCACGAAGAAGAAAAACGCAACTGTAGTATCCCAAAATGATTTAACACCCGAGCCATCTCCTCTCATGTCAAAGCTC
>CAZPOY010000176.1:0-1960 GCA_964588345.1 uncultured Thermoplasmata archaeon
CCAAAAAGCTTTACCTCTATTGAGTGGTCTTCCAAGGAGAATTCCGCCCTCTTTACTAGAAAATCCTTTACCTCCACAAGATACAGTATCTCGGTAAGAAGGTCCACCATCAATTCCTCAAGGTCGCCGGACGATAGTGAGACTTCTTCGCATCTTTCCTCTTCGACCTTTTCAAGAGGGACCATGAGGTTGCACATGCCGGCGACGGCATTTTCGTAAAGGTTGGCCAGGTCGGTTCCCCTTACGTTCATCCCCACGTCCGCGGTATGTTCGAAATATTCGACGTGCTTCACGGTGCCAACATCCGTTCCGTCCTTTTTACCTTTGCCCGATTTCATCGCTGCCTTTATCACATAACAACGATTTTGAGGTGACGTTGCAAGAAAAAATACCCATGTATTACAGTCAAAAGATGGGCGAACTGGATTACGGAAAGAACCATCCCTTCGACAGCGCCCGGTTCAATCAGTTCATCGACCTGCTTTCGGAAACGGGTTACATCGACCTATACGACGTTAGAACTCCCGAAAAGGCGTCCCTTGACGACCTATACGCAATACATACCCGGAAATACGTAAATCGCGTACTTGAACTGGAAAAGCGAAGCGGTTACCTTTCGATGGATACGCAGGTGATACCGGGGCTTGTGGGGGCAAGCTTGCTGGTCGTAGGTTCCGTGCTGGAATCGTGCAAGGCGGTGGCAGATGAGGGCGGCATCGTACAGACCTTCGGTGGCTTCCATCATGCCGGCAGGGAATACGGCGAGGGGTTCTGTCTCTTCAATGACGTGGCCCTGGCTACGAGGTTTCTTCAGGAAGAAAAAGGGTATGAGAAGGTCATGGTCGTGGACACGGACGCACACCAGGGTAACGGGACAATGGACATATTCTACGACGACCCCAGCGTTCTCTTCGTGTCGATCCATCAGGACCCCCGCACTATCTATCCGGGCAAAGGATTCGTCCATGAGATTGGCAAAGGTGCGGGAGAGGGCTATACGATTAATCTACCGGTGCCCGTGCATTCGGGCATTGACACATACCGTTTTCTTCTGGAAAGCATCGTTCTTCCCCTCATGGAAGAATTCGCTCCAGACGTTGTAATCAGAAACGGTGGTTGCGACCCGCATCACGCAGACGTTCTTACGGACCTAGGACTAGATTTTTCTGGGCTTTGGGAAGTGAACAGAACTGTGGCCGGTGGTTCTCGAAAAACATGCGGCCGCCACATCGACCTGGTCGCCAGCGGCTACGGAAAGCTTGTAAAATTGGGTTGGCTTTCTCAGTTCCTGGGCACGGCTGACGTAGCCCTATATGCCGACATCGGAAGGAACGAACCGCAAGACCCCTTTGCCCGTGTCGAACCGGTAAAAATGCGGAATGATAGGGAAATGGTCCGACTGAAAAGCGAGGTCGCAAAGCATCTTGGCCAATACTGGGAATGCCTATAACTCAATCCTCGGCTGAAGACCTTTTGGAAAAGTAGACCACCGAATCGTCTCGCACGTATCCGATTTTTTCAAAGAATTCTATGCTGGTCTCGTTCCAATCCTCGACAAGTGCGCAGAGGACCTTGAGGTCCATCTGGTCCATCCTCTCCTCGAACATCGACACAAGCTTTGTGCCAATCCCCTTATTCCTCCAATCGGGATGAATGGCGAGACGGTTTACCCAGCCCTTCCTGCCGTCTGAGGTGGCCACTAGGGAACCAATCAGTCTGCCATCTTTTCTCGCTAGGAAAATCATGTCCAGCCCCCTTCGAATCCTCTTTTTCATCGCCTTTTCTTCATCACGCCCTTTGGGCCTATGTGAAAGGTCCGATTCTTCCCACAATCGTATGATCTCCTCGTAATCGTCGGGTTGTGCAAGGGAAAAATCAATGGATTCCGTTTCGGATGGCGTCATGATGCGAGATAGCCGTCAAAATAAAAAAAATTAATGAAAGAAAAAAGGAAGAGAAA
>CAZPOY010000177.1:0-1958 GCA_964588345.1 uncultured Thermoplasmata archaeon
CGTCGTCGTAGTGCGGGTCTTTTTGCATGTTCCGTGGAGACCCCTGCATGTGCATGACTACGGATGGACAGCCGTGGTCCGCAGCCAGTTTCCTCATTTTCGGGTCTTGAAAACCCGTGACGTCGTTTAACCAATCCGCTCCGGCGTCAATGGCCTTTTCCGCAACGGCGACCTTGCTGGTGTCTATGGATATCTTCACATCGGTCTTCTTCCGCAATTCCTCTATGACCGGGAGAACCCTCGCCATCTCCTCCTGGGCGGGAACGTCTCTAGCACCTGGCCTCGTTGATTCGCCTCCAACGTCCAATATCAAAGCCCCCTCCCCGACCAGGTCCAACCCCCTGGCAACGGCCTTTTCCACATCGAAATGGTCCCCACCGTCCGAAAATGAATCGGGGGTGACGTTCACGATGCCCATGACCCAGGGGGGTTTGCCGTCAATGAGATTCGACCAAGGCCTCTCTTGGCAGAGGGAAAGGTTGTCCATCAGTTCTTCAAGTTCTTCGGAGAACGTCTTTAATCCGAAGGGTTGGCGCCTTATCTTCTCAATGAGGTGAGCGACGCTTCCTTTTCTAACAATCAAAAGTCCCGGCACCCGTTCCTTCTTTAGGACTACGCCTTCCCAGGGCACCGCGCAATCTCCACCTCGGGCAAGGACTTCCTGCTTTAGAATGTTGGCACCCCGAGCGTCAAGGTCCTCGAAATGCACGAGGAGCGTTTCCGATTTCCTCTCCATTATTCCAACGGCTTCCTTGGAAACGCCTATCTCTTCCAAAAGGTCTGCGATGGACCGGACCGGAGGCGAACCCACGGAAACGAGATTGAATCGGGACATGGAACACCATTGCACGGATGCCTTATTTGCGTTTCTCAAAAGAATTCCATCAAGGTCATATTCTTGCCTTTCTCTTCCTCCACAACTTCTTCTGAAGGAAGTTCCCTGGCGAAGGTGCGTTCGATGGACCGGTCAAGGTCCAATAGGATGCTTTCCACATAGGGGTCAATCTCCTGCTCCATGGCAAGTTTTTTCGCAAGCTTCCTGTATTTTTCGACGCCTCCCCGGTGGATGGTGAGTATGAGATTGTTTCCGCATTTGCATTTGCCACTGAGGGGAACCCGGCGGAATTTCCTGTTGCATCGGGTGCATCGGACCGTCTGCTGGGAATACTTTCGGAGATTGCCCCGGATGTCGGGAAGCAGGTGGCTCCGGATTACCCGGGTGGCCACGTCATTGGGGTCCACGGCGTCTATCTTTTTGGCCAGGTTCAACTGGGCCTCGGCCTTCAGCTCCATCTTCTTGATGGTTGTGTATTTCGTCGTCTTGGGCCCGCTGTTTATGTCCGGGGTGTCATGGGTAAAACCAAAACCTTCGTATTGCGTTTCCTTCCCCAGGAGCGATTTGACGAGCCCCATCTTTTCATCCACGCTTTGGAAATGAAGCCCTTTTTCAGCGGCCCTGTATAACTTCAAAGGATACTCTGCAAGGGTGTCCACGTTGTGGGCTTCGTCGTCGATTTCCGATGGATTTATGATTATCGATAGGACGAGGGGGGCATCCATCCTGCCGCCCCTTCCTGCCGAAAGAAACGATTCGGAGAAGTTCAAGAGCCCATCCATCAGGAGCATTATGCAGTCTTCGTCACCATCGCAGTTTCTTCTCTTGGCCGCGTGAAAATACGGGTGAGCGTAGCAGCCCCTGACGCTGGTGTAGCCAATGATTCTTGCCAGTATCCCTCCGCTGGTGTGGGGGGCCAACCCCATCACGAACCCTCCGATGAGGTCGTCCATGGTCTGGGCATTGTAATACCGCTTTTGGCCGTACAGAAGTTCGAGTTCGTCATCAATGAAATGGGATACCTTGAGGAGGAAGTCGCCGCTGTCCTTGGAAGGAATGATGTCTTGAGGAAGAAGTTCGACGAGCTGGTGAAGGAAGCGCAGTAATATTTAGCCCTTTATTT
>CAZPOY010000178.1:0-1833 GCA_964588345.1 uncultured Thermoplasmata archaeon
GACTAATTCATGGTTCTATAGTGAGAACCTCATCCCTAGTAATATGAATCCAATAGCCTCGTCCAGGCCTCATCTCGTACCATCCCGGCAGATAGACCAGATTGTAGTCCCATGCCTGGTCGCCCATCTGGACCATGTCCCAGGATATGCCTGAAAAGACCTCGTTTATCGTTTGACCTTCGGCAAGGGTTGGATATCCTATAAGGTTCCAACCCTTCAGCAGTTGGATTTGAACGGGGTAGGAATGTGGGCTTCCAAATAGAACGAGCGCGGTGAGGTTTGAAGATGTCACGTTTATCCAATATCCTTCATGGGGACCAAGTTCATTCAGCGTGTTGAGAAAATCGGGATAATCCGTGTCGTACTGAAGCCATGTGCTTCCATTCCGCCGGAAATGCTGGACCTTGTCGTATTCGCCTTTTATGCTGGACAGAACGGATTCGACGGACCAGTTCGATTCGTTTGTAGGTATCGAAATCAGGTTCCACCCCGGTTTTAGATAAATCGTCGCATTGGGAACCTTGAATTTTCCCAGAGGGTAATTGTCCACGGCGGAACTGCCCGGCACCTCCCTCTCCTTGTCTCCCAGGCCGTCCGCTCCTTCCAGGTCCTGGTTCCTCCCGGAAAACACATCGAGGCCATCATAGTCGGACCAATAATTTCCGCCGTTGGGATAACCGTCGTCCCACTTGTTCCCAGCCGTATCGTATGCCTGTATGTGATTGTTCATTATGCGGTTGTGGAACAAACGTGAATCTACCGTCTCCAGAAGGTATATTCCGAAGGCGGAGTTGTTGGACACGACGTTGTTCTCTATGACCAGTTCACTCGAAAAGCCTGCTGATATTCCGTTGGTGCAGTTGTCAAAGGAATACCCCGAAACGTAAAAATGGCTGCAGGAGGCGAGTATCAGTTGCCCCGGGTCTTTGGGTATTGTTCCGTCCACCTCGTTTTTGCGATAAACGAGGGGCCTGCCGTTCACCGTGTTGGAAATGTCCATTGAATGCGTGTTCCAGTGTGAAGTCGCCGCACCGTCCAAGAAGACCCCGCAGTTGTGCATCTCATTGCCAACAAGCGTGTTCTTCTCAGTGTTCCACATGTCGATTCCCCCCAAACGACTGTTAACGATAGAATTCTCCAGGAGCACGTTTTGGTTCGAACCGGTTTCCAGATGCATGCCCATGTCGTTATCGACCAGAGAATTGTTCCAGAGAACGTTGTTCTCGGCATAGCGCATCCGAATGCCGTAATTGCCGTTTGACGTCAAGGCGTTGGCCGTGAGATTGTTCCCCGAACAGGCTGCCAGGAACGCACCTTGCCCACCGTTCTTGTAAAAAGCGTTGCCGACAAAGTTGGATTCATCAGTAAATTCCAAGAAAGCTCCCGACCCGTAATTGCTGGAAAAAACCGACTCGGAGAGGGTCATATTCCTCACGTAAAACGCCTGGAGTCCGTTGTATCCTCCGCAGGCGGAGACATTGTGAATGGAAACATTCTCGGAGAATGCCACCTTCATGCCGTAAGAAGCATTGGAAAAGTTCTGGTTGGAAACCGCCATCTGCGTGCAATTGGCCATTATCAACTGGCCGCATTCCTCATCAACGTATAGATTGCCAAGGTTTTTCAAAAAGAGCAGCGTTTTTCCGTTCACCCGATTGGACGCGTCTATGTCGTGAGTGGTCCACTGGCTTAGATAATTCCCTGAAATCGAAAGGCCGTTGTTCCACATCACGTTGCTTTTCATGGTGCAGTTCTCATTGCGGGAAAGGTCCATGCCTATGAACTCGTTCGAAGTGAAATTGTTGTTCGAAAAGAAAAGGTCTCTTCCCAGGA
>CAZPOY010000179.1:0-1801 GCA_964588345.1 uncultured Thermoplasmata archaeon
GATGATGCTAATTATGTTCAAAAGCTGATGGAAGATTAATAATAACCCTTTTCACCCCCATCCACCTTATCCGCCCATGAAGCTCTACTCGGGTTCCACTGACGAGTTCGTTGATGATGCGACCTTCAATCGCGTTGCCGACAAACTTCGCGACGCTTTTCTCGATTATTACGGGTGGAATGCCAATCCTTCCGAAATTGTTTCCTGGACCAATTCGCTTCAATATGTCAAGAACCTAATTCAGGTAGCTGGTCTGGATGACAATTACATAGTTCTTGAGTATGAGTTGCCTTATACAACCAGGAGAATCGACTGCATCTTCTTTGGGAAGGACGGGAACGAAAAGGGGAACACCGTTCTTGTGGAACTCAAGCAATGGTCGAAGGTGGACCCGAGCGAAATAGAGGAGAATGTGGAGACGTATGTCGGTGGAGGAAAAAGGATGGTTCCCCATCCATCATATCAAGTGGCCGGCTATCACAACCATCTTGAGAATTTCGTTGAGGTTTTTCATGAAGGGGGCGAAGTTTCGCTTTCCAGTTGCGTTTATTGCCATAATTACGAAGTGACGGCCCAAAGCACGCTTACAAGTCCCGCATTTTCGGAGATTACGTCTGAATTTCCCGTTTTTGGAAAGAACAACCTGCACGATTTGTCCAGATATCTAAAAGAGAAACTTGACAAAGGAGACGGACTGGAAATCTTTGGCAAGTTCAGCATGTCCAACATAAAACCCTCGAAGAAGCTCATGGACCATGCAAAAGAGATGGTCAAGGGTCAGAAGACCTTCTCGTTAATCGATGAGCAGATAACCGCAAACAATGCCATTCTCGACAGAGCAAAGAAGGCTTCAAGGTCGGAAAAGAAATCCGTAATCATCGTGAAAGGTGGGCCCGGAACGGGAAAATCGGTAATCGCATTGAATGCTTTGGCAGAACTTCTTGCCATGGAAAAGGTCGTTTATCACGCCACGGGTTCGAAATCCTTCACCATGACTTTAAGGAAAATCATGGGAAGAAAAGCCAGCGGTCTTTTCAAGTATTTCAACAGCTTCAGCGAAAAGAAAAATCCCGACGATTCCATTGATGTTATTGTGTGCGATGAAGCCCATAGAATAAGAAAATCAGGAAATTATCGCTTCACGCCCAAAGCGGAAAGGTCGGAAATACCACAGATTGACGTTCTCGTGAGAGTGGCGAAAACATCAATATTTTTCATCGATGACGACCAGGTTGTCAGAAAACAGGAAATCGGGAATTCCGAACTGATAAAGGAAACGGCAGAAAAGTACGATGCAGACATCTTCGAATTCGAACTCAAAACCCAGTTTAGATGCTCCGGTTCCGACTCGTTTCTTCTATGGGTCAACAACATCCTTGAAATCCAGGACAACCACATGGACATTTTGAAGCCGGAAGAAAAGATGGATTTCCGAATATACGATGACATGAATGAAATGTACAATGAAATCAACCGGCTAAACAGGGAAAAACCCAACTCAGCAAGGCTGGTAGCTGGATTCTGCTGGCCCTGGTCCGACCCGAACCCCGATGGAACGTTGGTAAATGACGTTCAAATCGGTGATTTTTCAATTCCCTGGGAAGCGAAAGAAAATAAAAAGCTTGCAAAGGGTATTCCAAAATGGTTCCAGTGGGCCCACGACCCCAGGGGCGTTGACCAATGCGGATGCATCTACACGGCCCAGGGATTCGAGTTTGATTACATCGGGGTGATTTTCGGAAACGACCTCGTCCGAAGGAACGGCAGATGGGTGGCGATGAGAGAAAATTCTGAAGACCCC
>CAZPOY010000180.1:0-1713 GCA_964588345.1 uncultured Thermoplasmata archaeon
ACATAGGTAATTATTTAAAAAAACACCAGTATTCCGTAATGAAAGGGAGACGTCGATTTGGAAAACGAAGAGCTCTACGACAGCATCAACCGCATCATGGTCCGGGAAATGCAGGACATGGGGACCTTCATCCTCAAAAAGCAGTGTCAGGACCTTGGAATATCCCGAGAGACGATTAAGCCCCAGGACCTGCCTGAACTGGCATCGAATCTCAGCCGAGCCCTTTCGACCTTCTGCGGAAAAGAGAAGGCCAGGGAGATTTTCCAGGAGGTCAAGAAGTTTGGTGACATCTCAAGCGTCATCGAAAAAGAGAAGAACATTTTGAAGAAGGCCGAGCATCTTGAGAACATGGGCAACGCGGCCCTTGTGACCGGCGATTGGAACGATGCCGAGCAGTATTTCAGGAAGATGCTTTCCGAATCCCGCAAGAAGGACAACGCAAAGATTGAGGTCAGCGCCCTCCTGAACCTGGGATATCTTATGAAGGAAAAGGGCGACATCGACAAAGGCGTAGAGAACTACAATCAAGCATTGGACAAGGCGAACAAGAATCATTTTTACGATGCCCTCACCGAAGCCCTCCAAGGACTCGGTTACATCCATTGGCGCCGTGGCGATTTTGCATCGGCCCAGATCGTACTGGAAAAAGCATTGGGAATGGCCAAGGAGCATGAACTCGAAGGGTTGAAAGCATCGATTCTCATCGACACCGGGTCCAACTACGCGTCCATGGGCGACATCGACGAATGCCTGGAGAGTTATCATGAGGCGATAAAGATACTCGAGAAGTTGGAGGACAAGAGGGAGCTTTCCCGGGTGGAGAACAACCTTGGCGACGTATATCTGGTCCAGGGTAAGCCCAAGAAGGCCTTATTGCATTTTGACATCGCCAAGTCCCTGGCTCAGGAATCCGAGGACCAGAACATGGTGGCCTGGACGCTGTTCAACGGTGCCGAGGCCCTCGTGATGCTCAACGACCTTCCCGAAGTTAAGAACCGTTTGGAGGAAGCGGAGGTCCTGCTGAATGCCATGGGCGACGAGGTCGGTCTTTCCGCCGTGTCCCGGGTCTGGGGGATGTTCTACACAAAAGCGGGCAAGTACGGGAAGGCCCAGTCGGAACTGGAAAAAGCCAAGAACAAGGCCATCAAGATGGGGATGCCCTGGGACATCGCTGAAGTGGAGTACCGAACTGGGCTCATGTATCTGGCCATGGGCGACCTGGACAATGCCAAATACCATATCAAGCGGGCCATAGAAACCTACCAGGACCTCGGTGCCAATCTCGAAATGGACAGGGCTGAGAAGAAGTTGGAAGAGGTCGAGAACCTTGCTTGAACCGGGCAAGTTCAATGGTCTGGTTTTTCGTAGCACGATAAATAAACCGTGCATAATGATGCTTGGTTGGAATGTGGCGTTTTGACGGACTATTGCTGGCTGACGGACCATTGTAGCCTCAAATCCGATTGGAATGAAGACGATGCCAATAGGAGATGACGTAGAGGGCTTTTTGAATATGGTAGGGAAGGTTGAGAAAATCAGTTAGTTTCTGTTGTTTAAATCGGGTATGGAGTTTAAGGTGAATAAGCACAGAATAATAGACTACGCAAAAACCCAGGGTGAGTTTTACATGGGACATTTCAAGTAAAAAATCTAAATAAATATTTATCTTTTCAGATGATTGTATAAAAATTTAAAATTACTCAAAATTTAGTT
>CAZPOY010000181.1:0-1690 GCA_964588345.1 uncultured Thermoplasmata archaeon
TCACCTAATGATTTTTTCTTTGCGTAGTGCTCACGAACGAGCACATGAAAATCATAGGTTGGGGAGGTCATCATTTCATTCCAAGTCCAGCCATGCCGAAGCGAACCTGTCCACCATTCTGTCGACGAAACTTTCCCTGTAGGCGAGAATGAGTTTGGCTATGCGGTTTTCCTCTTCGATGCGGAATATGCTTTGGCGACCGTCTTTTTCCCTGGTTACGATGTTCTGGCCGGTAAGTTTCTTCATGTGAAAGGAAAGGGTTGATTTGGATATCCCAAGTTCATCCGTCAATTCCTGGAAGGAGATGCCCGGGTTCAAAAGAACGAGTACAATGATTCGACGGGGGACCTTTTGCCTAAGGAGAGATAGTATCGGCTTGTCGGAATGCGATATCTCGGCTGAAACAAAATAGTGCTTTCTGAAACCGTCGTCGGAAAAAGAGATAAGTTCCTCCCTGACAAGGTAATCAAGATGATATTCAAGTTGCCCCAAGGCAAAATCCGTTTCCGATTCCATTCTTCGCAGATGCGTTCCGGGATTTTTGGATATGTACTGGAATATCTTTCTTCTGGATTCCAGTTCCAAAGCATCCTCAGGCATATTCACACCTATTTGCTTGCTGCCGCCAGATAGAGGAATGCGAGTATCCCGATGTCAAGTATCAAAAGAGGCACGCTTTCTGTGAAAGTGAGCACTTCGAGTATTCCGAGCCCGAGCATTATCCCCTTCAAGGCCATTATGAGAAAACCGCCGCCGACCATGAGAAGTTTCTTGTTCCCAACCCTGAAATAGGATATCAGGGAAACTACCGTCATGAGGAGGGCAAATCCCAGAAGGGATACCGTCAAGAAATTGTAAAGCGGGTCTGTTATCATGTATACCCTGAGTTTAAAAACCACGCCGGCTGATTTATAGTTTATGTAAGTCGAGCCCTTTCAAACGGTCGTTTATGTAATGGATGACATCTTCAAGATTTTTTGCATTGTCAAATCCCGCATCGTATTTGGCCACATCCTCCCGTATCATGTATTCGAAGGTACGACATACCTCATTCACAATGGTGGTCGTGCAGGTGCAGGAGGTCCTTGAAAGAGGATTCAGGTCGATGGTTACCACGGTCTTTCCCATGTCCACAAGTGCTTTTGCCCGGTCCCCGTCCTCCAGAGGCACAAGAACCAGGTCCGCACCGAATATGCCATGGGAACAGCACTTGGCCCGGGCGTGGTCCAATCCGGGAATGGTCGAGTCGGGTTCCAACCCAAGAACATTTTCCACGCCGTGTCTTTCCAGATGCTCCACTATCCTGCCCAGTCGTTCTTCCGTACGATGGAATATGTTGACTTCCACGGCCAGGGCGTATCTACGCTGAAGGTCTGCAATCAGTTCACCGCAGAGGGCCGCCACGTTGCCGTTTACCGAAAGAACGACTTTTTGGCTCTTCTCCATTTGTGCAACCGCATGGCGGATGGCCCTTTCAGCCGGAGGTATCGTTTCCTCTCCCAGAAGATAATCGAAGGCCTCGCCCCTTCCATGAGCGATGAGCCCGGCTTCTGCAACCAATCCGTTCCGAAAACCCTTTACGAGTTTTTCCCTCATCATGAGCGAATGGTATCGCGGATGGGACTTTGGAATGTCGGTCATTGACGGTCCATTGGCAACCAGATAAAAAGGTTTGGGAAGTGTTTGTCAT
>CAZPOY010000182.1:0-1667 GCA_964588345.1 uncultured Thermoplasmata archaeon
CTGATGGGAATGGGAACTCTTCTGATGGGAACGGGGATTTTCCGATGAGAACCAAGGAGGATGAGAAATGAAGCTAGGGATTATGGGTGCCATGGAATTCGAAGTCAAGGAAATCGAATCTTTGTTGAAGAACGTCGAAAAAAGGAATATCGGCAAGAAAACCTTCTCGTTTGGAGAAACCGAAAATGGCATCAGCGTTGGTCTGGGCATCTCTGGAATCGGCAAGGTCTCCGCTTCTCAAGCAACAACGGCCATGATATCGGCATTCGACCCCGACCTGATGCTTTTTACGGGGTGTGCTGGTGCCGTTGACGAGTCCATCGAGGTGGGGGACATCGTCGTTGCAAATCAGTTGATCCAGCACGACATGGACGCAAGGCCTCTTTGCCCGAGATACGAAATCCCCTTTACCGGCGTTAGCCATTTCATCGTAAAAGAGAAACATCTTGAAATTGCCAGAATCTCATCGGAAAGGACCATTCAGGAACTAGTTCCAAAGGGGACGTTCAAAAGGGTATCACCGGACATCAGTCCCAAGGTCAAAATCGGTCGGGTGGCTTCAGGGGACACGTTTTTGCACAGTCGGGAAATGAGAGAAGGGTTAAGGCGAGAACTTCCCGGTGTTCTTTGCGTGGAGATGGAAGGGGCTGCTTCAGCCCAGGTGTGCAAGGATTACGGCGTTGACTTCAGTTGCATCAGGGTAATCTCTGACAATGCGGATGACTCTGCTGGTGTCGATTTTCAAAAGTTCATCCAAATCGTGCTCCCTGATTTCTCATGCACCCTTGCAAGGCATTACATTGCCAATCTGACGATTTGATGGGAAACGCTACCTGATTCCCTTAGTGTTTTGGGGCGGGGTTGGTTGAATCCTCTATCCATGTGAGATAGTTTTCAAGACCCTTGTGGATTTTGAGCGAAATGGCTTCAGGGACTTCGTACGGATGTTCGTTCTTGATGAAATCGAATAGTTCTTCGAGCCGGTCGGTGCTGGTCTTTATGATTAAGATGACCTCTTCGTCTTTGACGACCTTTCCCTTCCAGCGATAGATGCTTCGTGCAGCAGGAATGATGTTCACGCAGGCTGCCAACCGTTTTTCCACGATTTTTCCAGCGAAGGCATCCGGCTTCCCTTGCTTGGGGAATGCCGACAAGACCACTTTTTGCATGGCTGGTAATCCTCTCAATCCGTTTTATCTTTTTGCACCAAATAAGACCAAAACCATAAATCAAACCCGTACCATTGCCCTTTGAGGCGAGAAATATACCCAAAATACCGGTGGGCATAATCATCCGTAAATCTCAAGGCGGAGAAGAGGCACTCATTGAGCTATTAAAGGAGCTTAGAAAATTCTTGTTTTCCGGTTATCTCAAAGTGGAAAAGAACGATGAAAAGGAACGGCTTCTCGGCGTAATAATTCTGAACACCGGCGTTCCCACGTCATGCTATGAAGAGAAAGTGACCAAGAAGGAAAGAAAGGAAGTCAAGGGAAAAGCCGCTTTGAAGAACTTACTGGTCGAAACCAAGGACGAAACGGCTGAAATGACCGTCCACGGCAAGGTTGACGTCGAAAAGGTCGAAAAGAATCTTGGAGATGCGGAAGTTTTTGAAAAAGACCTTGAGGAACTGGGACTATCGTTCAAAATTCGCAAAAGGTCCAAATCAA
>CAZPOY010000183.1:0-1524 GCA_964588345.1 uncultured Thermoplasmata archaeon
AACTCTTTAATGTTTTGATTCACCCGTCCGACTCAGACTTTTCTTTGAAAAGTCCCGTATTGCCTTTAGTGTGCTGATATTTTATTCAAATCTCCTAAAGGCTAATTCGTGAAAAACAGGTTTTTCACTCGTCTGGGCGGGCTTACCTTTGAAACTCGCTTTCAAAGGCCTGTCGTGCCTCGCACGACTAGGTCTCGTTATTCGCAGAATGACGAGATTCACATGTTATTTCAAACTCGCTTTCAAAGGCCTGTCGTGCCTCGCACGACTAGGTCTCGTTATTCGCAGAATGACGAGATTCATATGTTAGTTCAAACTCGCTTTCAAAGGCCTGTCGTGCCTTGCACGACTAGGTCTCGTTATTCGCATTTTCCCAATCAAGCGACGTCAAGTACTTTTATTTGGAAATGCAACGTCTTTCCAGCAAGAGGATGGTTCAGGTCGACGGTCATTTCTTCTTCATCAACTTGGGTGACCGTTGCCGGAATCTGCTGTCCGTTCTCAAGCTGCATGCCAAGAACCATTCCAACTTCTATTTCCGTTCCTTCGGGTAACTGTGTACGGGGAATCGTCTGAATGAGTTTTTCGTCCCGTTCGCCGTAAGCGTTTTCCGGTTCGATGGTGATGTCCTTTTCCTCACCTTCTTTCATCCCTTCAAGAGCCGATTCAAAACCTTCGATTAGGCGGTCCTGCCCTAATACGAATTCAAGGGGCTGTCCTTGTTTATCACTGCTGTCGAATACCGTTCCATCATCTAGTTTGCCGGTGTATTCGACCTTCAATTTGTCGCCTTTTTCTACTGCCATGATTACAAATCCTATTTACCCAAATGAGTATGATATATAAGTGTGTTCCATGGAATGTGAGATTTACATTGGTCTTTTCAATTACCAAAGATTTTTTCATTGGCTAATTCCTTTTTCTAGGCATGGCTATTCATTCGGATGAAAATTCATTCCTGCATCATTATACTGAGATTTTGCATAAAAATGAAGTACCGAGATACACGAAATTAAAAAAAGGCGGACATTTTTCCAAATTATTGGAAGATACCGAAAAGATTCATTCACCGTGTCATCTATGTCACAAGCATTGTGGCGTGTCGCGTTTTCAAGGTGAAAGGGGTTCGTGCGGCATTGCAGATTCAAGAATCAGTTCGATCTTTCCTCATCTGGGAGAAGAGAAAATACTGGTTCCTTCGCTAACCGTTTTTTTCACTGGCTGCAATTTCGAATGCGCTTATTGTCAAAATTGGAACATCAGTCAGAAGCCGAATTCAGGTGAATCCTTGACGGCGGAAGAAATGACCTCACGACTTGAAAGATGGAAGGGGGAAGTTAGGAACGTAAACTGGGTTGGTGGAGACCCCAACCCACACCTTTACCTGATAATGCGAACTCTTGACAAACTTGATATGAGGGTGCCTCAGGTATGGAATTCGAACATGTATGCATCAAGAAAAGCCATGAAGGTCATTCTAAAAGCATTCGACCTCTTTCTCACGGATTTCAAATATGGCAATGA